>JAZTWD010000001.1:0-4751 GCA_045635685.1 Ruminococcus sp.
AATAATTTTTTCAAAAATATCGTCCGAAATGCCGTTGTCAAATTGGTCGGGGTCAATGTCGTCAGCCTTTTTAAGTCGGGGAACGCTTATGGTGTGAGGACCAACACCGTGAACAGCCTCAAGATGCTCAGCGTGCATTAAAAGACCTGCAAACTCATACCTATAAAGCTCCAGACCGAAAAGAACGCCTAAACCAACGTCGTCGATTCCGCCTTCCATAGCTCTGTCCATTGCTTCGGTGTGATAATCATAATCGTGCTTGGGACCTGTGGGATGAAGCTGAAGATAGCTTTCTTTATGATAAGTCTCCTGAAAAAGTATGTATGTACCGATGCCTGCATCACGGAGTTTGCGGTAATTTTCAACGGTAGTTGCCGCAATGTTAACGTTAACACGGCGTATAGCTCCGTTTTTATGATTTACGCTGTAAATAGTGTTAATGCACTCCAGAATATACTCAATGGGATTATTTTTAGGGTCTTCGCCTGCTTCAATGGCAAGTCGCTTGTGGCCCATATCCTGTAAGGCAATAACCTCTGCCTTTACCTCTTCCTGAGTGAGTTTTCGGCGGGCGATGCTCTTGTTTTTAAGGTGATAAGGGCAGTAAACACAGCCGTTTACACAGTAGTTTGAAAGATAAAGAGGAGCAAACATAACAATTCGGTTGCCGTAGAATTTAAGCTTGATGTCCTCGGCAATTTTATAAATCTCCTGAACCTTTTCGGGGATTTCGCAGGCAAGAAGGACTGAAGCCTCACGATGAGTAAGGCCATTGCACACATAACCTGTGGCGGTTTTTTGGGGCTTTGCTTTTTCTAAAATTGAGTCAATAAGCTCAACATTATTTTTATTGGCTTCGGCATATTCAAGGGTATCGCGGATTTCAGCGTCGCTTATGAACTCCTCTGCTTTCATAGATTTTACGTTATAGTTACTCATATATATCTTCCTTTCGGTAATTTACTTTTTAACATCGCCTCGGCTTACCTCAATTTTATAGCCGATTGCATTCAGATTTTCACGAAGTGCCTCAAGTCCGTTTGCCGACTCGGCACCTGTGGAAAGTTTATTGTTATAAAGCTCGTACTTAGCACGGGTTCTTTCGGGAGAAAGATTAGGCATTACTACGTTTGCCCCTGCTAAAATCCCCTTTTCCCTGCCGTTTTGCTCTAAAGTTCCCAAGGCTGTGGTAGCAGGAAGAAGCACCGCAGGATGAATAAGACGAACTATGGAGAGAAGATAGCAGGTAAGAGAAGAGCTTCCGGCTGAAAAACCCTTAAACGGTGTGTCTTTATGAGGAATAAAAGGGCCAATGCCGCACATATCGGGCTTAAATTCTTCGATAAATTTAAGGTCTTTTGCAATATGCTCTGAAGTCTGGTAAGGTGAACCTACCATAAAACCGCAACCTACCTGAAAGCCGATTTTACGCAGATTTTTAAGACAATCCATTCGGTTTTCTAAAGTAAGGTTTTCAGGGTGAAGCTTACTGTAGTGGCAACGGTCAGCGGTTTCGTGACGAAGTAAGTATCTATCGGCACCTGCATTAAAAAGCTTTTGGTAGCTTTCTTTTGTGCGTTCGCCTAAGGAAAGGGTTACAGCACAGTCGGGATACTTTTCTTTAATAGTGCTAACTATATCAGAAATAATTTCATCAGTATAATAAGGGTCTTCTCCACCCTGCATTACAAAGGTGCGAAAGCCTAAGCTGTAGCCAACATCACAGCAATTAAGAATAACTTCTTTACTAAGACGGTAACGATCGGCATTTTTGTTACTGCAACGGATTCCGCAGTAGTAACAATCGTTTTTGCAAATATTGCTTATCTCAATAAGTCCGCGGATAAAAACAGAATTGCCGTAAATTTGTGTGCGTTTTTCTACCGCACGGTGTGCGGCGTAGTCTGCATTTTCAGCGTTAAAATCGTCTATGAGAAACTTATATTCTTCTAAAGTCAGGCTTTGATTTTCAAAAAGTATATCTAAGAGTTTAAGGCTGTTCACTTGAAATCACTCCTGAGAAAGCGGTTTTGATGCTAACACCCTTAAGCTTGCCTATTTTACCACTAAGGGCAGAAATCTCGTTTTGGGGAGCATCAACTGCAACGCTTATTATGCTTATGTTTTTATCTCTGTAAGGGATGCCCATTCTGCCGATAACGTATTGGCTGAAGGTGTGTAAAAGGGCGTTTAACTCCTCCACAGAGTCGGGATTTTCTACGATAATGCTCATTACTGCTACACGGGTTTGCATATTTTCCCTCCAAAAAAATAATCGCCATATCCTAAAAGAAGGATATGGCGAAAAAACAGCATTATTAAGCCATATATAAATATGGCGGATTTATTTTTAATTACTGTTGCCTTTCCGTCAGAAAAATCTTCTTGTCAGGTTACAAGGTGATTATAACATATCTGAAGGAAAAGAGCAACAAGAAAAATCTGCATTACAAATCAGATTTAGACTCGCAGTAGATGCAGCGGTAAACGTTTTCGTCCTTATCTGTAAGCTTGAAAACGTGGTTAAGCTCCTGCTCAACAGAAGTAATGCATCTGGGATTTTTGCAGAAAATTACGTTTGTAAGAGTTTCAGGCATAGGAATTGTAAGCTTTTCGGTAAGCTTTGAATCTTTGATAACATTAACAGTTACCTTAGGGTCGGCATAACCGATAACCTCAAGACTTAAAGGCACATTGCCGTCAATTTTGATAATATCCTTTTTGCCCATTTTTTTACTGCCTGCGTTGGTAATAATTGCCACAGGTACATCAAGCTTAGAGAGCTCTAAAAGCTCGTAAATACGCATACCTCTGCCTGCTGTAATATGATCAATTACAAAACCGTCCTTAATGGAGTCTATATTCATATTGACTGAGCCTCCTTAAGAAGTTTGAGGATAAGCGCCATACGGATGTACTTGCCGTAAAGAGCCTGACGGAAGTAGCAGGCACGTTTGTCGTCATCCACCTTAACGCTTATTTCGTTTACTCTGGGAAGGGGATGCATAATGATCAAGTCCTCTTTTGCCGAATCAAGCTTTTCGGGGACTAAAATATATCTGTCCTTAAGGCGTAAATACTCCTCTTCGTTAAAGAATCGCTCTCGCTGAACACGGGTCATATAGAGAATGTCAAGCTCAGGCATAACGTCATCTAAACTCTGGGTCTCTACATACTTGATGTTCTTTTTATCCAGAACGTCTTTTTTAACGTAATCGGGAAGTTTTAATTCTGTAGGAGAAACAAGATATATAGTGTTGCCTTCATAACGGCTCATTGCATTTATAAGAGAATGCACAGTTCTGCCGAACTTAAGGTCACCGCAGAAGCCGATTTTGAGGTTCTCAAATCTACCCTTTTCCCTGTTGATTGTAAGCAAATCGGTCAGGGTCTGGGTGGGATGATTATGACCGCCGTCACCTGCGTTGATAACAGGGATTGAAGCGTTCTGTGCTGCTACCAAAGGTGCACCTTCTTTTGGGTGACGCATTGCAATAATATCGGCATAACAGCTGATCATCTTGGCTGTATCGGCTACGCTTTCGCCCTTAGAAGAGGAAGAAGATCCAGCCTCAGAAAATCCGAGAACATTACCGCCAAGCTCATACATAGCGGCTTCAAAGCTAAGCCTTGTGCGTGTTGAAGGCTCGAAGAAAAGTGTAGCAAGCTTTTTGCCTTTACACATTTCGCTGTACTTTTGGGGCTGTGCGATAATGTCGTTGGCAACACTCAAAAGCTCGTCAATCTCTTCAACGGTAAAATCTAAAATATCAATAAGGCTTTTCATAGCTTATGCCTTTGCTGTAATCCAGCTTTCGTCAGAGGGATTATTGCGGAAAGTGATAAGACGAACGATGTCCTCATCCTTGATGTAACCCTCCTCAGCAGCAACCTCAGCAATAACGTCGAAGTTTGTGAGAGAAATGTTCTTAACGTTAGCAGCTGCAAGTCTGTCGAGACCCTTCTGCATACCGTAAGTGAAGATAGAAACAATACCTAAAACCTCAGCACCAGCCTCACGAAGAACGTCAACAACCTCGATAACGCTGCCGCCTGTGGAGATAAGGTCCTCAACAACTACAACCTTCTGGCCCTTCTCAAGCTTACCTTCAATCTGGTTCTGTCTGCCGTGGTCTTTTGCACCGCTTCTTACATAACCCATAGGCATATCAAGAAGGTGAGCAGTAATAGCTGCGTGAGCAATACCTGCTGTAGATGTACCCATAAGCACCTCAGCCTCGGGGTAATTTTCTTTAATTAACTTTGCAAGACCTTCCTCAACGTCTGTACGAACCTTGGGAGCTGTGAGAGTTAAGCGATTGTCGCAGTAAACAGGGCTTTTGATACCGCTTGCCCATGTGAAGGGCTCTTCGGGACGGAAGAAAACTGCTTTAATAGAAAGTAAATCTTTTGCTATATGCTTCTGCATAATATTTATCTCCTTATCTTTTATTTATATGTTCTGATTAGTCACAAAATTCTGCAACGCAACGGTTATAAGCGGCTACAGGGTCCTCAGCGGCAGTTACGGGGCGGCCTACTACGATATAGTCAGAGCCGATTTCCTTAGCCTGAGCAGGAGTCATAACTCTCTTCTGGTCACCAATGTCGCCATCTGCAAAACGAACGCCGGGAGTAATTGTGAGGAACTTCTCACCGCAGTTTGCATGTACCTTACCGGCCTCAAGAGGAGAGCAAACTACGCCGTCAAGGCCTGCTTTTGCAGCATTCTTTGCGTAGTGGATAACAAC
>JAZTWD010000002.1:0-55810 GCA_045635685.1 Ruminococcus sp.
GGGGCATCGGCATAGCTTCTGCCGAAGAAACATTCGGCATATCTGTCGAAGCCTTCTACAAGGACCTTAACTGTAGAGCCGATTTTTGACTGGCAGTAGTCTTCCATAACAAGCTCCTGACTACGCATAATTGCGTCTGCACGGTAGCCTCTTATGTCTTTGTCAACCTGCTCAAGCTCTGCGGCAGGAGTATCTTCTTCGGTAGAATACGGGAAGCATCCCAGACGTTCAAACTTAAGCTCTTTTGCAAACTCTGCAAGCTCGTCGAATTCTTCGTCTGTTTCAGTGGGGAAGCCTGTAATAAGAGTTGTGCGAAGAACAACGCCGGGGATTCTTTCGCGGATTTTATTTATTAAAGCAGTAAGACTTTCTTTAGAGCCTCTGCGGTTCATCGCCTTTAAAACACGCTCGTTGCAATGCTGCAAGGGTAAGTCTATGTACTTAAGAATTTTATCTTCATTTGCAATGGTGTCAATAAGCTCGTCTGTTATTCTGTCGGGATAGCAGTAAAGAACGCGAATCCACTCTATACCCTCAATTTTGGCGAGCTCTTTTAAAAGCTCGGGAAGCATAAGCTTGCCGTAAATATCTTCGCCGTAGCGTGTGGTGTCCTGAGCGATTACGTTAAGCTCTTTAACGCCACGGTCTGCAAGCTCATTAGCCTCAGCTAAAATGCTTTCCATAGTACGGGAGCGGAAACGGCCTCTAATCATAGGAATTGCACAGTAGGTGCATTTATTGTCGCAACCGTCGGCAACCTTAAGATAAGCATAATGGGGAAGGGTTGAGCCGATACGTTTGTCATCAAGGGGCATAAGCTCTTTGTCGGGGAAAGACTCGAAGTCTTCCTTATTAAGAGCCTTCTTCACAGCCTCAACAATATCGCCGTTGGCACCAAGACCAATAACAGCGTCTACCTCGGGCATTTCTTTTTTGATATCTGCTTTATATCTTTCGGCAAGGCAACCGCTTACGATGAGAGCCTTGATTTTGCCCTCTTCCTTAAGCTTTGCAAGCTCTAAGATTTCCTCTATGCTTTCCTGCTTTGCACTTTCAATAAAACCGCAGGTGTTTATAATAACAGCATCACCGTCGGCAGGGTCGTCTTTTAAGACAAAGCCTGCTTCCTTTAATTTATAAAGCATCATTTCTGCATCTACACGGTTCTTGGCACAGCCTAAGGACACGATAGACACCTTGATATTTTCACTCATAATTTTCCCTCGGAATAATCAGTATTCTTCAAATTCTGCAAACTCATTTATTACAGCCTTAATGTCAGAGTAGCCAAAACCACGCCTTTGCAACGCGGCGACTGTACGCCTTAAGTCGGCATCATTAGAGAGCTTGCGTATATATTTTTTCTCTATAAGAGCTCGGATTTCTTCCTTTTCGTCAAGGTCTAAGTCCTCAACGGTTTCATTGGCTAAGTCGCGGTCCAAGCCTTTAAGCCTGAGCTTCTGCTGAATCTGCCTTTGTGACAAATGCTTATGGCTTAAGCTTTCGGCATATTTTTTTGCAAAGTTTTCGTCGTTTATAAGCCCTAATTCCATAAGCCTTTCCACGGATTTGTCAACGGCTTCTTCGCCAAAGTCTTTGGAAAGCTTTTGCCTCAGCTCGCCCTCAGAGTGATCGCGGTAGGAAATAAGCCACAACGCCTTTTCTTTGGCACGTCTTGCATCTGAGGCTTTGATAAGCTCAAGGAGCCTGTCGTCGTCAATCTCCTCGCCTACCTTAAGGCGCTCAGAAAGAACGGTTTCGGTATCCAGCTTTAAGGCAAATTCCCCGTCGATGTAAATCGCCGAAAGGGATTTGCGACGGGGTTCAATTGCTGTAATAATCATTAGTCTTCAACTAAAATGTCGATTTTAGCACCTGGGGATTTTGGTGCTTCAGCGGGTGCTGCATCTACAGCCTTTGCGGCTGCTTTAGCGGTTTTGCCGGGCTTTGCTGTAAGCTTGTCGATATTTTCCCAAAGCTTCTTTTCAATTTCAGCGGCAAGCTCAGGCTCCTGCTGGAAAAGAATCTTAACGTTATCTCTGCCCTGGCCAAGGCGACGCTCGCCGTAGCTGAACCATGCACCGGCCTTCTGGATAACATCAGCTTTAACTGCAAGGTCTACAAGCTCGCCAACGCGGGAGATACCCTCGCCGTACATAATGTCAAACTCTGCCTCTTTAAAGGGAGGAGCAATCTTATTCTTTACAACCTTAACGCGTGTGCGTGAGCCAAGCATTTCGCCATTCTGCTTAAGGATTTCGCCGCGTCTTACTTCAAGACGAACTGAGCTGTAGAACTTAAGTGCACGGCCGCCGGGAGTAACCTCGGGGTTACCGTAAACAACGCCAACCTTTTCTCTTAACTGGTTGATGAAAATTGCAACGCAGTTGGACTTGGAAATAGCACCTGCAAGCTTACGAAGAGCCTGAGACATAAGTCTTGCCTGAAGACCAACGTGGCTGTCGCCCATATCGCCCTCAATTTCAGCCTTGGGAACAAGAGCTGCAACTGAGTCGATAACAATAACGTCAATAGCACCTGAGCGGATAAGAGCCTCGGCAATTTCCAAAGCATCCTCACCTGTGTCGGGCTGAGAAACTAAAAGAGAATCAACATCTACGCCTAAATTAGAAGCATAAACAGGGTCAAGTGCGTGCTCAACGTCGATGAAAGCAACGTTGCCGCCGTCTTTCTGACCTTCTGCAATACAGTGAAGAGAAAGTGTGGTTTTACCTGAGGACTCAGGTCCGTAAATCTCAATAATTCTGCCTCGGGGTAAACCGCCGATGCCAAGAGCAATGTCAAGAGAAAGTGAGCCTGTGGAAACGTGCTCAACGTTAAGTGTGGAGTTCTGACCAAGACGCATAACCGCACCCTTGCCGAACTGCTTTTCAATCTGACCTAAGGCGGTTTCTAATGCTTTATTTTTATCAAGTGCCATATTTATTTCTCCTCTCGGGGTTGTGTTTTTTAATACAACAATATTATAAAATAAACTTTTCTTAAAATCAATAAAAACAGGGTAAAATCCTCGAACAAATTTTCTAAATTTCGAACAAAGTCCCTTTTATCGCCCTGTGGATGCCGCCTAAGTCGTCAAAAATCTCAATATCATTGTAATTTTCGGCTTCCATAAGGGATTTTGTGTATTCTGCTTCGTTACCGTCAAGCTCAAAAATAAGCTGACCGCCTACCTTTAGTTTGGGCGAATAAAGAGGAATTATCCTGCGGTAAAAGTCAAGGCCGTCCTCACCGCCGTCAAGGGCCATAGTCGGCTCAAAGTAAAGCTCCTTTTGCATTGAGCTCAGCTCATCGGTGGTAAGATATGGCGGATTTGAAATAATAAGGTCAAAGTACCTGTCCGCAAATTTTTCGTATACATTAAATATGTCACCGTTAATAAGGTTTATGTCAGTTTCATTGAGCTTTGCATTTTCCTTTAAATAGTAAAATGCATCCTCTGAAAGCTCAACAGCAGTAACTTCTGCTTCAGTGTAAAGCTTCTTAAGGGTAACACTTAAAGTGCCGCTTCCTGCACATAAATCTAAGATTTTCGGTTTGTCTGTATTGTCAAGGTGAGGAAAAGCTGCCCTTAAGGCTACCTCGGTGTCATCCCTTGGAATAAGCACGCCTTTGCCTACTTTAAAGGGAAAGCCGTAAAATTCCCACTGACCTAAAATATACTGCAAAGGCTCGCCTTTTGAGCGCCTTTCTGCGTAGGAAATAAGAGTGTTAAGCTCTTCTGCGGTAAGCTCCTTTTCCTTATCAAGAGCAGGGGAGTAAGGAGTATTAAGTACAAAGGAAATAAGCTCTGATGCATCAAAGGCAGGAGACTCTGCTCCTGCCTCGGTGAGCTTTTTTCTGATTAAATTAAAGCCGTCACAAATTTTCATTTTTAATTACAGCAACCCTTGTTTACAATGTCAGAGCCGTCGTCGGGAATTACGGGAGTAATGGCGGCGATTGCAATTTCAATCATAGAGTCGTCAGGCTCACGGGTGGTAATACGCTGAGCCCACATACCGGGAGCGGCAATAATACGAGTGAACCAGTTGTCATATTTACCGCAAAGCTTAATAAGCTCATAGCCGATGCCAACAGTAAGAGGTAAAAGCAGGATTTTAATTCCGGCTCTCAGCACTGTGCCCCAAATGCCCAGATAGGCAAAAGAGGGAACAAACAGGCCGATTAAAATGCCTAAAAGAAGCATAATAATCATAAAGCTTGTGCCGCAGCGGGGATGAAAACGCTTGTGTTTTCTTACGTTTTCAACTGTAAGCTCTTCGTCAGCTTCATAGCAGAAAATAGTTTTATGCTCGGCACCGTGGTACATAAACACACGCTTCATATCTTCCATCTGGGAAACAATGATTATGTAGCCTAAGAAAAGAGCAATTCTTAAAACGCCCTCAAAAGTAGAGCGTAAAAGCTGATTGTCAAAAGCAGGGTGAAGGGGCTGAAGTAAACCATAAAGGAGAGAGGGCACCCAGATGAAAAGAACAACCGCCAAGGCAACGCCTAAAACTGAGGCAATTGTCATAACAACGTTCATAAGCTTTTCACCTAATTTATCATTGAGCCACTTTTCGAATTTGCTCATGCTTTCTTCCTCTACCTCGATAGAGTCGATTGCCTTGTTTGCTGAAAGCATAAGGGATTTGTAGCTGAGCTTCAACGAGTCAATCATACCTACGATTCCGCGGATAAAGGGGATTCTGAAGAATTTGCTTTTGCAGCTTAGGGTTTTAACCTCAAGATCTTCAGTTTCGATTTTATCGGGGGCGGTGCGGACAGCCACCACGGTTTTCTTGGGGCCTCGCATCATAATGCCCTCAATAAGGGCACTGCCGCCTATGGATGTAATTTTTTTTGTTTTTTCCTGTGCCATAACACATACCTTCCTTTCTTAGTCCTCTGCAACGGGAATAGCAATGGTAACTGTTGTACCTACGCCTATTCCGCTTTCGATATCAAGACTACCATCGTGCAGAGCAATAATTTCGTCTGCAATAGCAAGACCAATGCCCGAACCGCGGACATTCTGGTTTGCCTTGTAGAATTTGTCTTTAATTCTTGGTAAATCATCAGGAGCAATACCACAGCCTGTGTCTGTTACCACAATGTGTACAAACTTGCTGCAGTCTAAAACTTGGATACCCACAACGCCTTCGCTCTGAGTGTATTTAAGGGCGTTGTCGATAATATTTATAAACACCTGCCTCAGCTTGTTTTTGTCGCCGAAAACAGGAGGCATAGCCTCGGGTTTGTCATAAAGAAGATGCTTTTCTTCACTTATGGCTCTTTCCTTCATCATATAAAGAACCTCGTCAAGCTCGGCTAAAACATCCAGCTTTTCTTTCATAATTACCATTCTGCCGCTCTGAAGGCGGGAGAAATCCAGAAGCTCTTCAACAATAGAGGTAAGACGAGAGGACTCCTTAACGATAATATCCATACCCTTATCAAAGGTTTCTTTATCTACAGTGCCGCAGTACTGCATTGTTTCAGCCCAGCCCTTAATAGCGGTAAGAGGAGTTCTCAGCTCGTGAGAAACGCTGGAGATAAAGTCATTTTTAAGTCTTTCGGCGGCTCCCAGTTCAGTTGCCATGTTGTTGATAGAGTCGCACAAATCACCGATTTCGTCGTCGTGAGTCTTTTCGATTTTTGTGTTAAAGTCGCCCTGTGCAATTTTTTTAGCAGTTTCAGAAAGCTCTCTTACAGGGTTAACAATTGAACGGATAAAGTAAAGACCCGAGAAAATAACCAGCGAAATAATCAGAATACCGACACCGCAGAAAATAGCAATGGCTACGTTTATTGTGCGGTCGATGTCAGCAAGAGAAATAATGCACCTTACGGCACCAACGCATTCGCCCTCTGAATTTTTTACAAGGCGTGTTACAGCTTTGACGTTTTCATTTGACGAAAGCTTGCCTGTCCATTCATAAAAGCTTAAGTTTTCTGCCGTTGCCTTTTGGTAATCGGGCATTTGCTCGGTAGAGTCGGGAGTAAAGCCTGTGGAGGTAATAATAATGTTGCCTCGGGCATCTATGGCTGTAATCTCCATTTTTTCTTTGCCGTCGAAGTTTTCTACGTAAATTCTTGCTGTAGATGCAAAAGCAGAGGAGTCGGAGGTGTAATCCTCCAGAACACTTGCAAACTCTGCGCTTTCAGCACTTAAGGTCTGACTTACTGAGTTATAGTAGTAAATTCTGACGGCATAGGAAAGGCAGAACACAACAAACAAAACAACAACTATAACAACAAGCAATGTGTTAAGTACCCAACGCTTGGTAATGCCTTTAAACATTTGCCGTCCCCCAATAATAGTGAATAGTTAATAGTGAATAGGTAAGAGGTGTGGTGGCACGCTATGCGTGCGATTGTAGTTTCAGGGCACAATTGCCCGACAAAAGGTTTATTCCCGCCGTTACAGTAAGTTGATTTTTAAATGAACCTGTCCAAAGGCGGAAATGCCTTGCAGGTGGCTAACCTGCCAAAGGCGGAATCGCCCACCGTGGCTAACGGTTATGCGTCCCATTTGTAGCCTAAGCCCCAAACAGTAACAATGTATTTTGGGTTAGAGGGTTCGTCCTCTACCTTCATTCTCAGTCTTCTTATGTTAACGTCAACAATCTTTTCTTCGCCAACATAAGCCTCGCCCCATACGTGGTTGAGGATGTCTGTTCTGTCCAGAGCAGTCTGAGGGTTAGAGAAGAAGTATTCCATAATCTGGAACTCAACCTGAGTAAGCTCAATAACAGTACCGCTCTTTACAAGAGTGCGGTTACGCAGGTTAAGAGTAAAGATACCTGACTTAAGCTCTTCTTTAAAGTTGTTTTCAGCCTTCTGCTCGGCAAGAGCCACACGGCGATACAAGGAGTCAACTCTGGCAGTAAGCTCAGAGGGAGAGAAGGGCTTTGTAACATAGTCGTCAGCACCAAGCATAAGACCTGTTACCTTGTCCATTTCCTGAGTTCTGGCAGAAAGCATAATAATGCCGATAGAGCCGTTTTTGTTTCTAAGCTCCTTGCAAACCTGCAAGCC
Source organism: Ruminococcus sp. (assembly GCA_045635685.1). Lineage (GTDB taxonomy): Bacteria > Bacillota > Clostridia > Oscillospirales > Acutalibacteraceae > Ruminococcoides. The sequence continues at coordinate 7,048 of JAZTWD010000002.1, forward strand.
GTCAATGCCCGGCATCATAATATCAAGGATAGCAACGTCAAAGTCGCCGCCGTGTTCTTCGTATTTTTGCAAAGCAGCCTCGCCGCAGTCAGCCTCTACAACCTCGTAGCCTGCACGGCGTAAGTTGATAACCACAAAATCGCGGATAGCCGCCTCGTCTTCGCAAACAAGAATTTTTTTCATATGGATTACCCACCTTTCACAAAAAGTCTTTATAAAAATCACATAAGCTCAAAAGCAGATTTAATTTCACGCTGGGTTAAAATAAGAGGATTGTCGCCCTCAGGAATTTTAAAGGTATAAACGCGGTCGTCGGTTTCAGAAAGTCCATTGTAGCCTGACATATCCTCGCCTTTGTCTTTTTCGAAGATTTTAACAGTCAGCAGAACGTCAGCGGTTTTACTGCCTGTCCACTCGAAGAAGGTGACCTCATTTGTTTCGTAATTGGTAAGGGCGGTGAATTTACCTTCCCAACTTTCGGGAACTTCAAAGGTGAAGCCGTAGGCAAAGCTTGCAGCCTGATGAGAAATCAGAAGCACCGTGCCTGATGAGGTTTGCTGACACCAGTAAAGGTCAGCCGCCGCAACCACATCGGTGCGGTCTTTTTCTATACTAAGCTTAAAGGCGGCAGGAACCTCAATAATTCCATCATCGTTAATATCCTCAGACATAACAGGGTAGGAACGAAGCTTTTGGTTATAAGGTACATTTTCCGTAAAGCTTATATGCTCCAGAGAATTAAAGTATGTGTTGAAATAGAGAAGCTGAGTGTTATACTCTCCTGTCTGGGTGCAACCGTCAATAACAGCACCTACCTGATTTTCAAAAATATTACCTACTAAAAGCTGGCTGTAAGAAACAACATCAGGATTAAGGGGAGCAGTACCCAGGGTTTCAAGGTCGCTTTTGTTTTCGCTTAGGTCAAGCAAAGCGGCGGTTGCCTCTTTTTCTGTTGAGAAAAGAGAAAGGAGCAAAAGCTCTTCGCCTTCATTTGCGGTAAAGTCACCTGTAAGCACGTTTGAAGAGGTGTGCTCTGACGAAACCTCCCTTACGTTATTATCCTCATAAATATAAAGGGATATCTGGTTAAGGCTTGCGTTATAGGTTTTCCAGCTTGTGGCGATTTCTGAAATGCCGTTGCCGTCAAGGTCGCAGAAGTTGATGCTTTCAACTGCTGTGCTCTGGCTTTTAAAGTCGCCTACTGTCTGCCACTCGTCGTTAATACTGTCCATAATAAGCATATGCACCGTGGCAATGTCGCCCACAGGCTGATAAAAGGCGATTGCCTCTTCAATATTATCAGAGTCAATGTCTTTCATAGTAATGGCAGAGCGGTAATTTCCGCTTTGGGGATATTTAAGGGTGTGACCCTCGCCTGCAACCGAGTCGACCAACGCCTGAATTTCAGCCTTGTCGCCTACAGCCTTGGGAGGATGCATTAAATTATCTACAGAAAGCCCTACAGAACTGCACCCCGCCATAGAAAGCCCCATAGCAGATGCAAGCAGAAGGCTCAGTAATTTCTTTTTCACAATAAAACACCTTTATTCAGGAAGTTTTGCCATAAGATATTTAATAAGTATTCCTTCGTCGGAGAACATCTTTTCATGCTCGGTAACGATGTTACCCTCAACGTCGCTATTGTGTAAATCACGGACAATTTTCACAAGCTCAAAGCCTGACTCTTCAAAGTATAGAAGACTGTCTTCAAAAAGCTCGTCGTTGTCTGTTTTAAAGTGAATTTCGCCACCCTTTTTAAGAAAGCTTTTGTAAAGATTGAGCTTGGTGGGGTGGGTAAGACGACGTTTGTTGTGCTTGCCTCTTGGCCAAGGGTTACAGAAGTTTATGTAAATCTTATCAATTTTGTCATCTTCCGAGATAACCTTAAAAATCTGGTCAACGTTAAAAGCTACAAGAGCAACGTTGTCAATTTCTCTTGAGCTTTCTTCAAAGCGTTTTACAATGTTGCGTCTGCCAACGCCAAGCATATCGCTTTTAATGTCCATTGCAATGAAGTTAACGTCAGGGTTGCGGAAAGCTTTTTCAGCCACAAAGGTACCCTTGCCACAGCCTACTTCAAGCTCTATAGGCTGATTTTTGGCAAAAAAGCCTGCCCATTTGCCTTTATATTCCTCAGGGTTTTTAACAAAAAAGTCGCAGGCATCAAGCTCAGGCATTGCCCATTTCTTTTTACGGATTCGCACAAAATCACCTTAAACACAATATTTTGAGATATAGTTACACTTATACGAAATAATTATATCAAAATGTAGTGGTGTTTGCAATCTTTTTTGCATATTTTGTTACACTTATTTTTCAGTTTTTTAAGAAATTTGAAATTTTGGTGAAATATAAAGCTGATTTTAACAAAAAAACCATAACCGCCCGCAAAAAGGGTGGTTATGGTTTTTATTTTTACACCTTTGTGTTTATTATGTTTTTTCTACTGTCCAATGGAAATGCTCTTTAAAATCCTGAAAACATTCCTCGCAAATCCAACATTTCTTTTTTGGTTCATAGTACGCTTTTTTGGGGTGTTCAGGGTCTTCGTCAAATTTATCCCAGCAAAACTCGCACTGCAAAAAATCGTCTACGCAAAGTTCCCGTGAGTATGTAACATACTGTAAACTGGAATTTAACAAATATCCTTCTTGCCCCGTAATTCTCCAATCCTCTCTCCAAGTTCCCTTAAAAACCGAAGGGTCAGGAAGCCAAGGTTTTTGGGGATTCCAAGGTTTATCGGAATTTAACTCATTTGAACTATTTTTATCTTCCATATTTCCTCACTCCAATTATTTAATTAGGGTTACAGGTAATAGTTTTATTTATCCCGACTTATACTATTTGCTATATTCAATAAATTTACAAGCTGTTATCAGCTCATTTATTGATGGGAATATGATTTTTACTTAATTTCCTGCCAGATGCAGTCGTACAAGTATACTCCAACGCTTTCTCCGGGTACACCCAGCATTGCGTCGTTATCGGGCACAGGCATATTGATTGTGTGGAATTCTCCAAAACTGAAGCTTACATAATTGGCTTCAACAGGAATGTATGCTCCCCAACCGCCTGCAATAGCGTCGTATTCGCCTGCTACACCGGGATATTCAATCATATCTCCATACTCTTCATTATAATAGTGAAAGTAGAACTTGTAGTTGCCTGTCCAGTTCCATTCCATACCCTTTTTACCGTAAACGTGTACAAAAAGGCGGTGGTCTGTTGTTTCGCCTACGGGGTCGGATATGTCAATTTTTGCAATGTACTTGCTGATAGAAGTAGCATCCTTAATAGAGATTTTGCCGTCACCGTTAACGTCTGCCAGAAGCTCTCCATTTTCAGAAAGTGCTTGAATGTTAGCCAAATGCTTCTGAATTGCGGTAGCATCCTTAACGTTTATTTTACGGTTGGTATCTGCGTCTCCTATTTTGCCGAAACAAGCTTCGTCTACGCTTGAAATTGTGGGTTTGCTTTCATTTTCAGAAGCAATAAATGGGATGTTGTTTTTCTGAGCATATTCGTGAGCAGCAGAGCCGTACTCTCCGCAAATTGTAAAGTCCAGGTATAGTCTGTGCTTTGTTTCCCAATCTTTAGTTGAATAATCGTAGTAAGTGTAACGTTCATAGCCTAAAGCATGCTCGTCAATAGAAGAAACTGTTGCAGGCACGTAAATCTGTTTAAGACTTTCGCAGTTTGTAAAAGCATCTGTATCGATGTTGGTTACAGAATCGGGAATTGTTATTTCATCAAGGCTTGCACAACCTCTGAAAGAAGCAAAGCCGATAGTTGTGATGCTGTCTCCTATATTGACATCTGTAAGACTTGAACATCCTGAGAACATATAATCGGGAATTACCTCAAGCCCGCCGGGAATTACGGCAGTTTCAACAGATGAGCCTAAAGGGAGGTTGTTAAGTCCATGGATGAAGTGGTCGGGCAGGATAACGTGTTTCATTGCAGGTGAATAGGAGTACACAGGGCGTATTGCAATACAGGTGGTGTCTTCACGAAGCACTAAGGTTTCGGGTACGTTTTGGTTTAAAGAAACAAGGTTGGTGCCTATGTAAAGACATCCGTTATCCCAGTTATCGGGGTTTTTGTAGTAGGCTGTATTATGGAAGAATGCTAAATCATCAATCTGAATAAGCGAAGAGGGGAAATTGATTTTGGTAGCATTTTCAAATGCACGCATAGAATATCCGCCGATATAGATAACTGAATCGGGAACAGTTAAAGAGTCCACATCTTTGCCGCCTGAAAAACGCTGACAATGAGAGTTGATAGCTTTAACCGTGTATCCGTCAACTTCTGATGGGATTACAATATTTTTTACGCCATCGGGTACACCGCAAATAGTTGCGGAGCCGTCGGGGTTAACAAAATAAATAAAGCCGTCGGCGGTAGTGATTTTCTCATTATCAGGCATACCTGCTTGATATAAGCTTTCTTCGATAGCGTCAAGTGGTACAACAGCACTTACAGGTAACGCAAAAACTGACAAAAGCAGTATAGCTACAAGTGAAAATGACAGGATTTTTTTGATTGCATTCATAATAAAACCTCCATAAAAATCAACTTACATATCGTGGGTATAAGGGGTGTTTTTGTGTATTCCTTTTTGTATTAACTTGCCCATGAAAAACAAGTTGTTTATTAATTAAATAATAGCAAATTTTTTAAATATATTTCAATTAGCTTTCTAAACAAAGTTTCGGCAACAGTTTTGTCTAATTGAAACAACTAAGCGTCCGGAGGTTTCGTCGCTATGTAAAAAAAGAAAAACGGCACAGCTTTTACGCTGTGCCGTTGGGTTATTTTTGGTAAAGATGCGTTGTGTTTCTATTGTTGGTTTCGTCTATAAAAACAACAGGGAAACCGCCACCTGCCATATATTTATATTCTTCTTTGGTACTTCCAAAACCCACTTGCCAGATTCCGTTTTCATACTTTGTGCCGATAATCTCGCAGTCTGTAAATTCGCCGTTATTAATATTGCTGACATAATTTAAAGCAATAGCCTCTGCTTCGTCAGATGTTAATACCTCTTCGCCTTTGGAAATAAAAGCAATGAGAGGGAGAGCTGAAAGAAAAACCAAAATGAAAATTAAAGCGGTTTTAAGTTTCATATTACTTCTCCATTTCAGACGAAATAAAGGGGAGAGATAAGGGCTTTTGATTTTACAAACTCAACCTCGGTAAATTCTTTTTGGAGTTTTTCTTTTAAAGGATCTATAACAATATCCTCGGTTTCAAAATGGCCTGCCACAATAAGGGGAACATTTTCGTGGATACTTTCTAAGTAATTATGGTGGTGAGCTTCGCCTGTAATAAAGGCATCAGCACCAAACTCTACAGCCTTCATAAACTCACTGCCCCCTGCACCACTACACATAAAAATGTTCTTAATAAGCTTATCCTTAACTGTGCAGGAAACTGCCTGTGCGCCTAACTTTTCCTTTGCAAATTTTGCAAAACTTTCGGCACTCATTATTTCTTTAAGAGTTCCTGACACTACAAATTCGCCTTCGTAAAAGGTAATGTTCTCAAGTTCCAGAGTGTTTGCAAGGCAGAGGTTTACGCCTGTGTTAATTGCAATGTCAAGGTTTGTATGCAGGCAAAGTGCAGAAAGAGAATTCTTTGCCAGAAGGTAAGGCACACTCTGACTATCCATACTTTTAAGGGGATTAAAAATAACGGGGTGGTGGCTTATAATAAGCTCTGCCTTAAGCTCTGCGGCTTCCTCTACAACCTCTTTTGTAATGTCAAGGGCAAGGAGAGCCTTGGTAACTTTTTCGTTTTCGCTTCCTACCAAAAGGCCTACGTTGTCAAAGCTTGCGGCACTTTCAAAGGGAGCAAAGCTTTCGCAAAATTCAACTATATCTTTTATTAAGGTCATAATGAAAACCTCTCTTTGATTTTATCTGCAATTTTGCCGAAATGGGGGTTTGAGTTTGCTTTTTTCTCAAGGTGGTTTACGGTGGAGTTAAGAAACCTTCTGTCGTTTTCGTCATCGGATTTTAAAAGTCCTGTGTAGGTGAAAACTTCATCGGGCTCGGTTGAGTTGCCTGTATAATTTGCAGTAAATGCGGTGTAGATTTTGCCCTCAGCTACGGTGCATTTGTGCTCAATAAGCTCAAAGCCGTTTTTGTATAAATATTCTATAACAAGCTCGTGCTTTGACATCGGCTGAAGGATAAGATTTTTACTTTCGTCTTTAAGCCAAGGTGCATCACTTAGTATATGCACAATGGTCTCACCGCCCATACCTGCGATTATTATGTCGTCAACTTCCTCGGGGTTAACGCTTCTAAGTCCGTCGCAAAGTCGGGTTTCTACCAAATCCTCGGCGTGGTATTTTTTTATGGTAAGCTGACCCTGCATTAAAGGCTCAGCCTTAATATCGCAGGCAAGGGCAAATGACGCAAAGCCCGCACGGACAAGCCATACGGGCAGATAAGCGTGATCAGTTCCTATGTCGGCAATACGTTTCTGCTTACGAACCATCTTAGCACAAAGTGCAAGGCGGTTGTTAAGAGTAAAAAGCGGACGCATTATTCGCCGATTGCCGCATTGATTTTTGCGATTAAAGCCTCTGCATCTGTGCCGTGAACAGCACAAGCCATTTCAATAGACTCGCCTCTTGCAGAGGGACAGCCTAAGCAATGCATACCAATTTCCAAGAAATATTCAGCAGTATCGGGATACATATCAAGAACATCGCCGATAATAGAATCTTTAGTTACCTTTGCCATAAAAATTACCTCCAGAATCAATTTACAATATTATAGCACACAGTAAGACAAATTGCTACTGTTTTTTGCAGGAATTAAATGAGCTTTTGAGAAAAAGCAGAAAGCACCCTGAGGAAAACCTCAAGGTGCCTGTTCACTAATAATATATGTTCGAATCAAAGTCCGAAAAAATTATTCTGCGTCTGCTGCCTCTTTCTTCTTGGCAAAGCACTCGCTGCAATAGTAGTCCTTACCCTCCATAGGTCTGAAGGGAATAGTTGCTTCGCCACCGCACTCAGCGCAAACGGTAGTGAACATCTCTCTTGCAGGTCTTGTTGCGTTCTTGCGTGCAATTCTGCATTCCTTGCAACGCTGGGGCTCATTTACAAAGCCTTTCTCTGCGTAGAATTCCTGTTCTCCTGCGGAGAATATAAATTCGTTACCGCATTCTTTGCAAGTGAGTGTCTTGTCTTCGTACATTTGATTTTACCTCGCTTTGGAAAAAATAAATATTTTATCCCGTGGCGGATTTGCACCGCCAATCCTTGTCGGGACATATTACTTAAGTAGTTTTTTGCGGACTCTTTGCAGGGCATTGTCCACTGCCTTTGTGTCAAGGCCTGTGCTTTGGGCAATTTCGCTGTATGACATACCGTTTACGTATCCTTTAAGAGCACAAAGCTCCATATAAGAAAGCCTGCTTTTAACAAGCTCAAGGAACTGGTCGTCGGCTTCTTTGTCAAGAAGCAAAGCTTCGGGATTCTGACTTCCTGCTGAATCCTCCAGAGCTTCAATAGGAACGAAAGCATCTGCAGGGACGGACTTCTGATTCCACAGAGAGCGAACAAGCGAAATGTAGCGACGCTTTATGCACACGGCGGCAAAATTCTTAAAGCTTGTGGAACCGTCGCTTCTATAGGTTTTGCAAGCACTGTAAAGTCCCATAAGACCTAACTGCATAAAGTCGTTTACGTCAAACCCGGGGTATGAGTATTCCTTAGAAATCAAGCGGATGAGCCCTTTGTACCTGTGGATAATTTCCTCAAAGGCCGGCTCGTTACCGTTGCAAACCAAGGAGCATAATAAAGCGTCGTCAAGCTGAGAGAGGGCATTGCAGTCTGCAGTGCACATCACACATCACCTCTTATACGCTTTATACTTATACCATAATAACGCAAAATATAAGATAAGTCAATGAAAATTTTATAAAATATATAAGAAATTGTAAAAAAAATTATCGTATTTTGCCAAAAAAATCAAAATTAGCATTTGTGTTCACCAATATTTGGTGGTATAATTAAAATATTAAGTGATTATTGAGGTGAGTGTTTTGGTAGTAAAGTGTTGCAGTATGGGCCTTTTTGGTATGGATAGCTATATTGTAGAGGTTGAGGCAGATGTTTCAGACGGACAAGTTGCCTTTGAAATTGTAGGCCTGCCTGACACAGCCGTAAAGGAAAGCCGAGAAAGAGTACGTACCGCAATGATTCACTGCGGGTTTGCATTTCCTGAAAGGCACATTACCGTAAACCTTGCCCCTGCGGACATCCGCAAGGAAGGACCTCTTTATGATTTACCCATACTTATTGCACTTTTAAAAGCTACCCACCAGCTAAGCTGTGATATCTCCGATTTTGCATTTATAGGCGAGCTTTCTCTTTCAGGCGAGGTAAGGGCTACAAACGGCGTTTTGCCAATGGTTATCAAGGCAAGGGACAAAGGTTTTAAGGCGGTTTTCGTTCCCTTTAAAAACGGCTGTGAGGGTGCAGTTGTAGAGGGAATAGAGGTGTATCCCATAACTGATATTGCTGAGCTTATAAACCACCTCACAGGCAGAAGCCAAATAGAAAAAGCTCAGGCGAACACAGAGAGTATTATAAATGCACCTATGCCCGATTTTTCAGAAGTAAGAGGTCAGCTTGAGGCTAAGCGTGCCCTTGAAATTGCCGCCGCAGGCGGCCACAATGTGTTGTTAATCGGCCCTCCGGGTGCAGGCAAAAGTATGCTTGCAAAGCGTATGCCCTCCATACTTCCCGATATGACCTTTGATGAAATGATTGAAACATCAAAAATCCACTCTGTTGCAGGAGTTCTTCCTGAGGGTGAATCCTTGGTAAGGACAAGACCTTTCAGAAGTCCTCATCACACTGTTTCACCTGTGGGACTTTCAGGCGGAGGAACAGTTCCAAAGCCCGGTGAAGTGTCGCTTGCTCACGGCGGAGTTCTGTTTTTAGATGAGCTTCCCGAATTTTCACGTCAGGCGTTGGAGGTGTTGCGTCAGCCTGTTGAGGACAGTGTAGTTACGGTGTCCCGAGTACACGCAACTGTAAGCTATCCTTGCTCTGTAATGCTTATTGCCGCTATGAACCCCTGCCCATGCGGATTTTTCGGTCATCCCAAACGAAAATGTACCTGTAATCCAAAGGCGATAAACAGATATCTTGGCAGAGTTTCAGGCCCTCTTCTGGATAGAATAGATATTCATATCGAGGTGCCTCCCGTGGAATATGACGAGCTTAGCGGAAAGGCTCAGGGCGGTGAGCCTTCAGCAAAAATCAAGGAGCGTGTAAACAAGGCAAGAGCTATTCAGCACAAGCGTTTTGAGGGTACAGGTATTACCTGTAATGCCCGCATAAACTCTTCACTTTTGCATAAAATCTGTGTTATGAGCGATGAGGCAGAGGTAGTGCTTAAAAAGGCTTTTGATAAGCTTAACCTTTCGGCACGTGCCTTTGACAGAGTGCTTAAGGTTGCCCGAACAATTGCTGACCTTGAGGAAAGCGATATTATAGAATCTGCCCATATTTTAGAGGCGGTTCAGTACCGTGCTCTGGATAAGAAATACTGGAATGCGGAGTAATTCTTTTATAGAAAAATATGTCAAAAGAATTACAGCACCTTGGCATTTTAACATTAAATATATGCCCTGAAAAAATAATTAAAGGCAAGTTTACCAAAAAGTATTACAAATTAAAATATCGGTTGACATTGCCCCTTAGATATATTATTATTTTGTTATAGTAAAATGGTTAGACTGACCAATTAGCGTCTACATCATTTGTATAATTCTTACAAAGAAGAAAAGCCGTTATTTTTTATTAAATTCAGCTTCTTTTGTTTCGTCGAGGCTTTTCACGTTTACTTTCAGCTTGTTATTCACACAATAAGCATAAGCCCCATAAACTTTAAGTTATCGGAGTGTGCAGATTTGGATAAATATATAATTACCGGCGGCAAACCCTTACACGGTGAGGTTACAATCAGTGGTGCAAAGAACGCAGCTGTAGCAGTAATTCCTGCGGCTATCCTTTGCGATGAGCCCTGCCGCATTGAAAATATACCTAACATCAGCGATGTTACATTAATCGGAAATATCCTCAGAAATTTAGGAGCAATTGTTAAAAGGGTTAATAAGCATACCCTTGAGATTGACTCCCGCCCTATAAACACCTATTGTGCTACTGATGATTCAGTAAGAGGTATGCGTGCTTCTTACTACCTTATCGGTGCTCTTTTAGGCAGATTTCACAACGCAAAAGTTGCCCTTCCCGGCGGCTGTAATTTCGGCGTACGCCCCATTGACCAGCACCTTAAGGGTTTTGCTGCTCTTGGTGCAGAGTGCAACCTTATTAACGGCGGTATTGTTGAAGCTAAAAGTGACACAAGGCTTCACGGCGGCAATGTGTATTTTGACACAGTTTCCGTTGGCTCAACTATGAATATTATGCTTGCGGCTGTTAAGGCAGAGGGTCAGACAATTATCGAAAATGCGGCTAAGGAGCCTCATATTGTTGACCTTGCAAACTTCCTTAACTCCATGGGTGCAAACATCCGCGGTGCAGGTACAGATGTAATTAAAATCAGGGGTGTTGATTACCTTCACGGTATTACCTATTCAATTATCCCCGACCAGATAGAGGCAGGCACATATATGGCGGCGGCTGTTGCTACCCGCGGCAGTTTGCTTGTTAAAAATGTTACTCCCAAGCACCTTGACTCCATTACTGCAAAGCTTTCTGATATTGGTGTTGAGATTGAAGAGTACGACGAGGCTGTAAGAATTGATGCTTCAAAGCATACCTTAAGAAGCTGTAACATAAAAACTATGCCTCACCCCGGCTTTCCTACCGACTGTCAGCCTCAGTTTGTGGCTATGATTTCAACACTTGAGGGCACCAGCATTGTAACCGAAAACGTGTGGGACAATCGCTTCCAGTACGTTCGCGAGCTTCTGCTTATGGGTGCTAAGATTTCGGTTGAGGGCAGAGTTGCCGTTATTGAGGGTGTCAAAGAGCTTCACGGTGCCCCTGTTAAGGCAACTGACTTAAGAGCAGGTGCCGCACTTATTATTGCAGGTCTTGTTGCCTCAGGCGAAACCGAAATCGGTTCCATTAACTACATTGAGCGTGGCTATGAGGAAATCATCGACAAGTTCCGTGCTTTGGGTGCTGATATTAAAAAGCAGTATGTTCCCGACGAGGAAGTCGCAACAACAGCATAAATTAATGGGGAGTACGTCTGTACTCCCATTTTTGTATTAAAGAGGTTTTAAGAGTGGCAAAATTCGTTACATTATTCAGTTCAAGCTCTGGCAACAGCTATTACATAGGCTCATCGGGTCAAGGTGTTTTAATTGATGCAGGCAGAAGCTGTAAGCAGATAGAAATGGCAATGCAAAGCAATAACCTTGATTTAAGAAGCGTTCGTGCAGTGTTTATTACTCACGAGCATAGTGACCATTGTCAGGGTTTAAAGGTGCTGGCTTCACGCTACGGTTTTACGGTTTACGGCAGTGAGGGCACACTTAATGCTCTGGAACGTACCGATAAACTGAGCTCACGCTTTACAGCAGATGTGATTGATACAAGAATTTCAATTGGTGATATGCTTATTGAACGCCACAATACTCCCCACGATGCGGCTGAAAGCTGTGCGTACTCCGTAACCACACCTGACGGAAGCCGTGCAACAATCGCAACGGATATGGGCATAATGGTGCCTGATGTTCGTGAAGCTATTAAAAGGTCAAGCCTTGCGGTAATTGAGTCTAACCACGATATAGATATGCTCAGGTGCGGACCTTACCCTTATACACTTAAAAAGCGTATTCTTTCGGATAAAGGCCACCTTTCCAACAAAGCTTGTGCCGAAGAGCTCCCGGAGCTTGTAAAGAAAGGTGTTAACCGTATTATCTTAGGCCATCTAAGCAAAGAGAACAACACACCCCTACTTGCCTACAACACATCTCTTGAAAGCCTTACCAAAGCAGGTATGGCTAAGGGGCTGGATTTCACCCTTGAAGTTGCCCCTGTAGAGACCAACGGCAAGGCAATAATTTTCTGAGGTAGTTATGTTAAACGTAAATATAATCTGTGTGGGTAAGCTTAAGGAAAAGTTCCTTACCGACGCAATTAAAGAATATTCCAAAAGACTGTCTGCATTTTGTAAGTTGGCTATTACCGAGCTTGACGAAACCAAGCTTTCAGAGAAAGTCAGCGACTCAGAAATAGCTAATGCCCTTAAAAGCGAAAGCGAAAAAATCCTTGCAAAAACAGGCAAGGATTCTTTCGTAATAGCAATGTGCATTGAGGGAAAAATGTACTCTTCCGAGGAGCTTTCCAAGCTTTTTGACCGAGTAAGCGTAGAGGGCAAAAGCCGAATTGACATTATCATCGGCAGTTCATTCGGACTTTCTGACGAAGTGAAGAGAAGGGCGGATTTACGCCTTTCGGTTAGCCCCATGACTTTTCCTCACCAGCTTTTCAGAGTAATGATTTTAGAGCAGGTTTATAGAGCTTTTCAGATAAGCACAGGCGGTAAGTATCACAAGTAACTTCGTTACTTGTGATACAGTGAAAAGTTATGGTGGTACGCTTTGCGTGCGAAAATAGTTTTAATTTATTGATTAGTCAAAGAGAGGTGTACATTAATTGGCACTTGACGGCATATTTTTGCGACATATAAAAACCGAGCTTGAGGGAATACTTATTGATTCCCGTGTCAGTCAGGTTTACGAGCCTAACCGCGACGAGCTTATAATAAATTTAAGAACCTTCGACGGCAACAAACGCCTTCTGCTTTCTACCCGTGCGGATTCTCCCCGAGTAGGAATCACCGATTACAGCGTGGAAAACCCCGACAAACCGCCTATGTTTTGTATGCTTCTTCGCAAGCGTCTTACATCATCTAAGCTTGTGGCGATCCGTCAGCCTGATTTGGAGCGTATGCTCTTTTTTGATTTTGACTGCGTCAACGAACTGGGCGATAAAGTTAAGCTTACTTTAGCGGTAGAGATTATGGGCAAGCACAGCAACATTGTGCTGATTGACGGCGAAGGCGTTATAATAGACGCTTTAAAAAGGGTGGATGTTACCCTTTCCTCAAAGCGTCTGGTGCTTCCGTCTCTTATTTACGAAATGCCTCCTTCACAGGACAAACTGAGCATCGAAACTGAGGACACAAACAGCATTATTAAAGCTATAGAAGCAAGTGAGGACAGCCGTCTGGACAAGGCGATTTTAAATACCCTTACAGGTGTTTCGCCAATAATTTGCCGTGAGCTTTCTTACATCTGCACAGGTGCTCCTGACACCGACAAGGATTTAATGAGCAATGCCGAATGGCAGAGCTTGAAAGAAGCCTTACAGATTCTTAAAGATGAAGTTTTAAATCCAAAAAGCTATGCCGTGTCTCTTAAGAATAATCAGGGCAAGCTTTTTGATTTTGCCTTTATGCCAATTTCTCAGTACGGCGACAGCGTAGAAAAGTTTGAGTTTGAAAGCTTTTGCAAGGCTCTGGATGCTTTTTACCACACCAGAGAAAGCTTAGAGCGAATGAGGGTTAAGTCCCACGCTTTATCAAAACTTGTTTCAAATAATATTGAGCGTCTGGCACGTAAAATTTCGGTGCAGAAAGTGGAGCTGGAAAAATGTCAGGACAGAGAAATTTTACGCCAAAAAGGCGACCTTATCGGTGCTAATATGCATCTTATCAAAAAGGGTGCTCCTTTTGCTGATGTGATTAATTTTTACGACGAAAGTGCCGCCACAATCCGCATTGCCCTTGACGTTACCAAATCTCCTCAGCAAAACGCCCAGAAGTATTACAAGGACTACGCCAAGGCGAAAACCGCCGACAAAATGCTGAGAGTTCAGATTGAAAATTCTACCGAAGAGCTAAGCTACCTTGAAACTGTAGCCGACGAAATCTACAGAGCTGAAAGCGAGCAGGACTTAAGCTCCATAAGGCAGGAACTTATTTCTGAGGGTTATTTAAAGGAAAACAAAAGCGAAAAAAATAACCGCAAAGTAAAGGCTCTCAGGCCTGACTTCAGGGCGTTTGAAACCTCTGACGGATTTAAAGTTCTGGTTGGCAGGAACAACCGCCAGAATGATTTGCTTACCCTAAAAACCGCAAATAAAAACGACCTTTGGTTTCATACCAAAGATATCCCCGGCAGCCATACGGTTATAATTACCGAGGGCAGAGAAGTGACCGAGCAGACGATTTTAGAGGCAGCTCAGATTGCCGCCTATTTCAGCAAAGCCAAGGATTCCTCTCAAGTGCCTGTGGATTACACCTTGATAAGACGTGTAAATAAGCCTCAAGGTTCCAAGCCCGGCAAGGTGATTTATACCGACCAGCGTACAGTTTACGTGACTCCAAAGTTACCTGAATAAGCAAATCCCACGCACCATTTGGATGCGTGGGATTTTTTAGTCTCTTTGTTTCTTATTTAACTGTACCGCTTACAGATTTGATTATGTAGGTTGGGTCATCATCGCCCTGAATACCGCGGGTTTCATAAAGATTTGTAACATCAAAAAATATGGGATGTTTAACAGTAGCCTTGCCTACTTTTGTCAGAGTCAGATTTGCAGTCAGGTCGATTTCTGTGGTATAACTGTTGTACCAATGGTCATAGAGGGGTATTTCAACCACAATGTTAACTCCGCTGTAATCGCCTTCTACCAAAGGAGTAACTTTAAGGATATGGTCAGCGCCGTTTTCGTTATACTGGGACATTTCCCTGCTGACTTCAAATGACAAATACTCTTCAACATTTTCAAGGGTGAGTTCAACGCCTTGTGGCTTTTCGGTAGCTGTTTCAGTTTCAGCTGCAGTATTGGTAACAATGCTTGTACCATTAGTATCAGAATCAGGCTCCACAGCCTCTGAGCAAGCACATAAGCTTAAAGCTATAATAAGCACTAAAGCAAACGCAGATAACTTTTTCATAATCCTCACCTTTCTGCAAAGTTGCAAAGTTTTATATGATTATATCATTCCTGTCGGCTTTATGCAATTGGTTTATAAAAACGTGGGCAAAAAAATTCAAAAAATTTTAAAAAACACTTGCATTTTCAAGAATTTAGTGATATAATACCTTACGTTGTCCAATCCGGGTGTAGCGCAGTTTGGTAGCGCGCTTGAATGGGGTTCAAGAGGCCGCAGGTTCGACTCCTGTCACTCGGACCATAAAAAGCAGAAACACATTTGTGTTTCTGCTTTTTTGTTTTTTATGAATACAGGAGTCGAACCTGAGAAGGTCTGGGCGTTAAGAAAACAGTCCGGTGGACTGTTTTTAGCACAGATCGGTGAGGCTGGTACCGAATGCGAAAGCATTGGGTAGCCGAGCCAAAAGGTTGCAATGCTTGCATTGCAACTGTCGTGCTCCTGTCACTCGGACCAAATAAAAACGACTCAATCTTATGATTGGGTCGTTTTTATTTTATCAGTTGGCAAAGCCAACTGGGCGGGCTCTTGAGGTTATCGGTTATTATAAATTTCAAATTAAAACAGAGCAGGGGGAATCCTGCTCTGTTTGTTTTGTGTACATATTAAATTATCAGCAAAATGCTACTCAACGCAAATGTAGTTTGCAATTTTATCTAAGGTTTTCTCGCCGATTCTGTGTACATTCAAAAGCTCTTCTTTGGTTTCGAAGTAGCCATTTTCTTCGCGGTAGGCGATAATATTTTCCGCCAGAGTTTCGCCGATGCCGTCTAAAAGGCACAGGGTCTCTTTGTTCGCGGTGTTGATGTTTATTGGGATGTGAACCCCTTGGGGCAGAGAGTTTTCGGTCGTTACGCTGATATATTCGTGGGTATTAACAGGGAGCAGGGTAAGCGTAAATACTGCGACAATAAAAACAAGCCCCATAATATAAATCGTAAGCCGTGCTTTGTTGAGATTTTTCATAGTTCAACCGAATGCGAAATTACTCTTCTGTTTCGATTCTATGAGTATCAAACGAGAATATATAGTTTTTGATTTCGCCCTTGTCGTCGTCTGTAAGCTTGCGGTACTTATGTAAAAACTCCTCTTCCTCTTTGGTGAGGGTTATTAATTCGTCTGCGTCAATGGGATTATTGTGTTCTGTCATAGTTGTGCCTTTCGAGATGTGTTTTTCTTTAGTTTAACATTACTAAAGAATATAGTCAAATACAAACTTGTCTTTTGTAGATTTTTAAAACGGATTTCAGGTTTTGGGGCAGATAATCATACCTATTATTTGCTTTTTTTAAAAAAGCTTAAAAAATGGCTTAGGAAAATCCACAATCTTTGATGTGTGGTTTTGTGGTATATGCCGAGTTTGGTGTAAATCTTATAAAATTATTTAAAATCAGTTGAAAACTTAGGTTAAAAGTGTTACAATTTTACAGTAAATAATTGCCAAAGTGTGTACTTGTTTTGTGATGCTCAATTCTATACTATTTATATTGCAAAACACTGCGGTGGTCAGACGACAGGGCGTACGCCAAAGTACAAACCCTTTGGAATTACGGTTTACGTGAAAAATCCTAAAATATTTTATATGGAGGAATTTTAATGAGTACAACTAAACGTATCACTAAGCGTTTGCTTGCTGTGGTACTTACAGTATTAATGCTTATGTCTATGGTTACCATAGGCATTACATCTGCTTCAGCAGCTACAGTTGAGCTTGCTGAGACAGCAGTATCTTATGCCGGCAAATCCAGACTTTACTTCGATATGTCTGCTGTGAACTGGTGGATTGCAGATAATGGCAATCAGAATTTTGCGTATTTCTTCAACAATTCTACCAACAAAAATGCATGGTCCGCTCATGCAGTTAACTACAGTGGTAACACATATTATTTTGATGTTCCTGCAGGTGATTGGGAAGCTGTTATACTTACAAGAAACAACACTACAACAGCTCCTTCCTGGGAGAACAAGTGGAACCAGACTGATAACATTACCCTGAGCTCTACTTCTAATTACATTAGCAAATTTAGTGAAGGTTCTAAAACCGTAACATGGGGCACAGCTATCAAGCCTGCATCAACAGCAGGTCTTACAGCAAGTTCCGCTTCTGCTAATGTAGGCGAAAAAGTAACTCTTACAACAGCACTTACTTCTAACGCTGAACTTAACACAGTTAAGTCCGTAGCTTATTCTGTTAGTCCTGCTACAGCTACCGTTACAGATGGTGCTTTCACAGCAACAGAGGAAGGCGAATACAAAGTAACAGCAACTGTAACATATTATCCTAATAGTTACTCAAGCCTTACTTCTACAACAACAGCAACAACAACTATCATAGTTGAGGCTTCTGTTACTCCCGATCCTGATCCTACACCCGATCCTGATCCAACTCCCGATCCTGAGCCTGTAACTGACAAAATAGTGTTCTCCAAAAATTTTGCTTACGCATATACTTGGAATGAAAAGAAAAAAGGTCTTAGAAACGAGTGGCCCGGTACAAAGATGAGCCAGATGTATGTAACAGTTGACGGTAAAACAACAAGAATGTACTATGCTGTCATTACTGAAGATGTTGCCGGCTTAATCTTTAACAATGGTTCCGGTGGCGAAGGCAATCAGACCGGTGACATCGTGGGCTCTAACATTGTTAACATGGGTGTGTACGGTACAGGCACTACAACAAGTACAACAGCTACATCTTACACACATTTCTTTGCTGATGTTGACGGTAAATTAGAAACCACATATGATGTTATCAATATTTATGAAGGCAAGCTTTATCTTCCTTCCGCAGAGGTTTATCTTTTCACTTCATCAGGTTCTGTTACAATAGACGGCAAAACAGTTACCAGTGAAGGTTTAAGGGTTGACCTTAAAGCTGGAGAATACACTTTAAGCGGAGATATTTCTGACACAATTAAAGTTTTAAGATCTGCTAATGTTTCTTCAGTTCATACAACTACAAAAATCAATATTCCTACAAAAACAGGCCAGATTCAAAACAAGGATGATTATTCCACAAGCGGTTCAATCGGCGTTTTTGATGAGAATGGTAAGCTTTTAAACTCCAACGACCAGCAGCTTAAGAAGATTAAGGGCCGCGGTAACTCCTCCTGGACAGCATCCTGGGAGTTAATCGGCAAGTATGCTTTCAACATTACTCTTGAAAAGAAAGCTCAGCTTATTGAAGATGGTTTAAAATCCAAGAAGTATTGTCTTGTTTCTTACAATGCTGACCAGGCACGTGTTCGTAATATGATTGCTTATGAGCTTGGCGAGCAGATTGGCGTTGACTTTACCCCTAAATATGAGCCTGTTGATTTCTATAATAACGGTCAGTATGCCGGTTCTTACCTCTTAACAGATAAGGTTGAGATTGGTGATGAGAAGACTCCTCTCGTAAATATTGTTAATCTTGATGACGTTAACGAGCTTTGGGGCTCTGTATTAGACGAAGATGAGAAAGTTGTAGAAGAAGGTAATAACTACACAGTCTATGACGAAGAAACATTTAAGCGTGCTTCCTCAAACGGTAATCTAACCGACCAGACTACAAAGAATTATTACAAGTACATTTCTAATCTTGAAGAGCCTGATAAATCTATATACCAAGATTCCGGCTTCCTCCTTGAGTTTGAAATTACTAATGAGAATCGTTTCGCCAATGAAATCTCCGGCTTTATCTCTGATGAGGGTCAGCCCATAGTTTGTAAGTATCCCGAATATGCTACAAAAAACGAAATTACTTTTATTAGAGATAAGTGGAACAAAGCTGAAGATGCTATTTACGATGAGAATGCTGATTACGCAAAGCTTGATGAAGTTATCGACGTAGAGTCCTTTGCTAAGATGTACCTTATTCAGGAGCTTTCAAAGAACCTTGACGCAGGTGTAACATCTTACTACGTATACTACGATGGCGGCAAGTTCCATGCAGGCGTTGCTTGGGACTATGACTGGGCATTTGGTCAGTATGGCAATTCATATGAAGCTCAGGTTTATAGAAGCGGTGCTTTTAAGGATAAAATAGATAGTAACCCTGGCAATTATGATGGATGGTACGTTAACTCCAAGGAAATTTTCGGTAGAAACAACACCTTTAACGCACAGGCTCAGCTTTGCCAGAACGATGTCTTCTGGGCAGTTGTAGCAGCTGAGTGGAACGAAGTATTCTACAACGAAGTAAAAGAAATCGTTCCCGGCGAGGTTAGCTCTATTAGCGGTTTAAGCGGTGTTATCGCAGAATTCTATGAAACTGTTAAGTATTCCACAATTATGGACGAAGACAGATGGCATATTATTACAAATAATCCTCTTTCCGCATGGGGTTCTACAGAAACTGCTAGCGACGACAAGCACGATACAGCTGTAAAATCACTTAACAACTGGATTGACGACCGTCTTACTTGGATGGACCAGACAAGTGTTTGTGGTCTCGGCAAGACAAGCTACACCATCCAGGCACCTATTGTAACAGCTGATAAGGCAGAGTACACAGAGGGCGACACAATCACTCTTACAATTACAGATAAGTCCAGCGGTACTTTCACATATACCGTTAATGGCGAGGCTGTTGAAGGTAACACATTTACAACAATAGCAAAACCCGAAACTACAACATTTACAGTTATTGCAACATCTGCAAAGAACAAAACAGCTACTGCAAAAGTTGATGTAAAAGTAGAAGAAATTGCATGTACACACGAAGGTACAATCGTTGATGACTCAGCAGTTGCTCCTGATTGCACAAACACAGGTCTTACAGCAGGTTCTCACTGCTCAAATTGCGGAACTGTTATAGTTCCCCAGGAAGAAATTCCTGCCGGTCATAAGTATGAAGATGTTGTTGGTAGTGATGCAACATGTACGGAAGATGGTCTCACAGACGGTCAGGTATGTTCCGTATGTGGCGATTCAACTCAGGAAGTAATTCCTGCCGGTCATAAGTATGAAGATGTTGCTGGTAATGACGCAACATGTACAGAAGATGGTCTCACAGACGGTAAGGTATGTTCCGTATGTGGCGATTCAACTCAGGAAGTAATTCCTGCCGGTCATAAGTATGAAGACGTTGCTGGTAATGACGCAACATGTACAGAATATGGTCTCACAGACGGTCAGGTATGTTCCGTATGTGGCGATTCAACTCAGGAAGTAATTCCTCCAACAGGTCACAGATGGAACGGCTTAGATTGCGAAATCTGCGGTGAGCAGGCTGAACTCGGTACATTTGAGCAGGCAGCTATAACTCTTGGTGGTAACATTGGTATCACCTTCAGATTTAGACTTAACGTAACCCTTGGTCAGGAAGACACCGTATTTGCTCAGTATACACTTCCCAACGGAAGCATCAAGACTGTTCCTGCCAAAATTACTATGAACAATGATGTATGTTTCGTTGATGCTACTTGTGAAGTAGCAGCTAAGGAAATGGCTTCTGATGTTGAGGTTAAACTTATGTTTGATGGTTACAGCACCCAGACATACAAATATTCTGTTCAGAAATATGCAGAAACTATTCTTGGCGACGACTATTATAGTAATGCTCACAATCTTGTTAAGGCAATGCTTAACTATGGAGCAGCATCTCAGGTTCAGTTCAAGTATAACCTCAATAATCTGGCAAATTCTATCCTTGAAGAGGCAGACAAAGTAGTTGAAAAGGCTGTATTTGATGAATTCAAGTATGTTCTTACAGGTAAGTTAGATGGCGTTACATACTACGGTTCAACACTTACTCTTGAAAGCGAAACTGCTATTAAGCACTACTTCAAGGTTACAGGTGACGTTCCCACATTTACAATTGACGGCGAAACTTTAGTAGCTAAGAAGGTAGGCGACCTTTACGAGATTAAGATTGCTGACATTAACGCTAAGAAACTTGGCGCCAAGGTAGTAGTTGTTGTAGGCGACAGTGCAATTACTCTTGACTACAACGCGTTCAGCTATGGTTTCCTTGCTTCTCAGATGAATGATGCAAAACTTAACGCTGTAATGAATGCAATGTTTGCTTACCATCAGGAAGCAGTTGCTTACGAATACTGGTATAATTAATATTAACCAATAAAACTAAAAACTCCCGACGAAAGTCGGTAGTTTTTGCATTAATAAGTTAGATTTTTTTGTTGTGTGTTTAAAGTGTAACGTCGTGACTGCGTTATGGTGCAAAGGCATTGATTTTCGGTTTGCCTGTGGCCTCTGTAGGTACTTATCTTATACACCGTGCTGCTAATAACTGTTTTGAGACAGGTTTTTATCCGCCTTGGACGGCTATGGGTATTGCTGTGCTGAGCGTGTTTTCTGTTGTTTATAACTATGATGTATGCTATGAGCAAGATTAAAAAGAATAACTCCTATTGACGCATAAAAAAACGAAAATTTATGGTATTTAAAGGAAGGTATTTGTGGGGAAGATATTGTTATTCTGACAAATAAACACAAATGCTTATAGACCCATAGCTTTTAGTGTAACGTTGCAAGTGCTTTTTAACCAGTATATCTAATACTGAGCCAACTAACCTTGGTATAAGAGATGCTCTTTCGGACAAACGGCAATGTAACAAACATTGCGTAACTGTTGAATAAAACAAAAGCCACAGGGGACTTACCAAGCGGTAAGCCCCCTGTATTTTTATGATATTTATTATAGGCTTTAGGGTTTAATCACCAATTACTAACTGTATATTTTCCTTCGTTATTAGGTGATACAGGATAAAACTTCTGCTCACCGCCGCTATAGGGTATGTCTATAGTCTGAATACTGCCGTTTGTAAAGATAATATAGGTGGCGTCTTTTGGGATTTGCAGAGTGTACAATGTTTCTCCAAAGCTGTTTGTACCAGCGTTTTCCATTGGCACTCCCGGCCAAGAGGTCATGGTCATATTATTGTCTGACCAATAATAACAGTTTATTGTGCCTTGCCAGCCGAAGGAGTTTGTAAAGGTAACTACATTAACTTCCTGAGGTTTGGTAGTGGGCTCTGCTGTAGTTGGCTCGGTTACGATTTCGGTTGGAGCTACAGTTGTGGGTTCGGTTGCCACTGTGGTAGCCTCAGTAGCCTCGGTAGCTTCGTAAGCATCAGTAGTAACGCTAACTGATGTTGAAGGCTCGGGCAGGGTGGTAATATCTGCTTCAGTAGCAGTTGTAACTGCTTCTGTAGGGTCGGTAACTTTTGTGCTTTCGGTTGTAGTTATCGGTTCGGTTGGGTCGGTAGCTACAGCCTCGGTCTGCTCAGTTGTTGCAACAATCTGAGTTGCAGGTGTTGTTACGGTTTCTTCAGTTGCTTCTGTGGAGTTGGTAACAGGAACACTTACTGTATATTTTTCGCCAACTACGCCATATCCTCCAAGCTTTGCCAGATACTTTTGAATACAGGTTGCGTCCTTTACGCTTACCTTGCCGTCGCTGTTACAATCGGCGTTTGCAAGATTGATTTTATCACTGCCGATAATGTAAGCCACAAATTTCTGAATTAAACTGGCATCAGAAATAGAGATGCTGTTGCTGTCGTTGGTGTCGCCGTAAATATGCTCTGAAACTACCTGTAAAGATGTAGTTGTGGGCAGTACTTCTGTTACCTCGGTAGCCTCAGTTTCAGTTGTAGATACTACTGTGGTAGTTTCGGGGATTGTTATTATGGCTTCGGTTTCTGTGGTAACTTCTGTGGGCTCAATATACACAGTAGTTGGAGCAGGTATAGTTGTAGTAGCTGGTTCAGTTTCTACAGCAGTTGAAGTTTCGGTGGTTATCCCTGTAGTAATATTTTCTGTTGCGTCAGTTTCTAAAGGCTCAGCTGTAACAGGCTGGGTAGTTGTTGCTACAGTTGCCTCGGTTGTGGCAGGGGGTACATAAGGAGGTATTTCGGGGAAGGTCAGGGTTCTTGACGAGCCGTCAAGCTTAAAACCAAATGTGCCCGATGCCTTAACTGCTCTGTTTGTGCTAAGGTCTACAATCTCAGCGTTTTTAACTGTGAGTGCTTTTGAATCTGCCTTTGCGTCGTCAAATTTTACGCTCCATTTATAGTCGCTTAAGGTTTCGCTTGTAATATCCGGGACTACATTGCTGAGCATAAAAATCATTGTTCCGTCGTTAGCGTTTGTGGTGCCGTCAAAGGAATAGTGGTTATCTAAGTATGGTGATTCATGATGAGGACCTGCCACAACCTCGAAGGTTTTACCATCCTTTTCAGCGGTGACAGTAACAGTTAAATTGTGTCTGTCGTTGGTGTTGAGGGTGTAGCGTATGTAAATGTCAGCGTCGCTGTTATATGGCAGTACGGATATTGATGTAACATCCACCAAGCCTGACATTGTTCTGTAAGGAAGACCGCCGGGGATACTGGTTGATAAGTTGATGTTATCATATGCCAACCAGATGAAACCGTCGTTTTCCCACCATGTGCCGTAGGAGTTTGCAACCTTGAAGGCACCCATTTCGCCGCTGTCGACTGAGTTGTTGCCGTTTACATCTATCCAGATGTTGTCGTTATATCCTACAAGGGTCATTCTGTGGCCGTAACCGTTACCGATATCAGGGCTGGTTGCGGTTACAGCTTTTTCGCCCAGATAGGCATCATTCGCGGGGCAGGCGGAATTTGCTTTGATTGTGCTTGTTTTCCAACGGCGTATATAAGCACCAAAGGACAGAAGATGCCCCTCGCTTAAAAGAGTTTTTATCTGTGTTAAATCAGGGTCATCGGGATATGTAACATGTTTGCCGCTTCCTGTTCTGAAATTAGGCAGAACCTTGAAATCGGCTATGCGGTATTGTGCGGCTTCCTGCCAGATGCTTTCTTCTGCAAACCAGTCGAGGTGGTCTTCTTTGTTGTATGGTACTGTGCTCCAGGGAGCAACACCGATTTTCTTCATATTGTAGTAGGTGTTGTTGGGAAAGCAACCGGTGTCTTTGCCATAGTTTGACATATTGTAAACAAATGATGGTGAAAAGCAGTTTTCTGCTGTGCTTTCTCTGTCAAGGGCTTTGTTCATTTCATAAGTGAACTGGTAGTAAGCCTGTGACCATGCAACACAGGAGCCTTGGTCGCCTTGGCTGAGAATAGGCGGAAAATACTTGGATTGGCTGTTATCTACCACATCGGGCAGACCGTCTGTTTCAGCGGCCGTAGTTGTGATTGATGATATAGCAAGCATAGAAGCAAGGATTGCGATAATCAGAATTAATGAAGTGATTTTTTTCATAGTGCTTATTACGCTCCTTTGGCATATTGCTAACATTGTAGCATAGGTAGCACATAAAGTAAACCCTTGTGCAGCCAAATAAGAACGAGAGTATCTTAGGGGCACTTGTACTTTGACATATGCTTTATCTGGTAATATAAAATTTCCTTTTTCTGACCATTATCATACAACCAATATTGTTGTATAATAATTTGGTATAATAATAAAGGAGTAGAAGTAAAGTGTCGCATAATCGCCAGAAAAAGATTGCTGTTATCAATGATTTCAGCGGCTTCGGCCGTTGCTCTATAGCGGCATCATTGCCTATTATTTCGGCAATGAAGATACAGTGCTGCCCCTTGCCAACTTCAATTTTCTCAAATCACACAGGGTTTGACAGCTTTTATTATACCGACTATACCGACCATATGGATAAGTATATAGATGAATGGGTGAAATTGGGTCTGCACTTTCACGGTATACTTACAGGTTTTCTCGGCTCTCCTGAGCAGATTAGTATTGTAAATCGTTTTTTGGAGCTTTTCAAAAAGGAAGATAACATCACCGTTATCGACCCTGTGATGGGGGACTATGGAAAGCTGTATCCTACATACTCACCGCTTTTGGCAGAGCAGATGTGTGCTCTTGTGCCTTTTGCAGATATTCTGACCCCTAATTTGACGGAAGCCTGTATTCTTACAGGAACAGAGTATCACCACGATATGGAGGAAGAAGAGATTACAAAGCTTTGCGAAAAGTTAAGCGAAATGGGACCGAAGAAAATCGTTATTTCGGGACTTGAACGTGGCGATGACCTTGAAAACTTTATTTATGAAGCAGGAAAGCAACCGCAGACTATAAGAGAGCATAAGGTAGGCCCCTGCCGTTCGGGAACCGGGGATGTTTTCTCCTCTATTATTGCGGCGGACGCTGTTAACGGCGTGGATTTTATAAGCTCCGTGCATCACGCTTCATCATTTATTGCCAAAGTTTTGCGTCGTACCGTTGAGCTTGATTTGCCTAAAACCGACGGCATTTGTTTTGAAGAATTTTTAACGGAAATCTAAGAGGAGTACTCGTTATGAAAAACCAAAAAGTAAAGCTTATGTGTCTTGCAGGTATTTTTACTGCGGCGGTGTTTGTGTTTACCGCTTATCTGCACATTCCCAGCCATACAGGATATACACATGTAGGTGACGCCTTTATCTATCTTGCGGCTTGTATATTACCATTGCCTTATGCTATGTTTGTTGGTGCAGGCGGTGCACTTCTTGCCGACTGCCTTACGGGATATGCAATGTGGGCACCAGGCTCTGTTATTATCAAGACTGTGACCGTGATATTCTTTTCACGCAAGAGTGAAAAAATTATCAGTTGGCGAAACATTCTGGCATTGCTCCCTGCGTGGGTAGTGTGTATCGGCGGATATTATCTGTACGAGTCGCTGATAACAGGCAATTTTATTGCACCTTTGGCAGGAATACCCGGATATATTACACAGTCGGTTTTAAGCAGTGTTCTTTATGTTGCTCTGGGATTTGCTATGGATAAGTTAAACGTAAAGCATAGAATCAACGGAGGAAAAACCTTATGATGACCATAACATATCCTGTTAAAAATGGTATTTATGTAAACATAACAAACCGCTGTCCTTGTTCCTGTACATTTTGCCTCAGGCACAACGGAGCAGGTATATTCGGCTCCGATTCTTTGTGGCTTGATAGGGAGCCTTCTGTTCAGGAAATTTGCGAAAGCATTGATGCCTGGGATCTGACACAATACAGCGAAGTGGTTTTCTGTGGTTATGGTGAACCTACCGAGCGTCTTGATGATTTGCTGAAAGTGGCGGCGTACATAAAATCCAAAAGCGATATTAAAATCCGTATCAATACAAACGGCCTTGCAGATTTGATTTGGAACGAGAGAACAGCACCAAAGCTGAAAGGTTTAATTGATACCCTTTCCATTAGTCTGAATGCTACCAATAAAGAAGACTATTTTAAAATAGTCCGTCCTAAATTTGGTATGGATTCTTATGATGCTATGCTCAGATTTACAAAAGACTGTACGAACTTTGTACCTGATGTTGTTATGACGGTGGTGGATGTTGTAACCTCAAAGGAAGAACAAGAAATCTGCCGTAAAATTTGCGAGTCGGTAGGAGCAACACTTCGAATTCGTCCCTACGAAAGCTGACTAAAGCAGATTCTATATAAACAAGATATAGATATACAATAGGCACCGCAGAAATGCGGTGCTTTTTTGCTTTATATTCATTAAGATATTAACCACGCTTTTTACCCATATTCCACCCTGTGCGGGTGTTGTTTGAGCAAGAGCAGAACAGATGCGAATGATACATTAAAACCGACACAGAGGATTTGTAGGGGGTTATTGGGATTTCATATGTGGTGTGATGAAATCTAACAACTTAGATTTGAAGGTGTATCAATGAATACAACAATAGCAAAAGAGCAAGGTTTTTCAGAGCTTTCAATAGGCGTGGATTTAGATAATTACCCGGCACTCAAATTATATATCATCAGGCTTTAATCATATTATTTGCATTGACGAAGATGATCAAGGAAAGTTCGTGAATTTGCTTAACGATAGGATGGTGCAGGCACAGATCACAAAGGTTTACATACTCTCCACCATACTTTCGCAACTAACCTTGTGAATGGCATCAAACAAGAGGATGGCAGTATAAAATCCCTCACCCCAAGACAGGTAGGCGACCTCCTCGACCATACTTAGATAAACAGAAATGCAAGTCATTCGGTACGGAAAACACCGACAGGTTCTTTCCCTCAAACAGATAAAAATGCGCTCACCCAATGGAAAAGGGGTTTGCCATCAGGTGATAAGGAATATAACCGGAAATAATATAAAAATATTTTAAACAGTAAATTTGTAAAATATATAAAAATAGTAGAAAATTACGAAATATTATGGTATTATTATCTATAACACCTTTAATGATAATACATTTAATTTTTGCTTGGAGGCATGAACATGGTCAAAAAATTTTGGAAGAAAAGTGTGTCGCTGTTACTGGTGTTGCTAATGGTAGTTAGTATACTGCCAATGAACGTAACTGCTGACACAGACGGCTCAACGCCTAAAGTTGAGATTGTAAGCTTTATGCGCGGTGCTCAGGCAGATTTGCGTTCCAGCGAGCTTCTTGAAGCCCGTGTGACGGGTTATGACGGAAACGTCCGCGAGCTTACCTATGAGTGGACAAGCACTCTGGGTACATATCTCTATGTTTACAACTCACACAATATGTACTACATTGACGGTACTGACGGTGAGGTAGAGATTTA
The DNA here is from genome assembly GCA_045635685.1 of Ruminococcus sp. GTDB lineage: Bacteria > Bacillota > Clostridia > Oscillospirales > Acutalibacteraceae > Ruminococcoides. The sequence continues at coordinate 34,517 of JAZTWD010000002.1, forward strand.
CAACAACAAGATAGCGGCAAGTAACAATATGGCGGGACGCAGCTACAAAGACAAGTTTACAGGTACAGGTTACTGCTGGGCGGCTGTTTACGGTTCAAACACCTCAGGTACAGGTTCCACAATTCAGGATTATAATGCCTACAACGGAACAATCTCGGTAACTGTTAAAGATAAAGACGGTAACGTAATCGGAAGTGATTCCCATACAGGTACAGTTACTTCTTCGGGATTTCTTTTCTGGCAGACTTACACATATAAAGGCATTGTTGACCATAGCTTGCAGGTTGACATGGACGATGTTACCATCGGTATTTTTGAAGGTGACACAAGAAATGTAAAAGACCTTCTCGGTGAAAGTGCAATTCTTCATATTACCTGCGTACAAAGTACAGTAAACAAAGGCAGAATAGTCAACGGAGGAGATAATATTACCCTTACTCAGAACGGTGACTATTATATTACAGCAGGAAAACTTAAAGGCGAAGGAAGCACAGACGCTAAAGGTGATGCACAGGTTGAGTTAACAATCGAAAAGAACCAGTGTAAGTTCCATGAACATATCACGGCTACCGCTACTACAACTGTGTATGTGTTCAAAAAGCCTACTACTTCGACTACTGCTTACACACTTACTCTTGATAAAGAAAGCCTTGACCCCAGATGCAGATATTTTATTAACGGCAATGAAGGAGTAAAACAGCCTGACGGCACAATCCTCTTTGAGGGACTTAATCCCAACACAGAGTATATGGTAGAGGTAAGAGCAGAGTATAAAGACGAAAACAACAACACCCGTTATACATACGCTTTCGTTTACGATACAACTCTGCCCGTGTTTAAGGGCACGGTAGAAGTTTACCTTAACGGTACATATAACTCCGAAAACCACACTGCAACAGGTACAAAGGTTAATGTTGAGGATGTTTCGGATTACTCAGAAATTTATGCAAAAGAAATAAACGGCAAGGAGTTTATTGAACTTTTAAAATCCGAGACAGCAACAGGTACATACACGTCTATTCTTGACACAGGCTCCTATCAGCTTTATTACACTGCTGATGAAAGCACAAAAATTGACGAACAGCTTATGGTTATGCACCACGCTGACCGTACAAGATACCTGTTCTACAACTCTGTTCAGTATAAAGATGGTGAAACTGACCTTGGCACAGACTATTATGTAACAGGTTCTTCTGTTAATACCAGACCCGCACTTACTAAAGAAGGTTATGTGTTTACAGGTTGGAAGGATGAAAACGGCAACCTTTACTCTGCCGACAATCTTCTTACAAACGGCATTTCAGTTCCCTATGTGCTTACTGCTCAGTGGGTAAAGGGAATAGATGTTTTTGTAAATATTACAATTGACCACTACGACAAAAACAAATCAGGTCATTATACCGATGATGAAGTCAGACACGATATATCCATGGACCTTATGAGCAGACCAAAGGATAGCTCAAACAAGGACTTTGCCGATGTTTTCGATGTTCCTACCATAATTGACTGGGATGGAAAATCTGAATTCAATCACCAGCTGTTTGAGGTTTCAAGGTATGCAGATGCCACAACAGACACAGACGAAACAGTTTACACAGCAAAGGCGCCTCTGCTTTCAAATGTGGCACCGGGCAACGATTATTCGGTTGAAATAACAAAGTCAGGCTATGAGATTACGGACCTTACAACAACTACCGACGAATCAGGAAACGTTACTGTGGACGTAAAGCTTCGATACGACCCAAAGAATGCTGACCTTACCTTTACAGTTGAGCTTGACGAGGTTTCAAAACAACTTGTGGCAGAGCATCCTGAGTATAAGCCTAAGGCAGTAGATGTAAAGGTCCTTTCGTGGTATACCGACGAATATAATAACGGTGAACATACTTTGGCTGCTAATGAATGGCACCATATTACACAGCACCACGATACTTTTGTAACATTGCATCTTGATGAAAACGGTACTGCTACAGGTTCATATCCTGTATGGATGTACAATGCTCCCGGTACAGATTCAGAAACCTATTATTATCGCATCAAAGTGGTTTCTTATGTTCTTGAGAACGGAACTATTATTTATACACAGGACTCAGCAGATGAGGATAAAAAGAACATCGAATACGTTACACCTGCAGGAAGATACAAGGCAACAATTTATGTTGACGGCGGAGCAAATCCCGATAGTGTAAACACAACACTTAATGGTGCATATTTCAGCACCGAAGGCATTCAGCAGGGAAGCCTTTCAGGTGTTATCAATATTAATACCCACACAGTAACCTTTGAGCCTGACGGCGGTAAGTTCTCAGACGGTACAACCGGTGAAAAGGTTGCTTTGAATCAGATTGAAGTTCCCGACCTTTCTCAGTACACACCCACAAGAGACGGCGGTTATGTTTTCGACGGTTGGTATGTAGTTGATGAAAACGGCAATATTACAGAAGAAACCGTAAAGACAGGCGACGGACTTTTGGATGACCTTACTCTCCGTGCAAAGTGGAAGGCTCCCCTTACCGTTCAGGGTGTTATCTCTGTTGCGGGATTCTACCACCTTAATGACGATGTTAATGAACTCCGTGTAATCAATCCGGCAGACCGTACACACGCAGTTACTGTATATCTCCAGAAATTGCTTCCCAACGGTTATACAGAAACAATTCAGTCTCAGAAGCTTGATGTTGTGTATAACGATATGTCTCTGGATGACATAGAAAAGCCTATGGGCACTGCAATGTATAGTTTTACAGCTGTTCCCGACGATGGCACACAGTACAGAGTTCTTATCAGTAACCCCAACTATGCTGTTACATATCTGAACGAGCCAGACAGTATAAATCCCCTTTTAATGCTTGACTATGATAAGTACAGCACTGCACGCTTTATGGCGGAGCTTGGAGAGGTGGATCCTCTTGTGGCGGATGTAAACGTATTTATGGAGTATTCAACCCGTGATTTTGACCTTCACTATAAAGTTATCGCTTCTTCAATAGGCGAAGGATTCCGTCCAAGCAGTACTGAGGTGCTTGTTTTATACGATGATGACCTTAGCGGCGATTTGCCTCAGGGTTGGCCTGTAATCAGCCATATGGTTAACGGTGAAACTGTAAAAGGACAGGATACTCCCATTGGCGAAGAGGGTACAGGCGAAGACAGCTATTCTGTCTGGATTTCAAAGCCTGACGGACACACCCTCTACGATTACGCAGTTCTTCTTAAGGATTACACACTCAACGGCACAGAGACAGAAATGAATCCTGCCACAGCACCTTTCTTTGCATATTATAACGGCAGTGCTCGTTACAGTGCTCTTGAGAACTTGAATCCACAGCATCAGACACAGCTTCTTACTATTGAGCTTCAGCCCAAAAGATACAATGTTGTGTTTGATATGAATTTTGAGCAAACAGAAACCGATTATATTGAGAACTTCGAAAAATACACAGTATCGGGTGGCAACTACCGTACAGGTCATATCTGGAGCTATGATACTGATTTGAGTGATGCTCTTCCCACCCGAGATGGTTACAAGTTCCTTGGTTGGTTTGATGAGAATGATAAACCTGTTACAGGAATTGCAGCTGTGGTAGCCGAAGATGTTACCCTTACAGCTAAATGGGAGAAGCTTATTACAGTTACCTTCCACGCAAATAACGAAGATGTTGAGGAGGATATTTTCCGTGTTTACTATGAGCAGGGCGAAACTCCTGAGGGTGCACTTACTCTTAACGGTGATAACACCGTAACATCTTTCTACGATTTGCCCCAGCTTAGCTACACAGACAACAACGAGTACATCTTCAAGGGTTGGTATCTTGATGAAGATAACAACAATGACAGCAGACCCATTTCCTGGAGCGATGTATATACAAAGGATACCCACATTTACGCTCATTGGATTGAGGTTGCGTCTGTTGCTAAGGATGCCGATGACTCTAAGGTTATTCCTTATCCCGAGGCAATGTACCCAGGGTATGACCTTGCAGGCGTGCAGATAAGAACAGAAACCATAAATGATAAAGAACACTACGGACAAGCAGGTTCAGGTCTGCGTTTTATAACAGTTCTGAGTGAAGATGTGTATACACAGGTTCAGAATATTACAAGTAATAATATAAACGCCGAGTACGGTTTTGTTATTGCAAAAACCGAAACAGCAAAGCAGTATGCAAAGGGTGAAGATGGCTATAGCCTGCAGTACAAGGATAAAAACGTAAACGGTGTTGATACAACTGCTGATTACCAATATGTGCAGAATGCTAAGTGCAGCGGTGTTGTTGACCACAGAAACTTTGACGGCTACAGACTTTACACTGTGGTTATTACTTATGACGGACTTGAAGGAGAACAGCTTACTCAGGCACACAATTCTCACCTTACTGCACGTTCCTATATGCGTTATGACGATGCAAACGGACTTTTAAGAACCTATTATAATAACTATACAGGAACACCCAGCTTCAGCGGTTGCAGCGCAAGTTTCGCCGGAGCTTTAGAGGGTTTCGAAATTTCTAAAAACAGCTTATGAGTATGAAAAGAATAATCATAATATCATTGCTACTGATAATCGTTGCAGCCTTTGCGGGCTGCAGCGAAAGTCGGAAAGTAACAGTCAGCCCCACCGAAACAACACCGACTGTTACTGAAACGGTTGGGGATTCGGCCATAGCCGATGAAGAGAGCGTAACGGTTAACGCACTGGCATCAACAGAAAATCAGCCTGAGGAACAGTTCTCTTCTGTGGCAACAGAATCTGCCAATCTCCATTCTGAAAGTGTTGAAACATCAACCCAAACAACCGAGGTTATATACGAAGAACCTCAGATAAATTTTTCTGATTTAGAGTGATTTAAATGAAAAAATATATCGCAATAGTTCTTGCGTTTTTGGTGTTGTCAGGCAGTCTGGCACTGGTGGCTTCTGCTGACGGCTTCAGCTATGGTGACGCCAACAAGGACGGAAAAATAAATATTAAAGATGCAACCTATGTTCAGCGGTATGTGGCTATGCTTATCGAGTTTGACGAAGAATCCCTCAGACTTGCTGATGTTGACTCAAACGGAAAAGTAAACGTCAAGGATGCCACAATGATACAAAAATTCCTGGCAATGCTTATTGACGGCTTCCCAGCCTCTACTAAGCCGGTTGAAACTTTGCCTTTAGACGAAACTACTGAAACAATAGGTGAAACAGATATTAGGGTAGAATCAACAGATTCAACGGCAATAACCACAATGACATTACCTGCAGAGGGCGAAACCGACCCTGTTAAAGACAAAACTGACCCCGTTGAAGATGTGACGGATCCTGCAAAGTCTACGACTGCTCCTGTTGAGGATATTACCGATCCCGATGAGACTGTGACAAATCCAACTGAGGATGTAACTGATCCTACCGAGGCGGTAACAGACCCTGATAAGGGTGTTACTGCCCCCACTGAGGAAGTAACGATTCCTACTCAGACTGTAAAGCCTACTGCGCCTTCAAAACCTGCAGAAACAGTGCCAACTGTTTCTCAGCCCAAGGAAACACAGCCCCCTACAAAACCTACGGTAACAGAGCCGATTAAACCCACCAAGCCTTCTGTTGATAAAGACGGCTACTATGACCAAATTATAAGACCATAAGAAAGCGAGTGTAAAAAATGAAAAAAACCTATAAGAGCCTTGAGATGGAAGTAATTATGTTTGAAAAAAAGGATGTGGTTACTGCCTCCGGAGCAGAGAACCAGCCTGCCGAGCAAGATAATTCGTTTTTTAGTTTCAGAAATTTCTGGTAATAATCATATTAACAAAAGGAGTACATCGTGTGATGTACTCCTAAGCTTTGGTATGAGTGTTCATAATGGATTTATTTTAATATAAGTTTTATCGGCATCATATTTGTGCTTCTTCCAAAACAGGATTAAGCAACGTTTTCTCTTCGTTTTTACATAAAAAATATGGTTAAATGACAAAAATGTCACTTTAAAGTCATCTGTATGTCATCCCAAAGATGTAAAGTATACTTGTAACAACGAAAGAGAGGACTTAACTATGATTATCGCATTAATAATTTTCTTAACAATAACACTTTTCTTCATTTTGGGAATGAGCAGTTTTTTGGTAGGCATAAATGCTTACGTTATGGATAAGGGAGATAACACTATAATCACATCAGAGGAATCAGAAAAACTTGAAGATGTGATGGCATAATTGTACCGGGTTGCCGTGTATTGGAGGACGGAACTCCAAGCAATATATTAAAAGACAGACTCAAAACAGGTATTAAACTTTACAAGAGAGTGTAGTACCAAATATATAATGAGTGGTGATTACAGCTCGGAACAATTTATCGAGGTTGCTTCTGTGAAGAGTTATGCGTAACTAAAATTATTATAGAGTGAGTCCGGTATATCCGAATCAGATTTAGGCTTGTTCGGATATACCGGACTCATTTTAACTTAACCGAGGACATGTTTATCGTTCTCGGTTTTTTGATTATTATTTGTTATTGTCAGGTGACGAAACTGTCACTTTCAAGTCACCTCAAAGTCATTTTGTCACAGTAGAATTTAAAGCGTTGAGTCAACAACGCACAATAATCGCGTTGTTACGTTGATAAATCAAATATGGAAAGAGGCGACAAAAATGAAAAAGTTTATTATTCCTTCAATCATAACACTTGCAACTATTGCATCAGCATCAGCTTGCTTTTTCGCAATCAAGAAAAGAAGATAAAACGTTTCCTCGCACAAAACAATTCAAATCTTATAAATTATTTTAAGGAGTTAATCAAAAATGTTTAAAAAAGTATGTTCACTATTATTGGCGACAACAATGCTCGCAAGTTTGGGCAGTATTCTTACTGTTAATGCAGCAGAAAATGAGAAGTCGGGTCACACACCAAATGTTTCGACCTTGACTATAAAGTCTGACAAAAACGTAAGCAAATATTTTAATGCTAATGGCGAAGAAGTTGACCTCAGCGGTTTAAACAGTAGCTCTTTTTTAAGAAAAAGAGTAATGGTTCCATCAGAGTATGACTTACGTGACGAAGGCAGATCAACAAGCGTAAAGAACCAGGGTATCTATGGCTTTTGCTGGTCATTTGCATCTAATGCTTCAATGGAATCAAATATTCTTACACAAAAACTCGTCAATTCCACAAGTGATGAGATTGATTTATCTGAAACAGGCGGTGCGTGGTTTTCTTGCAATGGCGTAACCGACGAGTCCGACTCTACATACGGCGACCATAGAGATGACCCTTACAACGGCACTAATGGTGGCAACGCTTTAGATGCTGCTGAGAGTATTTCATCCGGTTACGGTGCATATCCTGAAGAGCTTGCAAAGTATGATGAAGTAGGCAAGGGGTATTCCGAAGCATTGCGTTACTATTCAGATTACAAATTCAAGGATTTTTCATTGTTTCCTGAAGATTTTAATCTGATTAAACAGCGTATTATGGAAAAAGGTGCCATGTATTACACTTACAAATCTTTTATGGAAAACTACTACGTAACAGAAGATGGTAAGTACACATACAGCGACAACGGCAAATCAATCTACGGAGAAGAGACAGACGGAGGTCACGCTGTTACAATCGTTGGCTGGGATGACAACTTCAGCAAAGATAATTTCCATCCTGACGCCGGCGTAAAGAACGACGGTGCATGGTTATGCAAAAACAGCTGGGGTGAAGAATGGGGTAACGATGGTTACTTCTGGGTATCATACGAAAGTTTTGCATATGAATTTGGCCAGTTTGAAATGCAGGACAAAGACAGCTTTGATACTATTCATCAGCACCAGACATCAAGCACCCAATTCTTGATGGGCGGTGAAGATGCAGAAAACCCACAGTATTTTTCATCTGCAAACGTTTTCACAGCTAAAACAACAGAAGAATTAAAGCAGATTTGTTACACCAACGCTGTAAGTTCAAATGTAAAAGCTAAAATATATAAGCTCGACAAAGACTACACATCACCTGTAGACGGCAAGCTGTTAGCCGAGTTTGATTCAAATGTTGAGTACGCCGGCACACACTGTTTGGATGTACCCGGTAACATTACATTTAATGAGGGTGACATATTTTCTGTAGTAATTGAGGGCGAAGCTCTTATGACTAACTTCAGATACGAAGATGCTGAGTATCCTACTAACGATAAAGCCGGCAAAAGCTACTTCACAGACAACGGTACAGACTGGACTGACGTAGCAGACTTCTTTGACGCAAGCTATGCCGCAATCAAAGCCTACACAACAAAATCATCAGTTGATAAAACAGAGCTTACAAATCTTGTAAAAAGCATGGAAGACTACAAGCCTTCAAACGAAGGAGAGCAGGATTTTTATGACAACAAATGTAAACCTCTTATGGAAAAAGCAGACAAGCTCTTGGCTGATGACAATGCAACAAACACAGATATTAAAAATATTTGTTGTGTTTTAAAGACTGAATGGGATGCTCTTAACAGGGTAACTTTCTCTATTAACAATCTTGATGATTTTATAACTTTTTGCAAAGGTTTACGCTTAGGAGAATTCAATAACAAATATGTAGAGCTTAATACAGATCTTGATTTATCAGGTGTTGACATTAATGATTTAAATTCCAGCGATGAAGATCAGAGTATAGATGTATTACCAAGTGTTTTCAATGTGTCTAATAATTTGTATTTCAACGGCAAAGGACACACCATCAAGAATTTAAATGCAAATAAAGAAGCAGCATGCTTATTCGGTAACATGGAAAACTCAACCATTAAGAATCTAAACATGGAAAACTGTAGTGCTGAAGGCGAGCTTTATTATACAAGTTTACTTGCTGGATTAGCGGTTAACACCAAGTTCATTAACGTAAGCGTTAAAAACTCCACAGTCGATGCACACGCATCTTCTTACGGGGCACTACTGGCAGGTCTGTCACTAGATTGCACATTCATGGATTGTAATGCTGAAAACTGCAAAATCGTCAACGGAGAACATGTAGGTTTGTTTTTCTCAGATGTAGACGAAAATGGTTCTTCTGAGGTTATCAACTGCAAAGCAGAAAATTACACTTTATACAGTTACGAATATGCAGATGACAATATGGGCTTTAACTGCTCATATCAATTCGAAATCGGTTATGGTGGTGCTTCAATCAAAGTTACAGATGACGATTGTGTAGTTCAGGAGTTGTTTGGAAAGATTGAATCTGTAAAGCACAACGGTGTTGAAATTACACCTGTTGGTTCAGAATACCACATTGACAAAACAAATGGTTCTGTGATTTTAGAAATTGAATTCGCTGATGCCGAACTTCCTGAATTTGTTGGTTCTGTATGTTTTGAAAATCGAACAATTGAAGTAACGGGATACCAGGGAACAGACCGAGACATTGTTATTCCTGAGGAAATACTTGGTATTGATGTTGTTGGTTTAATAGAAAGATTTGAAATATACGAAATGGACCCGGCGGATGTTAATTCAGTTACAGTTCCCGGCGTTATCAAATCTATTCCGGATGATTGCTTCTCAGGACTCTCAGGCCTTAAAAAAATCATTCTTAACAACGGTGTGGAAGAAATCGGCGAAAAAGCATTTAAAAATTGTGAGCAGTTAACTGAAATCAATCTTCCTGAGAGTGTTCACACTATTGGCAACGACGCATTCTATAACTGTGGTGCGAAAAGCGTTGTTCTCGGCAAAAACATCCAGACTATCGGCGAACACGCTTTAGGTTACCACGAAACAGACTCAGGCATTGCTCCAATCGACGGCTTCACAATCTACGGATATTCAGGCACAGCTGCTGAAACTTACGCAAACGCAAACGGCTTTAACTTCGTTGATTTAAGCGTTTCGGCTCAGGCAGCTTAAGCAAGTACCTCACCCGTAATTCGTGCAGACAGTTTCATATATACGAAACTTCTATGCGAAGCAAAACAAAGCAGGTGTGAGACCTGCTCACGCAGATATATTAGAATAATTTGATGAAGAAAAAGAGTGTTCATAACTTAAATCTGTTATGAACACTCTTATTATTATTTGCGGCAATCCATTAAAAACAGGATTAAGCAACGTTTTCTCTTCGTTTTTACATAAAAATATTGTTAAATGACAAAAGTGTCACTTTAAAGTCATCTGTATGTCATCCCAAAGATGTAAAGTATACTTGTAACAACGAAAGAGAGGACTTAACTATGATTATCGCATTAATAATTTTCTTAACAATAACACTTTTCTTCATTCTGGGAATGAGCAGTTTTTTGGTAGGCATAAATGCTTACGTTATGGATAAGGGAGATAACACTATAATCACATCAGAGGAATCAGAAAAACTTGAAGATATGATGGCATAATTGTACCGGGTTGCTTTGTACTGGAGGACGGAACTCCTCAAAAGTATACATTGCAGAAAAACTTGGTATGGAAGCTTACGGAGTTGCTTCTGATTATGATTAGGCAAAACATATTCTATTAAAGCTAACGGCAATATGACAAATTTTGTGTAACCAAAATCATTCTACACGATAAAGATGTCCTCGGTTTTTTATTTGTTATTGCCACGTGACGAATCTGTCACGTGCAAGTCATCTCAAAGTCATTTTGTCGCAGTACAATATAAAGCGTTGAGTCAACAACGAACCAACCCCTGTTGTTGTGTTGATAAATCAAATATGGAAAGAGGCGATAAAAATGAAAATGTTTATTATTCCTTCGATCATGCCACTTGCAACTATTGCATCAGCACCAGCTTGCTTTTTCGTATTCAATAAATGAAGATCAAGCGTTTCCCTCGCACAAAACAATTCAAATCTTATAATTTATTTTAAGGAGTTAATCAAAAATGTTTAAAAAGGTATGTTCACTATTACTGGCAGTAATCACAATCATCTCCGTAGCATGCGTTGGAATCACTAACGCTAACGCCGCTGCGATTTCCGGCAGAATGGAAATTTGTAGTTTCAAGTTCTACACAGGCGACGTAGAAGGCGCCGGAACCAAGGAAGGTATAAGAATGACCGCTTTGGCAAACGATGTACCCGATATTTCTTATGATTTTACTACTTCTTACACATTCAAAAACTGCGGAACAAAACCCGGTATGTCCACAGAAGCAATAAGAAATTTTGAATTAGGCGATTATTTAAAAGGCTTTAAATTCGCTTTGGTTGACAAAAACGACCCTTGGTTTCTTGAAAGAGTTGAGGTTACTTTAGAAGGACAGAACATCACCTACAACATCGGTGTATACGAATGGATTACCGACTCCATTACACTTAGTAAATACAACCAAAATGACAACATCTACAAGTTTACAGTTAAAACATCTAACGACAGCAACGCCGGTACCGATGCAAAGGTTTTTTTAACAGTATATGGCGAGGTTTTTAGCAAATACATCTGTACATCTAACGCAATAGAAGGCAAAAGTTGCTTCAACAAAGGCGATGAGTATGTTTTCTACGCAAATTTTGGATATGATAAGTTTGACAATTTAGAAATAAATACAGGCTATGACCGCACCAACGCAACAACTGAGCTTACAAGTCTTGTTGCAGCAGACTGGAAGGTAGAATCTGTTAAAGTTGAAAAGGTTAACGGTACCGACAAAGAAAAAGAATCTATAAATGTTGAAGTTAATCAATGGATTGATTATTCAACAGGATTTTTTAGCGAAAGCCACGAAGATTTAATTATCGGCAAAAACGGCACGCCCACAAACGCTTACAAAGTAGAAGTTCAGACATCCCGCAAATCACTTGCCGGCACAGATGCAGACATTGAATTTCAGCTTGTATGTGACAACGAAACATCATTATTCTGTGATATTGATCGCTTCGCAAACGAATATTCAGGTTCTTTAAACAATTTTGAAAAAGGTGACTCGGATAAATTCCAGATGGTATTTACTCACGATATTGGTTCCTACGGAAGATTCGGAAGTATCAAAGGACTTAACATCAAAAACACAGGCGGCGGTGCAGGCCCAGACTGGCACGTAGATTATGTTAAACTTACAGAGATTGTTCCCGACGGCACTACTCCTAAAACCTACACATTCAAAATTAACGATTGGATTAGCAAAGGCGAAACATATTACTGCACAAACTTTACCGTAGCATAAAAACAAGGGGCTGTTTTTTACAGCCCCTATACTGTTACTTGTGGCAGTCCCTTCAAAACAGGATCAGAGTGAGTCAAGTATATACGAACCAGACTAAATCTGAGCATTTTTGCCGCTTTTGGGCGTTTCGAACTTTCAAAGCGTCTGCCTTGTTGCGTTTTCAGTCACCTAAAATCCACTGAAACTGCAAAAGATTTAGGTCGAAGAATTTTTGAGGTAAGAATCTTGAGTGGATTTAGGCAAAAACGTTGTGAATCCATGAGGATTCACGAGTAAATTAACAACAAGTGAGTGAAAATTATCCCTCAAAAATCTGATTCGGATATCCTGACTCACTCTAAGCAACGCTTTTTTTCGTTTTTACATTAAAAATATTTTAAATGACAGAAAGGTCACTTTAAAGTCATCTGTATGTCATCCCTAAGATATAAAATACACTTGTAACAACGAAAGAGAGGATTTAACTATGATTATCGTATTAATAATTTTCTTAACATTAACACTTTTCTTTATCATGGGAATCAGCAGTTTTGTAGTAGGCGTAAATGCTTACGTTATGGATAAGGGTGATGATACTATGATCACATCAGAGGAATCAGAAAAACTTGAAGATGTTGATTGCATAATTGTACCGGGTTGCCTTGTATTGGAGGACGGAACTCCAAGTAATATATTAAAAGACAGACTTAAAACAGGTGTGGAGCTTTACAAGAATGGTGTAGCACCAAAGATTATAATGAGCGGTGACCACAGCTCTGAACACTATAACGAGGTTGCTGCTATGAAAAATTTCGCGGTTAATGCAGGCGTTCCGTCAGAAGATGTTTTTATGGACCACGCAGGTTTTTCAACATATGAGACAATGTACAGGGCAAAAGAAGTTTTCGGTGCTAAAAAAGTTGTTATCGTAACTCAGGAATATCACCTCTACCGCTCTGTATACATTGCTGAAAAACTTGGTATGGAAGCTTACGGAGTTGCTTCTGATTATGAACTTGATGAATCACGTGAAGTTCTGGCAAGATGTAAAGACTTTATGACAACTATATTCAAGCCTAAGCCGGCTCGCTTAGGCAAAACATATTCTATTAAAGCTAACGGCAATATGACAAACTTTGCGTAACTAAAATTATTCTGTTCTATGTTACAAGCTATATAAAAATCATAAAGATAAAGAAAACACAGACGAAAGCAGAATTTGTTTCGTCTGTGTTGTTTTTTATGAAACAGGGAATAAAGAAATAATAGATGTTTTCGAGTAATGATATACCGCTTCATGTTGCAAACCTGAAAATATAATGATATAATAAATTATATTAATAAATCAGGCGGGAAGTGAAGTTATGACAAAAATACTTTTGGTTGAGGATGACAAGAATATTATTGTTAACCTTACTGAATTTTTAAATAGCGAAGGGTATATTGTCAGCAATGTATCGGGTCAGACGGCGGCGATGGAGTTGCTTGCTGAAGAAAGTGTGGATCTGGTGCTTATGGATGTTTCACTTGAAGAGGGCAACGGTTTTGCAGCTTGCAAGGCGATTAAGGCAGAGTATGATATTCCTGTGATTTTTCTTACTGCATCGGGTGATGAATTCAGCACCGTAACGGGTTTTGACCTTGGTGCCGATGATTATATTCCAAAGCCTTTCCGTCCCCGTGAGCTGGTTTCAAGAATTAAGAATATTTTAAGGCGTAGCGGCAACACAGGCAAAGTTGTAAAGCTTAATGATGTGGTTGTTGATACCGAAAAAGGCATTGCACTTAAGAATAACAGGGAGCTGTATTTATCAGCCTTGGAATACCGCCTTTTGTTGTTTTTCATTAATAACCGCGGAATTCTTCTTACCCGCAATCAGATTCTTGACGCTATATGGGATGTTGCAGGGGACTATGTAAACGACAACACCCTGACGGTTTACATCAAGCGTTTGCGTGAGAAAATTGAAGATGATCCTGCTAACCCAAAAATCATCCTTACTGTTCGCGGTTCTGGTTATAAGGTGGAAGCATAATGAAAATTTTAAAAAACAAAGAAGTTCGTAGAACGCTGATTTTACAAATTGTTATCGGTGTTGTCGCCTCGATTGTCGGTTTTGTATTTGATTATGTGGCAGGTGTTCTGGCGTTTTCTCTGTCCTTTGCATTTATTATTGTTTACTACATAACCACATACAACCGATACAAGCAAATAAAAAATATCAGCGAGGATATCAACAAACTTCTTCACGGTGACAATACCATCTCTTTTGATGATTATACAGAGGGCGAGCTGAGTATTCTTCGCAACGAAATCCAGAAAATGACCATCAGACTCCGTGAGCAACAGCAGAGGCTTTTGGATGATAAGGTGTATCTTGCGGATTCTATTGCAGATATTTCGCATCAAATCCGCACACCTCTTACATCTATTAATCTGTTGGTGCAGTTTTTGTCAAAGCCTGACCTTACTGAGGATAAAAAGCGTCAGCATATCATTGAGCTTAATCGTATGCTTTCCCGCATAGATTCGCTGATTACCGCTTTGCTTAAGATTTCAAAGCTTGATGCAAAAACGGTGCAGTTCAATCCTCAGCATGTAAGCCTTGAGGAGCTTATTAATAAATCCTGCGAGCCATTGCTTGTACCCTTTGAGCTTAGGGGACAGGAACTTGTGATTTCTGCCGAGGGCGACTTTTTCGGCGATTTGGCGTGGACATCAGAGGCCATAGGTAATATAGTAAAAAACTGTATGGAGCATACTCCTGAGGGCGGTAAAGTTGAGGTTACTGCAGTGGAAAATCCCATTTTCTCTGAAATCGTGATTAAAGATAACGGCACAGGAATTGATAAGGACGACTTGCCTCATATTTTTGAACGTTTTTACAAAGGTAAAAATTCCGGCGGCAACAGCTTTGGAGTAGGTCTTGCTTTGGCGAGAATGATTATTACAGGTCAAAGCGGTACTATTAAGGCAGAAAATCAAAAAGATAAGGGTGCTAAGTTTACTATACGCTTTTATAAAGGAACCGTCTGAAATGGCGGTTCTCTTTTTGGGAAAATGCGTTAAGTGACAGATTAGTCACTTTAAAGTCACCCTTAAGTCATTGTAGCAAAGTAGAATATAGCCTGTAAGTAATAGAAAGGAGAATTACAAATGGAAATTTTGAGAGTAGAAAATCTCACAAAGGTATATGGCAAAGATGAAAATGAGGTCCGTGCACTTGACGGAGTTTCGTTTTCGGTAAACAAAGGCGAGTTTGTGGCGATTATCGGTCCCTCAGGCTCAGGTAAATCCACCTTGCTTCATATTCTGGGCGGTGTGGACAGACCTACAGGCGGTAAGGTGTTTATGGATGGCAAGGATATTTATGCTCAGGATGAAGAGCAGCTTGCAATTTTCAGACGCCGTCAGGTCGGTCTTATTTATCAGTTTTACAATCTGATTCCCGTTCTTAACGTAACAGAGAATATTACTCTTCCTGTGCTTATGGACGGTCATAAAGTAAACGAAGACAGATTTGAGGAACTGCTTGCTATTCTTAAGCTTAATGGCAGAGAAAACCACTTGCCCAATGAGCTTTCAGGCGGTCAGCAGCAGAGGGTTTCAATCGGCCGTGCACTTATGAACGCACCTGCGGTTGTACTTGCCGACGAGCCTACAGGTAACCTTGACTCCAAAAACAGTCAGGAGATTATGGAGCTTTTAAAGGTTTCCAACGAAAAGTACAATCAGACTCTTATTGTTATTACTCACGATGAGAATATCGCTTTACAGGCAGACCGTATTATTGCTGTTGAAGATGGAAAAATCACCCGTGACGAGGTAATCCGCAGATGAATGTGTTCAATAAAGTGACCTTGCAGTCATTAAAGAAAAACAGAACCCGTACCATTGTTACCATTATCGGTATTATTCTTTCGACGGCGATGATTTGTGCGGTAACTACACTTACATCAAGTATGCAGAATTACGCTCTTGATTTTGCAGTCCATGAACAAGGCGACTGGCATGCTTGTGTAAATGAGGCTACAGCTGAGGTATATGAAAAGGTAAGCAGCGACGAAAGAGTTGCTCAGTGCTCTTATTCACAGAATCTGGGCTATGTAAAGATTGACAGTAAGGATAAAAAAACGCCTTATATAAATATTTCGGAAACAAGTGGTGCTGATTATTTTAATTCGCTTCCTATTCATTTGCATTCGGGTCGATTGCCCGAAAGCTCGGATGAAATTATTTTACCTGATAGTTTTTATGCAAATGAAAACGAAGGTTTTAAAGTAGGTGATACCGTTACTCTCGAAGTAGGCGACAGATTCTATGACGGAAATAAGTTAGGTCAGCAAGATTACGTAAGCTATTACGACGAAGAAAAAAATAAAGATGTTTTTGTTGAAGAAGAGTTTATAGTAAGGGAAACCCGTACTTACAAGGTTGTGGGTATTTACGAAAGCACTGATTTAATTGAGCGTCACGATTCACCGGGTTACGTGGCTTTTACCGTTGGTGACGGTAAACCTGTTGAAGGCTTGAGTACGGATATATATTACAAAATGCACGACCCTTCAGAGGTCTATGATTTTTCAAACGAGATAGGATATAACGGAAGTTTTAACACCGACGTGCTGCTGTTACTGGGTGTTTCAAGATATGAAAGCTTTACCACCGTGCTTTTAGGACTTGCGGCAGTTGTAATTGTCCTTATAATGTCAGGCTCAGTATTGCTGATTTACAACGCATTTTCAATCTCGGTTTCTGAAAGAACCAAGCAGTTCGGTTTGCTGTCATCAGTAGGCGCTACAAAAAAGCAACTCAGAAGTATGGTTTTATTTGAGGCTCTTGCAGTAAGTGCCGTTGCCATTCCTTTGGGTATACTTGTGGGTATTGGCGGATTAGCTGTAACCCTTATGCTTATCGGCGACAAGTTTATCTCAATGGTAGGCGGTGCTTCCGTTTCAATGGAAATCTGTGTAACATGGCAGAGTATTCTGATTGCTGTTGTTGTTGCACTTGTTACCGTGCTTATTTCTGCCTGGATTCCCTCAGTAAGAGCTACAAAAGTTTCTGCAATTGAAGCAATCCGTCAGAACGCTGATGTTAAAGCAAAGAAAAAGCAGGTTAAAACATCAAAGCTTACCTACAAGCTTTTCGGTTTGCCTGGTGTGCTGGCTGTTAAGCAGTTTAAGCGTAACAGAAGTAAGTACAGAGCAACAATAATCAGCCTTATTATGAGTGTTGTGCTTTTTGTTTCTGCATCTTCCTTTACCGGATATCTGGTGGATTCCGTAGAAACAGGTATGGCTTCTGCTGATTATGATTTGTCTTACACATTAACAGAAGAGCAGTTAAACGGCAAAACTCCCGAGGAAGTTTTAAAGCTTCTTATGTCAGATAAATATGTAACCGGTGGTGTTTACGTCAGGGATGATCATGGTATAGGTGAGATGCCTGCAAAATATGCTACTGACCAGTTTATTCAGATGTTTGGCGGTGAAACAGAGAACTTGGATGTGCCGGTTTACGTGAATTTTGTAGACGATGCAGAGTTTAAGAGGATTCTTAAGGAAAATAATCTAAAGGAAGAGGATTTTTATAATTCTGATGCACCTAAGGCACTTGCTCAGGACGTATGTACGTATTTTGACCAAAACCAGGAAAAATATATTACTATTGATATGCTTAAGGGTGACAGCTGTGAAGTGCTGATGGAATCTTTCAAAGAAATTGAAGGCTACCTTGCCAATAATATAATTGAAGAAGACGGCAAAAAATGGGTAGAATACGCTAGTTATAATGGCGGCAATAAGCTTTTAAAGCCTTACGATGAGTATTGTGTTGAGTACACCCTTAGTTCTGCAAAAACCGTTAAGGATTCCTCTATGTTTATAGATACATCAAGTCTTGATGTGAATTTAATATATCCCATAAGTATGATGGATAAGGTTTTACCTGAAATTGCAAGAGAAGGCTATAAAGAACACGCATTCTATCTTAAATCCGATAATCACACTGCAAGCTTCAATAATATCAATAAACTTCTGACTGAGAGAGGATTTGTTACGGTTGGTGCTTACGATCATGCAGCAGAGGTTGAGTTGGACAGAAACCTTATTACAATTATCAGAGTGTTTTCCTACGGCTTTTTAATTCTTATTTCTCTTATTTCAGTGGCAAATGTGTTCAACACAATTTCTACCAACATAAATCTCAGACGCCGTGAGTTTGCTATGCTTAAATCAGTAGGTATGACTCAGAAGGGCTTTAACAGGATGATGAACTTTGAGTGCCTGCTATACGGCGTCAGGGCATTGATTTTAGGTTTGCCAATTTCTTTAGGAGTTACTTATCTTATTCATCTTGCTATTAGCGGGGGCTATGCAACAAGTTTCCATTTGCCCTTTAAGGCTATGATTATAGCTACAATCAGCGTATTTCTGGTGGTGTTTGTAACAATGATGTATGCAATGAGGAAAATAAAAAAGGATAATCCCATTGATGCATTGAAAAATGAAAATTGCTAAATATACAGTGGAATTAGTGATTATAAAAAGAACGTCTGTCAAGAAATATGCAGAAGTACACAATATGAATTGTGGAAGCGTTGAGTATATTCAGCGTAAAAATGTATCAGCAATTTGCAGTGCTTTTACACGAAATGGACAAGGCTGACAGAATTGTCCGAATAAAAACTAAATAGGATAAATTATTGAATAAACACTTATCGGTTTTGGTAAGTGTTTATTTTTTTGCCCACAATTACGATAATTTTATGACACTAAAGAAGTGTTATTATGGTAATCAGCAAAAACGCTTGGAAGAATCGCTGAGTCAAGCATTATATCGAAACGAGGGTATAACTATTTCAGGTTTTTAATCGAGCAGGAGTGCATAGAAAAGAATCCGTTGACTTTGATAGCCCTTGTTTCTCCTTGTGTGTGGTACGGTTGAAAGATTAAGGGAAGATTCGATCGAGAATATTAAAAACGGTGTGGGCGATTTGAGGTAAAGTTTCGGAAAGGTAAAATATATCCTGACTTAGCGGGTAGTGTGTTGGCTTGAGAAAGGGGTGCAACATTGCAGTAATATTTACTTGTAATGTTGCATTTTTTTGAGTTTTTTGTTTTTTGGAACGCATTTGGAACACCTATGGTAAGTTTTGGGAACAGGGGATGTGTATAATGATTTTTTGTCAGGTAGGGAAACTGCCTGAAAATATTTTTTGGAGGCATATTATTATGTACTTTGACGCTATTGCAAAAATCGTTTCCGAACGTACCGGCTGTGAGGTAGCAGATGTTAAGCCCGAGAGCACATTCTCAGAGCTTGGTATCGACTCTCTTGACACAGTTGAGCTTCTTATGAACCTTGAGGACGAAATCGGCATTGAAATCGAGCTTGACCAGAAGGTTGAGACAATTGATGACCTCAACAAGTTCATACAGTCCAAGCAGGGTTAAGATTATGATTAAGTCAGAGATTTGCGAAATTCTGGGAATTGAGTATCCCGTATTTCAGGGCGGAATGGCTTGGATCGCTGACGGCAAATTGGCCGCTGCCGTGTCCGACGGCGGCGGTCTTGGTATCATTGCCGCAGGTAATGCTCCCGCTGATTATGTAAGAGAGCAGATTAGAATTGCCAAGTCAATAACCAAGAAGCCCATCGGCGTTAATATTATGCTTATGAGTCCCTTTGCAGATGAGGTTGCAAAGGTGGTTGTGGAAGAAAAGGTAGAGGTTGTCACAACAGGTGCAGGCAACCCTTCTAAATATATGAAAGAATGGAAAGATGCGGATATTAAGGTTATTCCTGTTGTGGCCTCGGTTGGTATGGCTAAGCTTATGACACGCCTTGGTGCTACCGCTCTTATTGCAGAGGGCGGAGAAAGCGGCGGTCACGTTGGCGAGCTTACCACAATGGTACTTGTGCCTCAAATTTGTGATGCAACAAGCCTTCCCGTAATTGCCGCTGGCGGTATTGCTGACGGCAGAGGAGTAGCCGCAAGCTTTATGCTTGGTGCTCAGGGTGTTCAGCTTGGAACACGTTTTCTTTCAGCGTTTGAATGTAACATTCACTCTACATATAAAGAAAAAATTTTAAAGGCCACTGACCTTTGCACAATGGTTACAGGCAAACGTCTCGGTCATCCTGTAAGAAGCCTCAGAACACAGTTTGCAAGGGATTATCAGAAAGCCGAATATGGCGGAATGGCTGATGAAGAACTTGAAAACTTAGCTGTTGGTGCTTTACGTCTTGCCGTTCAGGAAGGTAATAACGAAAAGGGTTGCTTCCTCTCAGGTCAGTGTGCCGCAATGGTTAAACGTGAGCAGAGTGCTGCTGAGATTGTTAAAGAGATTATGGAAGAGGCAGAACCGATTTTAAGAGGTGCAGAAAAATGGGTAAAATAGCATTTGTTTTTTCAGGTCAGGGTGACCAATATGCAGGTATGGGCAAGGAGCTTTTTGAAAAGTATCCTGTGGCAAAAGAGACCTTTGAACTTTGCGATTCTTTAAGAGCAGACACAATCAGACAGTGTTTTGAGGGTACTGCCGAGGAACTTAAAGAAACTAAAAACACTCAGCCTTGCCTTTTTGCTATGGAGCTCTCGGCTTTTAAAACAGCAGTTGAGGCAGGAATTATCCCTGAGGCTGTGGCAGGTTTTTCTCTGGGTGAGGTAGTAGCCGCCACTGCATCGCAGATTTTTACAGAAGCAGAGGGCTTTCGTCTGGTTTGCAAACGCGGTGAGTTAATGCAGGCAGAAGCAGAGAAATTCGACACCTCAATGGTTGCAGTTGTGAAGCTTTCAAATGAACAGGTTGAAGAATGTGCAAGTAAGTTTGAAAATGTGTATCCCGTAAACTTCAATTGCCCTTCTCAGGTAACCTGCTCAGGCCTTACATCAGAAATTACAGCTTTTGCCGACGAGGTTAAATCAGCAGGCGGCAGGGTAGTGCCCCTTAAGGTTAAGGGTGCGTTTCACTCTCCTTTTATGAACGAAGCCGCTGAAAAATTCAGAGCTGAGCTTGACTTGACGGATATAAAGGAAATGAAAATTCCTCTTTACTCAAACAAAACTGCCGAGGTATATAGCGATAATGTGACAGAGCTTTTATCAAGTCAGATTTGCTCTCCTGTAAAATGGGAGCAGATTATCCGAAATATGATTAGTGATGGCTTTGACACTTTTGTTGAAATCGGTCCCGGCAGAACACTTACA
>JAZTWD010000003.1:0-12017 GCA_045635685.1 Ruminococcus sp.
GTTGACACCATATGTATCTATCAATATCTGCGTAGCAACAGCAGCGTTTACCTTACAAACACCAGAGAACAAGGTGACAATATCTACACCATTTATCCGTCCTTCATAAAACTTAAGCATTGCCTTTTCGCTAATTTGACATCCATCAATTATCGGCAAAAAAGGAGCAACTTCTTCATCTCCAGCACAAATAATACCAACTCGCATAATCTATCCTCCAAATTCAAGTTTGTCAAAATGATTATATCACATAGGTAATTGCTTTTCAATCAGATGGTTTCTGCTGCACTAATTAATTATCACACGCACAACCTACCTCTTAGTAATTTGACACAACAACACAAAGACTGAATTATGCAGAAACGACAATAGAATTTTATTCAGGTTCAACTCCTGTTTTTACATATAATAAAAGGGTACCACAAAGGTACCCTTTTATTTATGGTGCGGATAACAGGACTTGAACCTGCATGAAATTGCTTTCACATGGACCTGAACCATGCGCGTCTGCCAATTCCGCCATATCCGCATATTAAGTTTTTGCTCTTAATTTTTACACGGCAGAGAGTGAGCCGAGGCGGAAAGAACCCCTTAATCCGCAGTGTATCAAACAGAAAACTTTTCTGCCGACTTAAAGATTATATCAAAGCACGGCAGAAAAGTCAATGTCATTATTAATATTAATTACTATTAATTTTCAGCTTAGTAAAGATTAAATCTGGTCGTAGCTAAGCTCTTCTTTAGCAAAGTTTTTGAAGCTTTCGTAGTAGAAGTAAGAGCGTAAGGTCTGCAAATCCTCAGGGGTGGTAACCTTGATATTCTCGCGGATACCCTGGAAAATCTGAACAGTTTCCCCAAGCTCGATTAAAAGCTCAGAAGAAGAAATGGGATTTGTAATACCTCTCTTTTCAGCCTCGTCGTGAGCCCACATAATCTTACGCATTGTATAGCCCTGAGGTGCCTGAGTAATAAACATCTGCTTTCTGGGCAAGGACTTACAGCAGGTTTTGCCGTCGGGAGATTCAAGCACAGAGTCGATACTGGGAGTAACAGGAACAGCAGTTTCGTGCTCTTTAGCAGTATCAATACAATCTGTAATCAGCTTTTCTGAAAGCATAGGACGAACGCCGTCGCAGATAAGAACAATATCCTCGGGCTTGGAGTTCTTTTCAATCTCCACAAGGCCGTTATGAATGCTCTGGTGGCCGTTTGTACCGCCGGGAACCACAGAAATAACCTTGCTTATATTGTACTTTGCAACAAGCATTTTCATATAGTCGATTTTCTCAGCAAGGCAAGAGATTACAATATCCTCAACCTGAGGGTGCTTTTCAAAATGCTCAAGTGTACGGATAATAATGGGCTTGCCGTCAACATCAATAAACTGCTTGGGAATGTCGTTAGACTTCATTCTGGCTCCGATTCCGCCAGCAAAAACCAATACGTGTGCCATAAATTACTTTCCTTTCTTAACTTTATCTGCCTGATAAACCTGTAAGGCCTCGTCAACACCGCCGTCAAAAATAAGCTGACCCTTTTTAAGGTAAATCGCACGGGTACAAAGCTCCTTAACGCTTTCGGCATTGTGGCTTACATAAAGAACGGTTACACCGCTTTTAATAGTATCTGCAATTTTTTGCTTACATTTCTTCTTAAATGTTGCATCACCAACAGATAGTGCCTCGTCGATAACAAGCACGTCAGGCTCGATATTAACATTAATAGCAAAGCCCAGACGCATTTTCATACCACTGGAGTAAGTTCTTACGGGCTGATCAATATAATCGCCGAGCTCGGCAAAGTCGATGATACGCTCCTCAAGACGCTTAATTTCTTTATCTGTAAGGCCTAAAATATAGCCTTTGAGGTAGATATTCTCTCTGCCTGTCATCTCCATAGAAAAACCTGCGGTAAGCTCAAGCAGTGCGGCAACCTTGCCGTTAACCACAACCTCACCCTCTGTGGGAAAAGCAACGCCTGTGATATGCTTAAGGATTGTGGACTTACCTGCACCGTTGTCGCCGATAAGGCCTACAGCCTCGCCCCTGTTGATATCAAAGGTAACGTTTTTGAGAGCTTTGTTGATTTTATTCTTTTTGCTTTTAAAGAATAATGCCTTGAATCTGTCTGCGTCGCTTTTGTAAAGAGTATATTCCTTGCTTACGTTCTTAAAGGAAATAATAGGATTATCCATTTTTTAACCTCCTTAAAGCACGTCAGGCAGAGTTTTTCTTAAGCGTTTGTAGTTCCAAAGTCCCAATACAAACACAAGTAAAAACTCACCAAGGAATATATAAAGCTCAACGGGATTTTCGAAGAACCACTCGCCGCTTAAGAAAGCCTTGCGGTAGCCGTTGGCGAAGAAGTTAATGGGATTGAAGAGCATAACAGTCTCTAAGGTTTTGCTGCCTAAATTATAGCTGTTGTAAATAATACCCGAAATCCAGAACACACCTGACATAACGGAAACAATCATACTTTCGAAGTCCTTAGAGAAAGCCGCCATAGGAGCAGTTGACCAAGTAAGAGCAACGAAGAATACGAACATCAACGGGCAGTAGAAGAAGAACTGCAGGTTATAAACCGAAGGAGTCAGAATTTCTGTAGAGCCGTCGATAATAAGAATAACGTACATAATCACAAACAGGAACAGGTGAACAAAAAGCCTTGCTACTGCTGTGAAGGTCATAATTGTGGAAACAGGAAAAGAAACCTTGGTAACAAACTGACGGTTCATTCGGATTGACTTAGCGCCTAAAGTAATGCTGTCGTTAATGAAAAACCAAGGTACAAAACCAACTAAAAGAAAAATAAATGTGCTGTAATCATGACCGCCAAAGTGAACCCCCTTACCGGTTTTAAGGCCGATTGCAAAGGCAAACCAATATACAAAAAGAGTAAATGCAGGCTTGATAACCGCCCAGAGGGGACCGATAGCGGCTCCCTTATATGTCTTTTTTAAATCGTTTACGGCCAATAGCATTATCTGCTTGCCGAAACCCTTGTGTTCTTTAAAAATCTGAAACAAGCTGTTATTACCTCCTTAGGTTAACGGACACAATTATCCATAGTATTACAAGTAACATTATATAACTTTTTCTCCATTTGTCAATGAAACAAAGTACGAACTGACCAAAATCGTCATTCTCATTGTAAACAACGGATATTTACATTGATATTGATTAAAAATCACCATAAGAAGGATACAAAAAAGCTGCCTCACAAACTGTGAGACAGCTTTTTTTATTAAATATTAAGTTTATCAGTTAGAGTATGTCTGACCGATAACAAGCTCAAACTCGCCTGACTCGGGACCGCCGTTACCGCCGTTGAACTTAAGATTTGTATGTGTGCTGTCAACCATTACTCTGTACTGGTTGCCGCCTACATTCTCCATCTGGATGCCGGGCCACTCTGTATGACCGCCAACCATATTCCATGTGTGGCAGTAAACTGTACCCCAACCCTGATTATCTGTGAAGTAGATGTACTCGCCGTCAACAGGGGGATTATCAATGGGAGGGTTATCAATGGGAGGATTGTATTCGCCACCGCCATTGTTACCTGTCCAAGAACCTGCCTCGTTACCTGTAGCAGTAAAGGTGTTCTCAGAACCACGGATAGTTACGCACATTGTCCAGGAGTTCCAAGCTGTCTGGGTGAACTCACCCTCGCAACGATAGAAGTTAATGGATGCAAGACCTGCGGGAACCTGGAATGCCCAAGTTGTGTTGTCAGAGGTTGTACCCTCATAAGACTGCATACCCTCATAGTCGTAGATGTAAATACGAGCACCTGCATCCTTAATCCAACCCTCAGGTGTACCGTCTACAAAGTAGATAGTCTCTGTGCCGTCGTTAGGCTGAGTAATAGGCTCAGTAACGATAGGCTGTGTTACAACAGGCTCTGCTGTTGTAGGTTCTGTAACTACAGGCTCTGCTGTTGTGGGCTCTGTCTGAGCTGCAGTTGTAGCCTCTGTGGGCTCTGCTGTTGTAGAAGGAACAGGGATAATGATGGGTGAGCCTGTGGGCTTAGCGTCGGGAGTTGTGGGCTGAACTTCGCCCTTGTAAAGAACTTCCTCGCCGATAGCGTACTCAACTTCCATCTTAGCAATCCACTTCTGGATATTTGTTACGTCACGGATGTTAAGAACATCGTTGCCGTCAACATTACCTGCGAAAGCACCCTTCTCGTCAAGCTCGTCAATCTTAGCAAGGTGCTTCTGAATGAGAGTTGCATCCTTGATATTAACCTTCTCGGAGAAGTCAACGTCGCCAAGGATTACATACTCAGCAGGAACGTCGGGCTCTGTAACTGTAGGCTCTGTCTTGGGAGCTGTTGTGGGCTTTGTAATAATTACAGGAGCTGTTGTGCCAGCCTCTGAGGGCTCTGTAGCTGTGGGCTCTGTCTTGGGAACTGTTGTAACAACCTCAGAAGGCTCTGTAGCTGTAGGCTCTGTCTTAGGAGCTGTTGTAACAACCTCAGAGGGCTCTGTTGCTGTGGGCTGGGGTGCTGTAGGAGCTGTTGTAGGAACGGGAGCTGTTGTTGTAGGCTCTGTTACAGGAACAGAATCAAGCTCTACAAGGATTGTACCCTGAGCACCTGAGTTGAATGTTACCTTGCCGCCTGCAACTGTAGCTGTATCGCCTGTGTAAGCATTAACTACCTTTGCACCGTCAGCAAATGCACCGTTAAGTGTGATTGTTGTGCTTGCGTTCTTGTTTGCACCAACTACGCAAACTACAACGTCGTTAACATTATTCTTATTGTATGTACGGCTGAAAGCTGTACCGGAAGTTGCGGAAAGATTTGCGTGAGAACCTGCACCAACTGCAACGTGGTTGTTACGGAAAGAACCAACCTTCTGCCAGTGAGCAAGGATGTTTCTGTCTGCATTGCTCCAGTTCATGAAGCTTCTGTTCTCGTGGTCGTGGATAGAACATTCTACATACTGTCTGTTTGTCTCGTCGCCGTAGTAAATCTGAACGCCGCCGGGTAAGAGGAGGAGTGCAGAACCCTGATAGTAAAGGTCGTTACGGCAGAGGCCTGTATCGTGAGAAGAAATGTATGTAAGAACATTGAAGTTTGCGTTAGAGTTGATTCTGTTAGCATAATCAGCATATGTCTGATTAAGGTTGCCTGCCTTCTTAAGACCGTCGCAACCACTACCCTGAGAGTTACCGGAGAAGGAGAAGTTAATCATAGAATCAAAGCCGTTCTGGTAGTAGCTGTTGTTGTCAACGCCCTGACCGAAGTTTTCACCTGTCATCCAGAAGTCTTCGTCCCAATCTGCACCTGTAGCTGTGGGGTTAGCACTTCTCCAGTTCTGGAGAGCCTTTGTACAAGTGTCGGAAAGCTTCTTCCAAGTGGACTGCTCAACGTGCTTTGCTGTATCGCATCTGAAGCCGTCGATACCGTACTGCTCAACCCACTGTGCATACCAGGAAATAAGGAAGTTGGAAACTGTATTGCCGCCGAGGTTATACTTGGAGATAGTCTGGTTAACCTCGTTTGTCTTTGCGTTAAGAGTACCCTCTTTGCCCCATTTTGTTTTGAGGATCTGAGGAATATCTACATTGTTGCCAGACTCTGTTCTGAAGTCGGGAAGGAAGTTAACCTCACCCTTTAAGTCGGAGCCGTCACCGCCCTGGTAACCTGCAAGACCTGCACGGATCCAGTTAGTGCCCCACCATCTGCCCCAAGCGTTGGAGTCGCCGTTGTAGTCGATTTTGCCGTGGTAGCTATCCTGGTTGGGGGAAGCGTAATTATAGTAAACATCCTGCCAGCCGGACTTAAGAGTACCGAAGTTGTACTCGTTCATATCGTACATTGTATTGTAGCCGGGGTGATTAAGTACAACGTCAAGAACGATACGGATGCCATGCTTGTGAGCTGTATCAATCATCTCTTTGAACTCTGCCTCTGTACCGTAGTTCTTATCGAGCTCAGAGAAATCGAGACCATAGTAACCGTGGTAAGCAAAGTGAGGGAATGACTTTTTACCGTCGCCGCCTACTGCGTAGCCGTGTACCTGCTCAAACCAACCGGCAACCCAAATAGCATTAACACCTAAATCATCAAAGTAACCTTCGTTGATTTTCTGTGTAATACCCTTAAAGTCACCGCCCTGGAAAGCTGCTACTTCGTCGTAGTTAGCTTTGGAGCCGTTCTGATTAAGACCTCTGCCATAGCTGTTATCGTTGCTTGTGTTACCGTTATTGAAACGGTCAGTAAGCAAGAAATAAACAGTTGCGTTGTCCCATGTGAAATCTGACGCAGATGTAGGGTTAGCAGAAACCTGTGCAATCTCTACTTCTGCAGCACTTGCTGTGAAGCCTACAGCGCAAAGTGAAAACACAGTTGCGATTGCAAGCATAAGACACAGCAGTCTTTTGCATTTGTTCATTTAAACCATCCTTTCGTTTATCACAAAAATGTGAAAATCCTACAAATACATTATAGCAAAACGAATAGTTTTTACAATGGGATAATTAGACATAATTATGGCTATTTTTTGTCATTTATTTCATAAAGTTAATAATTTGAATAAATTTGAAAGAAAAATAAATATTACTTTTTAAATATAAATTCCAAAATAATTGACAAATTCTCTATTACATAATATAATTTGTTTTTAATAATAGGGTAATATGCCCTTATATTATGATTTTGGGGGTGGCTTTTTATGAAGGACAGCACCATTATCTCGCTCAAAGATATAAACGTAAGCTTTGACGGCGAGGTAATCATCAACAACATCAGCCTTGATATTAAGGACGAGGAGTTCATCACTTTCTTAGGCCCGTCAGGCTGCGGTAAAACCACAACTCTCAGGATTATAGGCGGATTTTTAGAGCCCGACAGCGGTGACCTTTTTTACGAAGGCAACCAAATCAACGGTACTCCGCCCCACAAGAGAAACATTAACACGGTATTTCAGAAATACGCACTCTTTCCTCACCTGAATGTATTTGACAATGTAGCCTTCGGCTTAAAGCTTAAAAAGCTTCCGAAAGCAGAGATAAAACAGAAGGTAAAGCATATGCTTTCAGTTGTAGACCTTAAAGGCTACGACAAGCGTAGCGTAAGCCAGCTTTCAGGCGGTCAGCAGCAGAGAGTTGCAATTGCAAGAGCACTTGTATGCGACCCTGATGTACTTTTACTTGACGAGCCTTTAGGTGCACTTGACTTAAAGCTTCGCAAGGATATGCAGATTGAGCTTAAGCGTATTCAGAAAATGACCAAGAAAACCTTTGTGTACGTAACTCACGACCAGGAAGAAGCTCTAACTATGAGCGACAGAGTTGTAGTTATGAACAACGGTGTTATAGAGCAGATTGGTACTCCTACCGATATATATAATGAGCCTTCAAACGCCTTTGTTGCCGACTTTATCGGTGAGGCTAATATTCTTAACGCAACTATGGTTGAGGATTACAAGGTAAATATTTTAGGCACGGAGTTCAAGTGTACTGATGCAGGCTTCGGCAAGAACACACCTGTTGACGTTGTTATAAGACCTGAGGATATTCTGGTTGTTCCTGTGGAAAACGGTATTATCTCAGGCAAGGTTGTCAACACGGTTTTCAAGGGTGTTCACTACGAAATGGAAGTAAAATGCAAAAACTGCACCTTACTTATTCACTCAACCGCAAGCCAGAATGTTGGCGAAACCATCGGTATGTACGTAACACCTGACAATATTCATATCATGCATAAGCTCTTCCCCACTCCTTACAATGAGTTTGAGGCAGTGGTTTCCTATTCAGACGAAGAAGAAAACACCACCACAATCACCATTGAGGGCAAAGAGGTTGAGATTAAGGACGCATATTTTGAAAAAGACGCAAAGCTTCACATTATTTTACCTCCTACCGGTATTTATGTAGCTGGCGACGGTGTAGGCCAGATTGACGACGTATTTATTGAGTCGGTAATCTGGAAAGGCGAATATAACGAGATTATCGTTGAGTCTGACGAAAGAAAATGGCTTATGCACAGCGCTCAGGACGAGCAGGTTGCTACCTATGCTCCCATTTGCTTCGACTTCAAGGATGCCGTAATCACCTTAGCCGATACTTCGGAGGGCGAAAATGAAATCTAAAAAGTTAGCTCTGCCCTACATCCTGTGGATGCTTGTGTTTGTGCTGGTGCCTTTGGGTATGGTTATTGCCTTTGCCATAAGAGATGACGGCGGTAACTTTACCTTCGAATTTATCAGCAAAGCATGGGGCTACAGGGATGTTTTCCTGCATTCGCTGTGGGTTGCACTTCTTTCAACTGCAATCTGCCTTTTGCTTGCTTATCCTTTGAGCTACATAATATCAAGGGCTAAAGCAAGAACTCAGCGAACAGTTATTATGCTTGTAATGGTGCCTATGTGGATGAACTTCTTACTTCGTATTTACGCGTGGGTAGTTCTTCTTTCCAAAGGCGGTCCTCTTGACTCTATCTTAGGGCTTTTCGGAATACACGTTCCTCTTATAGGTAACACCGGCGCAGTTGTGCTTGGTATGGTTTACGAATTTCTGCCCTTTATGATTTTACCTTTATATACTGTTATGGGTAAGATTGATAAAAGCCTTATCGAAGCTGCTCAGGACTTAGGTTCTAACGGCTTTAAGGTTTTCAGCAAGGTTGTACTTCCCCTTTCCGTTCCCGGTATTGTTTCGGGAGTTACAATGGTATTTGTACCTACTGCAAGTACCTTCCTTGTTTCTCAGTATTTAGGCGGCACCGCCGGCATTATGATTGGTGACGTTATTGAAAAAGTTTTCCAGACAGACAGGCACACAGGCTCTGCCCTTTCCCTTTGTCTTATGGTTGTAATTCTGCTGTTCATTATTGTTATGAACCGCTTCGGCGATGAGGAGGCGGTTGGCATATGAAAAAGAAAATGAATTTAGGCAGTAAGCTTTACATACTGCTTATTATGATGTTCCTTTATGCGCCAATTGCGGTGCTTGTTGCCTACTCCTTCAACGACGGCAAAACTATGGTGTGGAAAGGCTTCACCTTTGACTGGTATATTGAGCTTTTCAAGGATTCGTCAATTATGACATCCCTTTACAACACCTTAACGGTTGCACTTTTAGCGGCTCTTGCTTCCACCCTTTTAGGTACTCTTGCCGCTATCGGAATGTACAACTTCCGCGGTGCTCCCAGAAAGATTTTCCAGACAGTTTCAAACATTCCCATTATCAACCCCGAGATTGTAACAGGTGTTTCCTTAATGCTTTTCTTTACGTTCCTCGGCAGAATGTTTAATTTTGAAATGGGCTTTGTTACTGTTTTACTTGCTCACATCGGCTTTTGCACACCTTACGTTATACTTTCAGTTGCACCTAAAATCCGCCAGATGGACCACAATATCTACGAGGCGGCGTTAGACCTTGGTTGCAATCAGATTCAGGCTTTCTTTAAGGTAGTGTTCTTTGAGCTTCTGCCCGGTATTCTTTCGGGCTTCCTTATAAGCTTCACCTATTCTCTTGATGACTTTGTTATCACCTACTTTACAAGAGGCAGTAAGTTCCAGACCCTGCCCATTGAGATATACACAATGATAAGAAAGCGTATATCTCCTAAAATCAACGCACTTTCAACTATACTTTTCTTAGTTGTTTTTACAGTTCTTATTATTACAAATATCCGTGATTATAAGGCTGAGAAAAAGCTTAAAAATTCTAAATAAGGGAGATAGATAAATGAAAAAAATCATCTGCATTTTAATGGTACTTGTTCTCGCAGTTGGCACTATGGCAACTTTAAGCGGTTGCGGTAAGTCCTACGACGGTGAAATCAACGTTTTCAACTGGGGCGAGAACATCAGCGACGGCACAGACGGCTCTATGGATGTTATCAAAGAGTTTGAAGACAAGTTCAACATCAAGGTTAATTACACAACCTATGAAACCAACGAAGAGCTTTACTCAATTTTAAGCTCCTCCAACTCAAGCTACGACATCGTAATTCCCTCTGACTATATGATTGAAAAGCTTATAGCTGAGGATTTACTTACAGAGATTAACTTTGACAATGTTCCCAACTACAAGAACATCGCTGAAACCTACAAAAACCTGCCCTTTGACCCCGACAACAAATATTCTGTTCCCTACACATGGGGTGTGGTAGCCCTCGGTTACAACACAACTATGGTAAACGGAGTAGAAATCAAGGGCTTTGCAGATTTATGGAATGAAAACCTCAAGGGCAACATCCTTATGATTGACAACAGCCGTGACGCTATGGCAATTGCAATGCAGCTCTCAGGTATTACACCCACAAAGTTTACAAAAGCTGAGGTTGATAAGGCTGCTGAGAAGCTTTCCCAGCAGAAACCTTTACTTAAAAAGTACGTTATGGATATGGTATTCACCGAGATGGAAGGTGCACAGGCAGCTATTGCTCCCTACTATGCAGGTGATATCTACTCCATGATTCAGAACAACTCTGACCTTTCCTACTGCTTACCTGAGGAAGGCTCAAACTTCTTTGTTGACTCTATGTGTATTCCTAAATCAACTCAGAACAAAGAAGGTGCTGAGCTTTTCATCAACTTTATGTTAGAAGCTGAGGTTGGTGCCGCAAACGCTGAGTATATCGGCTACTCCACACCCAACAGTGAAGCTTTCAAGCTTCTTCCCGAAGAGATTCAGAATTCCGAACTTATTTATCCCTCTGAGGAGTACCTCAAAAAATGCTACTCCTTCGCAGACCTTGACAAAGAAGTTTACTCCTATATGCAGGAAAAATTCATTGAAGTTAAGGCTGAGTAATTAAATACAAAGCTAAAGGCGATTGACTTTTACGGTCAATCGCCTTTTTCTTATGCGTTATTCTTTTTTTCTTTGTACTTTTGGCGTTTGTCTACAAATTTATTATATGCAACTACACCCATAAGTCCCATAGCAGCAGAAGCCGCGAAAATAAGGATTGAGGTAACGAAGTTACCTTCGCTTAGCTTATCCCCCACAATAATGGATGAAATTACCGAGGGGATTCGTGCCACAGTTGAGATTATGAGAAATTCATAAAACTTAATATTGGTAAGTCCTGCAAAGTAGGTAAGCAAATCCTTTGGAGTTCCTATGGTAAAGAACACAAGAAAGATTACGCTTTTAAGCTTACGCTCATTATTTAAAAACTTCAGGCTGTTTATCTTTTCGCGGGAGACAAAAACCTCCACAAGCTTAACGCCGAATTTTCTGACAAGAAGGAAGATTATAGCCGAGCCTATGGCAGAACCGCCAAGGCAGATTAGAAGTCCGCCCCAGGTGCCGAAAGCCATACCACAGCCAACCTCCACAACCTCACCGGGGATAAGTGCCACGATAACCTGCAAAACTTGTATGCCTAAAGCCACAAGCCAGCCCCAGGCACCAAAGGAATCTATACGGGTCTGAAAATCCGAGATATGGTCAAGCTCAAAAATTCCTACCTTTTTCCACAAAAACCAAGTTAGCCAGACGCTTAGGCCTACAAGCAGAAGTATGGATACACCTGCAAAGATACGCCTTTTAAGTATATAGTTTTTGTCAGCCTTTTGCTGATTAAGATTTCCATTTTCCATTTCCTTTTCCAATTTTAATCTCCAATACCCTTTAACTGCATCTGATTTATATCTGTAAGAGCGTCGCTTATAACTACCCTTTTGATAATGTTCTTAACGGTTTTGTCAAGCTCACCCTCAGCCGAGTAGTCCGCAGGGAAAATAAAATCCACCCTGTCTTTAATAAGAAGCTCTTCAACTTTAGATTTAGAATCATCCTGATAAACGGCAATAGCCTGACCGCCGTAGGCTTTCATCATCTTCATACAAGGCACGTCGGAAAGTCCGTCGCCTATGTATATCATATTGGTAAAGGGTACTCTCTTGGAGTCATCGGGCATAGAGCGGTTAAGGTCAACATCGTTGGATACATCCAGCACACCCTTGTTGATACGGTACACAAACTGAGTTTTGTTGGTGTAATTAACCGAAGTTTTTGGCCAGGTGGCGTTGCCTTCTTCGTCGTAAT
>JAZTWD010000004.1:0-10636 GCA_045635685.1 Ruminococcus sp.
AGTTTTGCCTGTGTGCTCGTTTACAAGCTCAAGATTCTTTACTGTAAGAGGTTTTGAATCAGCTTTACTGTCTTGAATTGTAACAGAAAATGCGTACTCGTTGAAAGTCTCACTGTTAAGGTCAGGAGATACATTATCCAAGGGGAAACAGAAAGTACCGTCCTCGGCCACAGTTTTGCCCCAGTAAGAAAATTTATTGTCTGCCTTTAACGAGTAATTGATACCGCTTAAAAAGGAGCCTTTCTCACTTGTTCCGTTACGCTCTGAGTTAACCTTTACAAAACACTGAGATCTGTCAGCGGTGTTGAGGGTAAACTTAAGGTAAATTCCCGAACCCTCTTTGTAGGGTCTTACGGTAATTGTGGTATAACCGCTCATGCCTACCACTCGGCCACTTCCGGCATAACCGCCCTCAACCGAGGTTTTCTCATTTATAACGTCGTAAGAAACCCAGCAGAAGCCTTTGTTACTGTAGGTTGTGCCCCAGGAGTTGGCGATTTTGAAAGCACCCATTTCGCCTGCATCCACATTGCCGTTTGAGTTGTGGTCAAACCAGATGCCGTCATTGTAGCCTACGATAACCATTCTGTGACTTCCCTTGGTGCCGTTAACATATTTTAAAATTCTCTCGCCCTCATACTTTGCATTTTCAGGTGCATCGGGGTGGGTTTTAAGGTTACCATAAACCCAAGAATTCATAAAAGAGCTGAAAGTCACCATCTGACCGTTATTAAGAGCTGTTTTAATCTCGTCAAGGTCAGGGTCAGTGGCAGAGGTAATTTCCTTACCCTCTCTGCCGATATATTCAAGGTTTTTATAATCCTCAAGTCGCCAGTTTAAAGCCTCACGCCAGATTTTCTCATCTGCATTCCAGCTTAAATGATTTTTATCATCGTAGGGAACCATTGTTATAGACGGAACACCCTGACTCTTAAGAATAGCGTAGTTTTCCTCGGCAGATGTACCTGAAGCGTCCTTCTGAGAAAGTAAGTTGTATACAAAGTTGGGAGCAGCTGTATTTTCAGGGGTTGCAGTTGTTCCCCTTGCTCGGTTCATCTCATAAGTAAACTGATAGTAAACTGTTGCCCAAGTTGCACAGGAACCTAAAGATCCCTGATTGCCAATGGCAGGGAAATGCTTTGATGTGCTTAAATCCACGGAAGACGGCAGAATGTTACCACCCACAGGCACAAGCTCGCCTTTGCTCCTTATATTCTCCTGAGCCTCGGTAAGGGCAGGCTTTGTATCCTCGGTGAAATTTTCCATGGTGGTGTCACCTGTAGGACCTATGTAGTGGACGCCTTCCTCGTCCTCATACATTATAAAGGGCACTTCTTCGCTCCACATATAGTCGCTCTCAACTTCGTCAGCCGATATGGAAAATATCGCAGAAGATGAAATCGTAACCATAAGGGCAAGAAGTATGGAAACAAAAGTAAATAAAGACTTTTTCACGTCAAGTCCTCCGTTTCAAAAAAACTTATTTTAATTGTAATTCATCAGAAAACCCAATGCAATATATTGATACAAAACCTAAATATTAAAGATAAAATAAAACAGGCACTTCATAAAAAAGTGCCTGTTTTAAACCTGAATTTATTTATTACGCTACAAGTATGTAGGGATTAAACGCAACCCTGAGCCTTCATAGCCTCAGCAACCTTGATAAAGCCTGCAATGTTAGCACCTGCAACCAGGTCGCCTTCCATGCCATACTCCTTAGCTGCATCGTAGGAGTTCTTGTAGATAGCCTTCATAATAGTCTTAAGCTTCTCGTCAACTTCCTCAGCGCTCCAGTTGTAACGCATGGAGTTCTGGCTCATCTCAAGACCTGAAACTGCAACGCCGCCTGCGTTAACAGCCTTGGAAGGAGCAACAGTAACCTTGTTCTCCTTTAAGTAGTCAACAGCCTCGTTGGTTGTGGGCATATTGGAAACCTCAACATAGTACTTAACGCCGTTAGCAACAATCTTCTCAGCCTCAGCCATACCAACTTCGTTCTGAGTTGCACAAGGCATAATGATGTCAGCCTTAACGCCCCAGGGCTTCTCGCCTGCAAAGAAGGGAACGCCGAACTTGTCAGCATAATCCTGAACCTTATCACGGCAGGAGTCACGCATCTCAAGCATATAGTTAATCTTCTCGTCTGTTACGATACCGTCAGCGTCGTAGATGTAACCGTCAGGACCACTAAGTGTAACAACCTTACCGCCGAGCTCCTTAACCTTCTGAACAACACCCCAAGCAACGTTACCGAAACCGGAAACTGCAACAGTCTTGCCCTCTAATGTCTCGCCGAATGTGTTAAGCATCTCAACTGTATAGTAAACAGCACCAAAACCTGTAGCCTCGGGACGGATAAGAGAACCGCCGTACTGTAAGCCCTTACCTGTAAGTACGCCTGTGAACTCATTCTGGAGTCTCTTGTACTGGCCAAACATGTAACCGATTTCACGTGCACCTGTACCGATGTCACCTGCGGGAACGTCGAGGTTGGGGCCGATGTGTCTGTAAAGCTCTGTCATAAAGCTCTGGCAGAAACGCATAACTTCGCCGTCAGACTTACCCTTGGGGTCAAAGTCGGAACCGCCCTTACCACCGCCCATGGGAAGTGTTGTGAGGGAGTTCTTGAATGTCTGCTCAAAGCCGAGGAACTTGATGATAGATGCGTTAACAGAGGGGTGAAGTCTGATACCGCCCTTGTAAGGACCGATAGCAGAGTTGAACTGAACTCTGAAGCCACGGTTAACCTGAACTTTGCCGTTATCGTCAACCCAGGGAACACGGAAGAAAATCTGTCTCTCGGGCTCTACGATTCTCTCTAAAACGCCTGCCTCTACGAGGTCAGGTCTCTTTTCTACAACGGGCTCGAGGGAGGTTAAAACCTCAGTAACTGTCTGAATAAACTCGGGCTCGCCGGGATTTCTTTTCTTTACTCTCTCCAATAAATCAAGGAGGTACTCATTCTTAAGTGCCATTTCACTCACGGCTCCTTCAATAAAAAATTTTTCGCTATTTTAGCAATGAATAGATTATACATCAAAACCTACACAATTTCAAGAGAAAATATGAAATTTTTTCCTTTAATTCCTGCAAAATTTATGAATTTTAAGCCCTATTTTCTGTCAAAATGAATAAAATAGGCGTAATTTCATCCCGAAATTGCAAAAGTTAAAAATTCGACAAAGTTTAGAATTAATATTTGTAATACCCCCTGCTTTGTGGTAGAATATAAATAAGAACCTATACTTTTAATCTAATTTCACAGGTGATATATATGAGAAAAACCAAAATCGTATGCACATTAGGCCCCTCTTGTTCTGACAAGGAAACCCTTAAAAAAATGATTATGGCAGGTATGAACGTTGCCAGAATCAACATGTCTCACGGAGTTTACGATGTTGTAAAAAATCTTGTAACCACCCTTAACGAGGCCGCCGACGAATGCGGCAAAAACGTTGCAATATTACTTGATACAAAAGGCCCCGAGGTAAGAATCGGCACCTTCGTAAACAAGAGCGTGGAGCTTACTGCAGGCCAGACCTTTGAGCTTTATAAAGAGGCTACAGAGGGAACTGAGCAGGGTATAAGCATAAGCTACCCAAGGCTTGTAGACCTGCTTTACGCTGACAAAACTGCTATCGGCAGACAGCTTCTTTTAGACGACGGCAAAATCGTTATGAGTGTACAGAGTGTTACCAAAGAGAAAATCACCTGTATTGTTATTCAGGGCGGTACACTTTCAAACCGCAAATCTATCAACATTCCAGATTATCACATTAATATGCCTTTCGTAAGTGCTCAGGACAGAAAAGACCTTGAGTTTGGTCTTTCCTTAGGTGTTACCTACGTTGCCGCATCTTTCGTAAGAAGTGCCGACGACGTTATGACCATGCGTGATTTTATTGACAGCTTAGGCTACGAAAACGTTGAGATTATCTCTAAAATCGAAAACCAGAGCGGTGTTGACGATATTGACAACATCATTAAAGTCAGCGACGGTATTATGGTTGCCCGTGGTGATATGGGTGTTGAGATTCCCTTTATCAAAATCCCCGAGCTTCAGAAAACCATTATCCGCAAGGTTGTTTACGCAGGCAAGTATGTTATTACTGCTACCCAGATGTTAGAGTCTATGACCCACTCCCCACGTCCCACCAGAGCTGAGATTAACGACGTTGCAAATGCTGTATACGACGGCACATCTGCCGTTATGCTTAGTGGCGAAAGTGCCGCAGGCGAGTTCCCTGTTGAAAGCGTTGAAACTTTGGCAAACATCTGCTATCAGGCAGAAAAGCACACCGAGTATCACATCCTTAAAGATGTTCACGGCAATATTGAGAAGAAGAACTCTTTCAGAGAAAACATCTGCAATGCTGCCAAGAACATTGCAGAAAACCTTGGTGCTTCTGCAATTATTGTTGAAAGCAAAACAGGTTCTGTTGCTCGTGCTATGGCAAGGTGCCGTCCTGATTGCGACATTATCGGTGTTGTAACAAGTATGGATGTTTGCAAAAAGCTTAGCCTTAACTGGGGCATTACCACAGTTCTGGGTAAGGAAATGACTGAAAGTGACGATATTACCCGTCAGGCTATGGACAAAGCTATCGAAACAGGCATTGTTAAAAAGGGCGATACCGTTATTGTTATTTCCTCAAACAAAACTGTTCCCACTTCGGGCACAGATACTTTAAATATCAGAGTTATATAACTATTCATCCCTCGGAAAACCTCCGGGGGATGCTCTTTTATCCCAAAAAGTTTCAATTCCTCCCAGTTAATTGAAATTTAATTTACATTTTGATATAAAACAGTTAAAACAAATACAAATTAAATTTGAAAGGAAAGAAAAATATGAAACACAAAACACTCAGAAAAAACATTTCGCTGTTTTTGGCTATGTTAACAATAATATCTGCCATCAGCATCTACACTGCAGCTGCAGCTGACGAAATTTACAACTATAATGTAACAGTAAACACTGCAGGCAGCAGCGGTCCCAGCGACAACAAGCTTTCTTTTAAGTTTTATGGCGAAAATAATCAGGAATCCGACTGGATAACAAACACCTGCGGTAAAAATAAAGGTGAATCCACCTTCAGCTTTCAGAGTAAAAATCTGGGCGAATCAATTGCAAAAATTGACATTAAGGTAAATGGTACGGATGGTTGGTTTCCTGAGTCTATCAAAGTCACCTGCACAAACAATAATATGAACAGTACTCTTTACGGCGGAAGATGGATTGACGACAACGCAACCGTAACCTTAAAGCCTACTGACAACGTTTTTAAAATTACAATTAAAACCAGTTCCGACCATCTGTCAGGCACAGACAGCGATATTCACCTTGAACTTGTTGACAAAAACGGCAAAAAACAGTCATTTAAAAATCTTCACGATATCCACCCAAAATCAGATGCTTTTGAGGAAGGCGACAAAATGAGTGCTTTTATCGCTTGCTCTGATACATTCAGTAAAATCCAGTATGTATATCTCACACTCCATGAGGTCGGAACAAATCCTGATTGGAAAATAGAAAGTGTAACTGCCGAACAGGTTTCAGGAAGCTTTAAAGACGATAAATTTTCAGTTAAACTGGATATGTGGCTCTCTCATTGTCTTATCGGTGAGTCAGCAGCTATCGGCAGAGAATCAGGCAAAACCGGCATCTTTAAAGTATCTGTATATACCGGTGACAAGTCCGGCGCAGGCACAGACAGCTTTATATACTGCACAATCAACGGCATGGACGGTAAAACTAAAGAATCTAATATCCTTGCAACAATGGGTTCCTATCACTCCAACCACAAGCTTTATGAGAGAAACTACCTTAACGAAGGTGTTCTGCCCTTTTCTATGAAAAACAACGTAACCGGACTTGGTTTTATTCAAAGCGTAACTATAAGGCTGCACGAAAAAGAATCGCTGACCGGTGCAATCTGCGGTCCTTGGTATCTTGACAAAATTGAGATTACAGAGGTTCTTCCCGATGATGAGATTGGCCAGACAAGATACTTTGACGTGCACCAGTGGTTTGAAGCAACCGACAACAAAACATTAACCTTTTCCTCTACCAACTCTAAAATTTCCGATGTATTAAAAGACGTGGACTATAACTCCTAACCCACGTTTCCTGTATCATTTTAATCAACTGTATAAAAAAGCACAATTCATAACAAATCAAAACCGCTTCGGATTATGAACAGTCCGAAGCGGTTTCTTTGTTTGTAATATTTTTTATTCTAATTCAAAGGCTCCTGTGTAGAGCTTATAGTACTGACCCTTTGCCTTAATAAGGTCGTCGTGATTTCCTCGCTCGATAATCCTGCCCTGCTCCAATACCATAATAACATCAGAGTTTTTAACGGTAGAAAGTCTGTGGGCGATTACGAAAACAGTTCTGCCCTTCATAAGTGCATCCATACCCCTCTGCACCAAAGCCTCGGTACGGGTATCGATTGAAGAGGTTGCCTCGTCAAGAATCATAACCGGAGGGTCGGCAATAGCAGCCCTTGCAATTGAAATAAGCTGACGCTGCCCCTGAGAAAGGTTTGCACCATTATTTGTAAGCTCGGTGTCGTATCCCTGAGGAAGCCTGCTTATAAAATCGTGGGCATTTGCAAGCTTTGCGGCGGCAACGATTTCTTCGTCTGAAGCATCAAGCTTACCATAGCGGATATTATCGGCAACTGTACCTGTGAAAAGGTTTGTCTCCTGCAAAACTATACCTAAAGAACGTCTTAAGTCGTCCTTTTTAATCTTATTGAGGTTAATGCCGTCATAACGGATTTTACCGTCCTCAATATCGTAGAAACGGTTAATAAGATTTGTAATGGTGGTTTTACCTGCACCTGTGGCACCTACAAAAGCCACCTTCTGACCGGGCTCGGCATATAGAGTAATATCGTGAAGTACGGTTTTACCCTCAACATAAGCAAAGTCAACCTCCTGCATCCTTACCTCGCCCTTAAGCTCTGTGTAGGTAAGGCTTCCGTCTTCGTGGGGATGTTTCCACGCCCAGAGTCCTGTGTGCTCTTTACACTCGGTTAAATTGCCGTTTTCATACTTTGCGTTAACAAGAGTAACGTAGCCGTTATCTTCTTCGCTTGTTTCATCAAGGAGATTAAAAACTCTCTGGGCACCTGCAAGTGCCATAACGATTGAGCCTGCCTGCTGAGCAACCTGAGTAATAGGCATTGTAAAAGCTCGCGAGCTTACAAGGAAGGTAGCAATTACACCTAAAGTAAGACCTTTATCAAAGCCTGAAATTGCAAGCAGACCGCCAACAACAGCAATAAGAACATACTGAAGGTGACCAAGGTTGCCGTTAATGGGACCTAAGATATTTACAAACTTATTAGCCTTGTAAGAAACATCGCAAAGGTTATCGTTTAATTTGTCAAAGTCTTCTTTCGCCTTTTCTTCGTGGTTAAATACTTTTACAACCTTCTGGCCGTTTATCATTTCTTCGATAAATCCGTTTTCTTTGCCTAAAGCCTGTTGCTGAGTAACAAAATATTTTCCGCTTTTGCCTGCAACTTTGCCCGAAACAAAAATAGTAAAGGCAACAAACAAAAGCACAAAAAGTGTGAGCCACACGTTGGTGGCAAACATCATTACAAGGTACACGACAATGGTAACCACCGAGCTCATAAGCTGAGGTATGCTCTGAGAAATCATCTGACGCAAGGTGTCAATATCATTGGTGTAGTAGCTCATAACGTCGCCGTGGGTGTTGGTATCAAAATACTTGACAGGCAAGGTCTGCATATGGTCAAACATATCATCTCTGATATTTTTCATAACACCCTGAGTGATTCTCACCATCATAAGCTGCTGCAAAAGTGTAGTTGCTATACCTGCAAGGAATATTGCCGCCATAACGATAATTGCTCTTAAAAGGTCGGAGTAATCAGGCACATACATCTGCAAAAGGGGTGTGATGTAATCATCAATAATATTGCCGATAAAAAGCGCACTTACGGCACTTACTATGGCATTAACAATTATACAAAGAAAAACCAAAAAGAAGCTGAACTTGTACTTTTTAGTAATAAGGGAGAAAAGCCTTTTAAGGGTTTTGCCCTGGTTTTTGTCCATACTGAGCTTTTTGCCCATAAGAGCGGGGTCGTATTTTTTAGGTCCTGCCATTACTGCTCCCCTCCCTTTGTCTGTGATGAGTAAACCTCTTTGTAAATTTCGCTTGTTTCAAGAAGTTCTTGGTGATTTCCTACGGCAGAAATCTTACCGCCGTCCATAACAATAATCTTGTCAGCATGCTCTACTGAGGAAATTCGCTGAGCAATAATTATCTTTGTAGTATCGGGCAAAAACTCTTTCATTGCATTTCTAATATATGCATCTGTCTGAGTATCAACGGCACTTGTGGAGTCGTCAAGAATAAGGATTTTAGGATTTTTCAGAAGTGCACGAGCTATACAAAGTCTTTGCTTCTGTCCGCCTGAAACATTTGTGCCGCCCTGCTCGATGAAGGTGTCAAGTCCCTGGGGCATTTTACTTACAAAGTCATAGGCACAAGAGGATTTTAAAGCCTTTTCTATGTCTTCGTCTGTTGCGTTTTCGTTGCCCCATTTAAGGTTATCTCTTACTGTGCCTGAGAAAAGCACATTCTTCTGAAGCACCATTGAAACTGCATCTCTTAAGGCTTTTACAGAGTAATCCTTAACATTTTTGCCGCCAACGAAAACCTGACCTGAAGTTGTATCGTAAAGGCGTGGAATAAGCTGAACAAGTGTAGACTTAGAGCTACCTGTTCCGCCGATAATACCAACGGTTTCCCCTGACTTAATCTCAAGGTCAACGTCGGTTAAGCAAAGCTTTTCCATATCCTTAGAATAGCTGAAGTTAACGTCCTTGAATATAATAGAACCATCGGCGATTTTCTTAACAGGGCTTTCGGAGTCAGTAATGTCACTTTCTTCGTCAAGCACTTCTACAATTCGGTTGGCACTTGCCCTTGACATAACAATCATAATGAAAATCATGGAAAGCATCATAAAGTTCATTAATATCTGCATAGAGTAGGTGAACATACTTGTAAGCTCACCTGTGGTAAGGGCAGATTCGTTAGTGTTTACAATAAGGTTTGCACCAAACCAGGCTAAAAGAAGAATTACACCGTAAACACAAATCTGCATCAAGGGCATATTAAAGGCAATTATTCTTTCTGCCTTTGTGGCAAGGTTATAGGTAGCGTTGCTTACCTCGCCAAATTTTTCTCTTTCTTTATCTTCACGGACAAAGCTTTTTACAACTCTTATGCCTCTTAAGTTTTCCTGGACAACTCGGTTTAATTTGTCGTAGGTTTTAAGCATTGCCATAAAAATAGGATGGGCAAAACGCATTATAACAACCAACCCGATAGCAAGTATGGGTAAAACTCCTAAGAAAATAAGGGAAAGTTCGGGGCTGATTACCGCCACCATAATAAGAGAAAAAATTATCATCAAGGGGCTTCGTATAGCAATGCGGATAATCATCTGATATGAATTCTGCACGTTGGTAACGTCAGTGGTAAGACGAGTCACCAGACTGGAAGTAGAGAACTTATCGATATTTGCAAACGAGAAGTTCTGGATACGATAGTACATATCGTGCCTTAAGTTCCGTGCAAAGCCTGTGCTCGCTTTTGCAGCAAAATCACCTGCAAGAATACCGCAGGTAATGGAAATAAGAACCAATCCCACAAGTATAAGGCCGGTCTGCCAAAGGCTTTGGACGTTGCCCACTACCTCGCCTGCAGAATTTTTATAGTTTATGCCTTCGTCCAAAAGCTTTGCCATAACCATGGGGATGATAACCTCCATAGTAACCTCGCCTGCCATAAATATAGGGCAAAGTATGGACGGAGCTTTAAATTCACGAATGCTTTTCGCCAATTTCTTAATCAATATCTTCATCTCCAAAATAAAGTCTATTACTAATTATCTAATAAATCGCATAGCAAATCAAGGGGAATTAAATCAAATTTATGTTTTTTATAAATTATGTTAAAAAACCAACAACTTACACAGTAAAAATACCCGAGGAATATCCTCGGGTAAATTTATATTAGTTTAAGGCGTCAATAGCATTTTTGATAAGAGCAATTTTTTCTCTTTCCTTTTCTGCCTGCATGCGGATTTTTGCAACAACCGCCTCAGGAGCCTTTGCCATAAAGCCTTCGTTGTTAAGTTTGCCTTCGTCCTGAGCCAGCATCTTTTCAACCTGAGCTAACTCCTTGTTAAGGCGCTTAAGCTCAGCATCTTTGTCAACAAGCTCGTTCATAGGAATGTAGATTTTAGCATCACCTGTAACAACGGTAACTGCACCCTCTACGTCAAAGCTCTCGCCTACCTCAACCTCAGAAGCAGAAGCAAGCTTTTCGAAGAACTTCTTGCCCTCTTCAAAAGTAGACTGGCACTTTGTAGCGATATAAACCTTAGCCTTCTTTGAGGGAGGAATGTTCATTTCGTTACGTCTTGTACGGATAGCGGTAATAGCCTCCATAACCTTAGCCATTTCAGCCTCAGCCTCGGGGAAGTTAAGGCTTTCATCAAACTCGGGGAACTGCTGAGTCATAATGGTTTCGCCCATATCCTCTAAGGGTAAGGTCTGCCAGATTTCCTCAGTAATA
>JAZTWD010000005.1:0-7482 GCA_045635685.1 Ruminococcus sp.
CTATTACCTCATCACCGATTTTAACATCTTCAATATCACTTACATCTATGATGGTCTGATCCATACAAACTCTGCCTAAGATTCTGCATCTTTTACCTTTGATAAGCATATATCCCTTGTTTGAGAAATCTCTGAAATAGCCGTCGGCATAGCCTATGGTAACGGTTGCAACGGTCATATCTTCCTCTGCTTCAAAGGTTCTGCCGTAACTTACAGTTGTGCCTTTGTAAATTTTCTTTACACAAGCTACTGAAG
Source organism: Ruminococcus sp. (assembly GCA_045635685.1). Taxonomy (GTDB): domain Bacteria; phylum Bacillota; class Clostridia; order Oscillospirales; family Acutalibacteraceae; genus Ruminococcoides. Next base: position 256 of record JAZTWD010000005.1, read on the forward strand.
TTTTAAGGGTCATAATCGGCTTTAAAGGTAAGGCACCCTGAAGCTTAGGCGAAGGTGCAAGACCATAAAGAATAATACCCGCTCTGACCATCGATTTATGGGCAGTCTCATAGTCCTCGGTACCTGCAGAATTAGCGTGGTGAATTATATCAAATTCAATGCCTTTTTCTTTAAGAGCATTTACTGTATAGTCAAAGTTTTTAAGCTGATTTTCGGTATAGGCTCTGCCCTCGTCGCCTTCGTCGGCAACCGAAAAATGAGCCATTATTCCCTCTGCTTCAAGCCCTTTAAGCGAGCAAGCCTCAGCGATCTCGTCAACAGAAGAATTATCTCTCGGGAAACTCTGGCACATAAAACCGATACGGCTCATACCTGTGTCGATTTTAATGTGAATTTTAAGAGTTCCGCCAATCTCAACGCATCTTTCTGACAAAGATTTTGCAAAGTCAAGACTGTAAACTGCCTGTGTAAGGTTAAGTCTTAAAAGTCTTTTGGCATCGTGAACAGGAGTATAGCCTAAAATGAGAATAGGAAGTTTTATGCCGTAATCTCTTAACTCCTCGGCTTCGTCGATATTTGAAACAGCAAGATAGTCTGCCCCTAAGCTTTCGTACATCTTTGAAAGCACCTTAGCACCGTGACCGTAGCCGTCTGCCTTTACCACACAGCAGATTTTACTATCCTTTGCTTTTTCTCTTATTATATTAAAATTATGCTCGGCAGCGGTAAGATCTACCTCTGCCCAGGTTCTTCGAAGTATGTGCATAATTTAACCTCCGTAGAGTGAGCATATGCTAACTCATAAATATTCCTATTTTAATTATATTACCAAACAGGCGATAAATCAATATTTTTACAATAAAATTACTTACTTTATAATGCAATTTTCAATACGATATTTGTACATAAAACATAAAAATTCCTTTAATACCTTAATTTTTAAGTTAATACTATAAAATATGTTAATTTTTCCAAATTTAATTTGAAAAAACATAGCATTAAATGTAGACATTTCTAAAAGTTTGTGATAAAATTAACACGTATGTATACGACTGATAGTCGCAGATATAAAACACATACCATATTCTTATTCAGGGAGGATAAAAAATGCGAAAGAAAATCGGCACATTACCCTTCTCCGGCACACCGGAGCAGGAAGCAAAGCTCATGGAAGTAATCGAAGCTTACAAGGATGATCCCGGTGCAGTAATGCCTGTTTTACAGGAAGCTCAGGGCATCTACGGCTACCTTCCCATTGAGGTTCAGACAATGATTGCCAAGGGACTTGATGTTCCTGTGGAGGAAGTTTACGGAGTATCTACTTTCTACTCTCAGTTCTCACTTTCTCCCAAGGGCAAGTACAACATTTCAATCTGCCTTGGTACAGCTTGCTACGTTAAGGGCGCTGGCGACCTTATGAACAAGTTCAGCGAGCTTTTAGGCATTGGTGCAGAAGAGTGCACAGCTGACGGTAAGTTCTCACTTACAGCATGCCGTTGTATCGGTGCTTGCGGTCTTGCACCTGTTCTTACAGTTAATGATGATGTTTACGGCCGTCTCGTTGTTGATGACGTTCAGGGCATCTTAGACAAGTACGCAGACTAACACTTAAACTAAAAGGTAATCTGTATGAAAATCAGTATGATTAAAGAACTGCTTGAAGCAGAGGTTATGTGCGGCGAAGAAAACTTAGAGCATCACGTTTACTCTGCCTGCGGCAGTGATATGATGAGCGATGTTCTGGCTTTTGTAAAAGACCAGGCAGTTTTGCTTACAGGACTTGTTAATTCTCAGGTAATCAGAACCGCCGAAATGATGGATATGGTATGCATCGTTTTGGTTCGTTCCAAGCTGCCAACCCCTGAGATGATAGAACTTGCAAAGGAAAGCGGCATTGTGCTTTTAAGCTCTAAAAAGCGTATGTATGATGCCTGCGGCATCCTTTACACCCACGGACTTGTAGGTAACAAGCTGAAATCATGAGCGACTTACTGACATTCCACTTTGACGTTGACGGGGACGACTTTACCTCGGCGGGACAGGCTTCCGTCCAGATTAAAAAGAGCTTAAGGCAGCTTGGCATTTCCCCCGAAACAATCAGGAGAGTTTCCATTGCCATGTATGAGGGCGAGATTAATATGGTTATCCACGCAGGCGGCGGCGAGGCCGACGTAAGCGTAAGCGAGGACGAAGTTATTATCACACTCACTGACCACGGCCCCGGTATCCCGAATATTGAGCAGGCTATGCAGGAGGGCTTTTCAACAGCTCCCGATGCAATCCGCTCTTTGGGCTTTGGTGCAGGTATGGGACTTCCCAATATGAAACGCTACTCAGACTTTATGAACATTGAGTCAGAGGTTGGCAAAGGCACAACTATCACTATGAAAGTAAATATCTGATAAAGGTACGAGAGGTGCGTTTATGAACAATTATGAGCATTCAGTTTTTTTGGATGTAAGTAAATGTATCGGCTGTACCACCTGCCTCAGACATTGCCCCACAGAAGCAATCCGCATTAAAGACGGCCACGCTGTTATTAACGAAAAGCGTTGCATCGACTGCGGTGAATGTATAAGGGTATGCCCCAAAAAGGCTAAAAAGGCAAAGCTCTCTAAACTGAGCGAGATGGACAAGTTTAAATATAAAATTGCCCTGCCTGCCCCTACCCTTTACGGCCAGTTTGAGAATATGGACGATGTTGACTTTATCTTAAACGGACTTTTAAATATCGGCTTTGATGATGTTTTCGAGGTATCTGCGGCGGCAGAGCTTGTATCTGCTTACACAAGGGTCTACCTTAAAAACAAAAATCTTCAGAAGCCAACCATAAGCTCGGCTTGTCCTGTAGTTGTAAGGCTTATCTGCCTTCGCTACCCTTCCCTTGCAGATAACATTATGCCAATACTTCCGCCTATGGAAATTGCGGCTTCACTTGCAAGAGAAAAGGCTAAAAAGGAACATCCTGAGCTTCAGGATGAAGAAATAGGCGTTTGCTTTATTTCGCCCTGCCCTGCCAAGGCAAGCTACGTTAAAAACGGCTTCGGCAGTTATAAAAGTCAGGTTGACGTCGTGGTATCAATCAGCGATATTTACTTCCAGCTCATTAACGCAATGAGCAGAAATGATGATATTAAAACCATTCTGCATTCAGGTATGGTGGGCATAGGCTGGGCACGCTCCGGCGGTGAGGCTACAGCACTCTTTAACGAGGCTTACTTAGCTGCTGACGGAATCGAAAATGTCAACCGTGTGCTCGACCAGATAGAAAACGGCAACATCCCCGAGCTTGAATTTGTAGAGCTTAACGCTTGTACAGGCGGCTGTGTGGGCGGTGTGCTTACAATGCAGAATCCTTTTATTGCAAAAGCAAAGCTCCAGACCTTAAGAAGATATCTGCCTGTTTCCCAGAACTTCCTTAGCAAGGAAGAGGAAAAGGCAGTTCCCGAAAGCTTTTTGTTTGATGAGGTTCCAAGCTACTACCCCATCTCAAGGCTTTCAGAAAGCAGAAGCGAATCTATGCGGATGCTTTCTGAAATCCAGAAGCTCAGGGCAACTTTACCGGGTATTGACTGCGGTTCCTGCGGTGCTCCTAATTGCAGGGCATTTGCAGAGGATGTTATAAGAGGCAATGCCGACATAAACGGCTGTATAATTGCCCACCGCAATGAGCTTTTAGATTTCCTTAAATCAAAGGATGAGAGTAATGACTGTAAATGACCTTTTAAATACGGAAGGCTTCTCGGCGGTAGTTCTTGCTGAAGCAGACCGTGAAATCGAAGGAGTATACATAGGCGACCTGCTTAGCTGGGTAATGGGCAGAGCCAGAAGCGGCGACGCTTGGATAACAATTATGTCCAACGTCAACACCATTGCCGTAGCAACATTGGCAGACACCGCCTGCATTATACTTGCAGAGGGTGTTAACCTTGACGAAGGCGTTAAGGAAACTGCTGAAGCTAAGGGCATCAATGTAATTTCCACTCCTTTGTCATCTTACTCGGCTGCTCTTAAGCTTTATTCAATGCTTAAAGTATGAACAAATATTATTACGATTTACACGTACACTCCTGTCTCTCACCTTGTGGGGATGACGACTCAACACCCGCAAATATTGCAGGTATGGCAACACTTTGCGGTCTTAACGTGGTGGCACTGACAGATCACAACACAACCCGCAACTGCCCCGGATTTTTTGAAGCGGCTAAACGAGCAGGCATCATCCCTATTGCAGGAATGGAGCTGACCACAGCAGAGGATATTCACGTTATCTTTCTGTTTGAGGATTTAGAAACCGCCCTTAAATTTGACCAAGACCTGCAGGATAAACGAATACTCATAGATAACCGCATTGATGTTTACGGTGAGCAGATGATTATGAACGGAAACGACGAGGTTGTAGGAATAGAAAAGCATCTGCTTTCAATTGCTACAACGATTTCCGTTGACGACTGTCCGAAACTTGCTGAAAAGTACGGTGCAATCTGCTACCCTGCCCACATCGACAGACAGGCAAACGGCATTATCGCAACTCTGGGTACTTTTCCCGACATTAAAGGCTTCAAGGTTTTTGAGCTTAACGACGGCGAAAAGGAAGAAGAACTGCGAAACACCTATCCTTTAGGAGACAGAAAATGCGTAGTCTGCTCTGACGCTCATTATCTATGGAATATGAGGGACGAGAACAGGTACTTTCTTATTGATGACGAGCCATACAGCTCCGACTTGGTAAGACGTAAAATCTTTGAGCTTCTGAGGTAAGTATGAAAGAGCTTTCACTTAACATTCTGGATATTTCCAAAAACTCCGTCAAAGCAGGAGCAAGCCTTACGCAGATTCTCCTTAAAGAAACCGACGAAAGGCTTATTCTTAAGATAACAGACGACGGTTGCGGTATGAAAAAGGAAATGGTAGAGTCGGTTACCGACCCCTTTACCACCACCCGCACCACAAGGCCTGTGGGAATGGGAATCCCCCTTTTAAAGCTTGCAGCTGAAATGACTCAGGGCAGCTTTACTATAGAATCAAGGCACGTTGAGGAATATCCCGAAAATCACGGCACAGAGGTCACAGCAATATTCAATAAAAAACACATTGACTTTACTCCTTTAGGTGATGTCACCGCTTCAGTTACAACCCTTATTCAGGGTAGCCCCGACGCAGACTTTCTTTTTAAACACACTTTGCCAACCGGCGAAGTCAGCGTTGACACAAGAGAGCTGAGGGAGCAATTAGGTGACGTTCCCCTTGACACCTTTGAGGTTATACTCTGGATAGAGGAGTACCTTAAAGAGCAATATGAGGCGTTAAAATAATTTATATAAATAATATCAGAAAGGAAAAGAATGATATGAAATCATTAGCAGAACTCCAGGCAATTAAGGAGAAAATGCAGAACAAGGTTGCCCTCAGAGACGGCAGCGGCGAAATGAGAGTAGTTGTAGGTATGGCTACCTGCGGTATCGCAGCAGGTGCTCGTCCTGTACTCAGTGCATTCGTAGAAGAAATCGCAAACGAGGGCCTTGCTAACAAGGTTACAGTTTCCCAGACAGGTTGCATCGGCATCTGCCAGTATGAGCCCGTTGTAGAGGTTATGGAAGCTGGCAAAGAAAAGGTTACTTATATCCAGATGACTCCCGAAAGAGCAAAGAGAGTTGTTGAGGAGCATATTAAGGGCGGCAAGGTAGTAGCTGAGTTTACACTTGCTAACAAAGCATAATACGGAGGTATCACATTATGATTCGTGCACATGTTCTTATTTGTGGCGGTACAGGTTGTACCTCTTCAGGCAGCCTTAAAATCAACGAGCAGTTTGTAGCTTCTCTTGAAAAACACGGCCTCACTGAAGAAGTAAAGCTTGTACAGACAGGTTGCTTCGGCCTTTGTGCTCTCGGCCCTGTTGTTATCGTTCATCCCGACGGCACATTCTACAGCATGGTTCAGCCTGAAGATGTTGATGAAATCGTTTCTGAGCATCTCTTAAAGGGTCGTGTTGTTGAGCGTCTCGTTTACAGCGACACAGGCGAAGAGGCTACAGAGGTTGACGTTGCTAATCTTTCTCTTAACGACACAGCTTTCTACAAAACTCAGAACCGTGTAGTTCTTCGTAACTGCGGTGTTATCGACCCCGAGGACATCAACGAGTACATTGCTATGGACGGTTACGCTGCTCTTGGTAAGGTACTTACAGAGATGACTCCTCAGGAAGTTATTGATGTTATCTCAGCTTCAGGTCTTCGCGGCCGTGGCGGCGGCGGCTTCCCCACAGGTAGAAAATGGGCTCTTACAGCTCCCAACCAGGCTGACCAGAAGTATGTTGTATGTAATGCTGACGAAGGTGACCCCGGTGCATTTATGGACCGTTCAATCTTAGAGGGTGACCCCCATGCTCTTATTGAAGCTATGGCTATTGCTGGTTACGCAATCGGTGCTACTCAGGGTTACGTTTACGTTCGTGCTGAGTACCCCATCGCTGTTAACCGTTTAAGAATTGCTATTAACCAGGCTAAGGAAATGGGACTTTTAGGTAAAGACATTTTCGGCTCAGGCTTTGACTTCGACCTTGACATCCGTCTTGGTGCAGGTGCTTTCGTATGTGGTGAGGAAACAGCTCTTATGACATCTATCGAGGGTAACCGTGGTGAGCCTCGTCCCCGTCCTCCCTATCCTGCAGTTAAGGGTCTTTACGGCAAGCCCACAGTTGAGAACAACGTTGAGACATTTGCTAACGTTCCCCAGATTATCCTTAAGGGTGCTGATTGGTTTGCATCTATGGGTACTGAAACTTCCAAGGGTACTAAGGTATTTGCTCTTGGTGGTAAAATCAACAACACAGGTCTTGTTGAAATCCCCATGGGTACTACACTCCGCGAAATTATCTATGACATTGGTGGCGGTATCCCCAACGGCAAGAAGTTCAAGGCTGCACAGTCCGGCGGTCCTTCCGGCGGTTGTATTCCTGCAAGCCTTATTGATACAGAAGTTGACTACGACAACCTCACAGCTATCGGCTGTATGATGGGTTCAGGCGGTCTTATCGTTATGGACGAAGATACCTGTATGGTTGATATGGCTAAGTTCTTCCTCGAGTTTACAGTTGATGAGTCCTGCGGTAAGTGTACTCCCTGCCGTATCGGTACAAAGAGACTTCTTGAGATGCTCGACCAGATTACAAAGGGCAACGGCACACTTGAGCTTGTTGACGAGATGGAAAAGCTCTGCTACTAC
>JAZTWD010000006.1:0-10743 GCA_045635685.1 Ruminococcus sp.
TGTAGTAATAATCGTAGATTTCGTTTTCGTACTGGCTGTTAAGGTAATTTACAAAGTAAGGCTCGTACTTCCATTCGCCCTCTGCGTGGTTGATTTCAATAGTTTTAAGGGGTGTATAGGGTAAGGGGTTACCGTCTTCATCTGTCGGTACAGGTGGCAGGGCAAAGGCAGAAACAGCCGAGCCTGCAATTGTCAGCACAGATAATAATATGGAAATAAAAATTTTAAAAGCTTTCATAAAATTTCCTCCTTGCTTTCAAAAATTAGACGTAGAATCTGCGAAAAACTCACTCATAAATTTTGATTTTTTTTGCATAAATTTGCAATTCTACAAATCGTACAAATAAACATACTTTAATTTGGTAATATTTTTGGTGCGATGGTTCGGATAAAACGGTAATTTCGCTTATAATATTTACAAAAAATTATATTTAAGATATAATTAATTATATATTGTTATTTTTCGGAGGATTATATGGAACTTATAAGCACCGAGGAAAAAATCACAAGGGCACTTCTGGTCAGTGTGGATACAGGCGATTTTGATGCCGAAAGCTCTTTAGCTGAGCTTTTTGAGCTTGCAGAAAGTTCAGGAGCCGAGGCGGTGGCAAGCATTACCCAGAAATTAGCTAAGCCCGATACAGCCACCTGCGTGGGAAGCGGTAAGCTTGAGGAAATCAAGGAATATTGCGAAAATAATGACATCGACCTTATTATCTTTGATATGGAGCTTTCTCCTACTCAGATAAGGAATATCGAGCGTGAGACCGACGTAAGAGTAATTGACCGCACAATGCTTATCTTGGATATTTTTGCAATCCGTGCCAGAAGCAGAGAGGGAAAATTGCAGGTAGAGCTTGCTCAGCTTAAGTATATGCTTCCTCGTCTTACAGGTAAGGGCATTGAGCTTTCCCGTCTTGGCGGTGGTATCGGTACCCGAGGCCCCGGTGAAACAAAGCTTGAGACCGACCGCCGTCATATAAGACGTAAAATGGAAACCTTAAAGGAACAGCTTAAAGACGTTGAGCATCATCGCGAGCAGTTAAGGAAAAGAAGAGACAAAGACGGCGTCATCACCGTTGCTATTGTTGGTTACACAAACGCAGGTAAGTCAACCCTTATGAACTATTTAACCGAGGCGGGAGTTCTTGCTGAAGATAAGCTGTTTGCAACCCTTGACCCCACCTCCCGTGCCTTAAAGCTTCCCAACGGAGTTACCGTTATGCTTATTGACACCGTAGGCTTTGTAAGAAGACTTCCCCACCACCTGGTTGAGGCGTTCAAGTCTACACTTGAGGAAGCTGCTCAGGCTGATATTATCCTTAATGTTTGTGACGCAAGCTCAAGTGAAGCAAGGCTTCACCTTGAGGTTACCAAGGATTTGCTTACAGAGCTCGGCTGCGGAGATACACCTATTGTTTCTGTTCTTAATAAGTGCGATATTGATGACACAATCGGTCTTTACGGTGAAAGCAAAGACTATGTCCGTATAAGTGCCAAAACAGGCGAAGGAATGGAAAAGCTCCTTACCGCTATTGAGGATAATTTGCCTGTAAGAGTTAAAAAGGTAAAGCTTCTTTTACCCTTCGATAAAGGCGGTTTAGCGTCTGATATCCGCAAAAACTGCACTCTTATTTCTGAGGAATACACAGCCGAGGGTATAGAGGTTGTGGCAATTGTTGACGAGCAGTACTGGCATAAGGTCAGAGATTTTGCTCAGGAGGACTGAATGTGGATATTAAAGTAGGCGATATTCTGCAGATGAAAAAGCCCCACCCCTGCGGCAGTAATCTTTTTGAGGTTACAAGAATCGGTGCGGATTTCAAAATAGTCTGCAAAGGGTGCAACCACGAGGTTTATCTGCCCCGTGTAAAGGTAGAAAAGAACATTAAGAAAATAGTAAAAGAATAATTTCCGTCGATTTATAACCCCGCCGTTGATGTAAGCTTTTCTGTTTGTGTGAAGTTTTCCCCAGGCGGAAATGCCCACCGTGGCTAACGGCGGAAATGCCCTGCAGGTGGCTAACCCGGAAGGTGATTTTTTTGTTTGATAAAATAAGTGTATTTGAAAAGAGGGCTGAGGAGCTCAACAGTGAACTTTGCAGACCCGAGGTTGCCGCAGACGGCGACAAGCTAAAAAAAATAATGATAGAGCTAAAGAGCATTGAGCCCATTGTAGAAGCTTACAAAAGCTTAAAGGCTGCCCGCAAAAGGGAAGAAGAAGCATTGGAAATTCTGGCTACCCCTAACCTTGATGCCGAGCTTAAAAGCCTTGCACAATTGGAACTTGACGAAGCCAAAAGCGATGCGGAAAATTTAGAGGCAGAGCTTAAGATTTTACTCCTTCCCAAGGACCCAAATGACGACAAAAACGTTATTGTGGAAATCCGTGCAGGTGCAGGCGGCGAAGAGGCGGCACTTTTTGCCAGCGTTCTTTACAGAATGTATTCTATGTATGGTGAAAGTATGGGCTACAGCCACGATATTATTTACGAAAACGCTACCGAGCTTGGGGGATACAAGGAAATTTCGTTTATGATAGAGGGCTTGGGTGCTTTTTCGCGACTTAAATACGAGCGTGGAGTTCACCGTGTTCAGCGAGTTCCCGAAACCGAATCAGGCGGCAGAATCCACACTTCAACAGTTACTGTGGCGGTGCTCCCCGAGGCAGATGACGTTGAAATTGACATTAACCCCAATGACCTTAAGATAGATACCTTCCGTTCATCAGGTGCAGGCGGTCAGCACATTAACAAAACATCCAGCGCTATCCGCATTACTCATCTTCCCACAGGTACGGTTGTTGAGTGTCAGGACGAGCGAAGTCAGTATAAGAATAAAGACAAGGCTATGAAGGTTCTTAAAAGCCGACTTTTGCAAGAGAAGCAGGATGAGCAGGCAGGCTCTATTGCCGCAGAAAGAAGAAGTCAGGTAGGTACAGGCGACAGAAGCGAGCGAATCCGCACCTACAACTACCACGAAAACAGAGTAACTGACCACAGAATCGGTCTTACAATTTATAAATTATCAGAAATATTAGGCGGAAGCCTTGACCAGCTCATAGACCCGATGGTTGCCGCCGACAGAGCAGAAAAGCTAAAGGAAAGTTAAGATGAACACACTTTTACTAAGTACAAGTGAAGAGGATATAAGCCTTGCCGCTTCCTTTATTAAAGAGGGCGGCGTGGTTGGTATGCCTACGGAAACCGTTTACGGCTTGGCGGCAAATGCAATGGATACCGAGGCTGTAAAGAAGATTTTTGAGGCAAAGGGCAGACCCTCAGACAATCCTCTTATTGTACATATTTCAGATTTTGAGGATATCGAAAAATTCGGGCTCGTTAAAGAGGTGCCGGAGGTTGCAAAGCTTCTGGCAAGCAAATTCTGGCCCGGTCCTCTTACAATAATTATGCCCAAGGCAGATAATGTCCCTGAAATTACTACAGGGGGACTTGATACCGTTGCTGTAAGACTTCCTGCAGATATTAATGCCCGCAGGCTTATTAAAGCGGCAGGTTGCCCCTTGGCGGCACCCTCGGCTAATATTTCAGGCAGTCCCAGCCCTACTACTGCTAATCACGTTTTTTCTGATATGCAAGGTAAAATTCCTGCTATTATCGATGGCGGCGAGTGCAAGGTAGGCCTTGAGAGCACTGTGGTAAGTGTTAAGGATGATGTTATTACCGTGCTTCGCCCCGGCGGAGTAACCGTTGAGGATTTACTCTCGGTTTATGATAAGGTTGAGGTTTGTGACGCAGTTTTAAACAAGCTTAAAGAGGGCGAAACCGCCTTAAGCCCCGGTATGAAGTATAAACACTATTCTCCCAATGCAAGGGTAATTTTAGTTAAGAGCGGTGATAAAGCTTTCTACGATTTTGTTAATAAGCAGGATAGCGTTGACACCATTACTCTTTGCTATAAAGAGGATGAGGAGTTTGTTAAAATTCCTGCCATTCTTATGGGAAGTAAGGCGGATTTGGAGGCTCAGGCACATAACCTTTTTGCAGATTTAAGGCTTATTGATGCCTGCGAAAATGTAAAGACTGCTTATGTTCGTTGCCCTGATACAAAGGGTATTGGTATGGCGGTTTTAAACCGACTTATCCGTGCCGCAGGCTTTGAGGTGATAGACCTTGATGAATAATTCAGAGTTTAAAATAATCGGCCTTACAGGCCAGTCAGGTGCAGGAAAAAGCACGGTTACAGAGGTTTTCCAAGGCTACGGAGTAAAGGCGGGGGATGCCGATACCTTGGCTCACATTGCCCTTAAAACCGAAAAATGCAAAGAAAACCTGAGGAGTGCTTTTGGAGAGAGTATATTCGATGATAAGGGCGAGGTTGTAAGAAAAGCTCTTGCAAAGGCGGCTTTTGCCACCAAGGAAAGCACCAATCTTCTTAACAAATGCACTCATCCTGTGATTATTGAGCTCTCTAAAGAAGCCTTCGAAAAAGCTCAGCAAGAGGGCTACAGGGCAGTTGTCTTTGATGCACCAACTCTTTTTGAAAGCGGGCTTGACAGTATGTGCTCCTGCGTGGTATCTGTAATTGCAGATAAAACTCTCAGGGCACAGCGTATTATGAAAAGAGATAACCTTACTCTGAGTGATGCAATGCTTCGCTTAAACGCTCAGCACCCCGACAGCTTTTACACCGAAAAATCAGATTTTGTAATAGAAAACAACAGCGAAGTCCAAGAGCTTGCAAATAAGGCTCATGAGATTTGTAAGGAGCTTTTTAATGAGTAAAAAACGCAAAAAGAAGAAGTCAGGATGTGTTGGTTTTGCGGTTGTTGTACTTATCCTTGTGCTGTGCGTGGCGGTGTTTATCTACAGCGATATGTTCAGTAAAATCCGCCTTGGTATCGAGCACACTCTCTATCCACTTAAATATGAGCAGGAAATTATTAAAGCCGGCGAAGAGTACGGCTTGGAGCCTGAGCTTATTGCCGCAGTAATTTATGCCGAAAGCAAGTTTCAGGAGGGTGCAACCTCTTCAGTAGGTGCCCGCGGCCTTATGCAGCTTATGCCCGAAACCTTTCAGTGGCTTTGCGATAAGCGTGGCGAAACCCACAGCAGCGACGAGCTCTATGACCCTTATATAAATATTGATTACGGAGCCTTTTTCTTAAGCTGGCTTTATGGGCATTTCGGTGATATTTATACCGCTTGTGCTGCCTATAACGCAGGTATCGGAACCGTTGAGGAGTGGCTTTCGGACGAAATGTATACAAATGACGGGGTAACCCTTTCTTACATACCTTACGGCGAAACCTCAAACTACGTGGCAAAAATCCAGAGTGCAGTTCCAAAGTATAATGAGCTTTATTTTGACAATAATCAATATTGAAAAAAACAGCTTACTGTGATAACATATAATTGTAAAAATATTAACGGAGGTAAAAATTATGTGTGATAAAGAAACATCCAAAACAAAGGAATTCAAAGAAAAACTGCTTTTAAGCAAAAAAAGCGGAATAAAAAGACTTTCTCAGGAGGAAATCGCCAAGGCTGACGCTTGGTGCGAGGATTACAAAACTTTCCTTGATAACTCCAAAACCGAGAGGGATGCAGTAGAGTACTCCATTGCACTTTTAGAGAAAAACGGTTTTACAGAGTATGAGTGCGGCAAAAAGTACAATGCAGGCGATAAGGTTTATGTTAATAACCGCGGCAAGGCTTTAATTGCGGCTGTTATGGGTAAAAAGGGCGTTAGTGAGGGCACAAGACTTGCCATTGCTCACATCGACTCTCCCAGAATTGACCTTAAGCCCAATCCTCTTTACGAGGCTAACGACCTTGCACTTTTCAAGACCCACTACTACGGCGGTATCAGAAAGTACCAGTGGCTTGCAATTCCTCTGGCTCTTCACGGTGTGGTTTCTCTTGTTGACGGCACAAATGTTAAGGTTAACTTCGGCGAGGACGAAAATGAGCCTGTGCTCTGCATTTCAGACCTTTTGCCTCACCTTGCTTATGAGCAGGCTGCAAAGCCTCTTAACAAGGCTTTCGACGGCGAGGATTTAAACGTTCTTGTTGGTTCACGTCCCTTCAGCGATGAGGACGAGGCTGACCTTGTTAAGCTCAACGTTATGAATATTTTAAACCAGAAATACGGAATCAGAGAGGACGACTTCCTTTCTGCCGAGCTTTGCCTTGTTCCTACTTACAAGACAAGAGACGTAGGCTTTGACAGAAGCTTACTTGGCGGTTACGGCCACGACGATAAATGCTGTGCATACCCTGCAGTTATGGCAGCAATTGATGTTGAGGCTCCCGAGTACACAGCTATTACTGTTCTTTGCGACAAAGAGGAAACAGGTTCTGATGGCAATACAGGTATGCAGAGCGACTTTTTACGCTACTTTATTTACGACCTTGCAAAGGCTGAGGGCGTAGAGGGCTACCACGCACTTTCTAAGAGCAAGTGCCTTTCTGCCGACGTTAATGCGGCTTTTGACCCCACTTATGCAAGTGCATTTGAGGGCAGAAACTCCTGCTACCTTAATAAGGGTGTTGTAATTTCCAAGTACACAGGCCACGGCGGCAAGGGCGGCACCAGCGATGCTTCTGCCGAGTATATGGGCGAAGTAAGAGCAATGCTCGTTAAAAACGACATCATCTGGCAGGTTGGCGAACTTGGCCGAGTTGACCTTGGCGGCGGCGGTACTATTGCAAAGTACATTGCCAATATGAATGTTGACACAGTAGACCTTGGTGTGCCTGTGCTTTCTATGCATGCTCCTTTCGAAATTATCTCAAAAATTGACATTTATATGGCTTATCGTGCATTTTTCTCATTTTTTGAGTAATTATTTTTAAGATTTCGGCATATTTACACTTGCATTTTTCAAATGGATGTGTTAATATAATTAGCGGTCAATAAAACCGCTTATGCGCTGCTAGCTCAGTTGGATAGAGTAACTGGCTACGAACCAGTAGGTCGAGGGTTCGAGTCCCCCGCAGCGCGCCAACAAAAACACAGTACCTTTATGGTGCTGTGTTTTTTTGTTTTTGCATAGGGGACTCGAACCCTGAGAGGGTGAGCACCGTTAAGAAAACAGTCCGGTGGACTGTTTTTAGGTGCGAAGCGTGCAGGCGGGTACCGAATGTCGAAGGCATTGGGTCGCCAAGCGTGGCAGAATTTTTCACGAAAAATTCTGCGTTCCGCCGCAGTGCATATAAAGTTAGTTTTGAAAGTCAACAGGATTTATGTTATAATTATTTCGATAAATTTAAATTTGACGAGGAAGTAACAATATGAGCATTACCCAGACTTTTTATGACAATCTGGCTTCTCAATACGATAAACTGTTTCTTGATTGGCAAGCTACCACACAGGAACAGTCTGTGATTCTGGATAGAATCTTTGCGACCAATGGTTTTGACAAAACTGCAAATATTCTGGACTGTGCCTGTGGCATCGGAACACAGGCAATCGGCCTTGCTGCCATCGGCTACAATGTAACGGGTTCGGACATTAGTGATGGAGAAATCGCTGAAGCAAAGGAACGAGCTGCAAAGAATAATGTAAGTGTTCACTTTGAACACGCTGACTTCTGTGCTTTGTCGAATACCTTTGCCGAGCAGTTTGACATTGTGATTGCTATGGACAATGCTCTGCCTCATATGCTTACTGGCAACGATTTGGAATCTGCAATTAAGAGTATTGTAAATCAGATTAAGTATGGTGGTATGTTTGTTGCCAGTATTCGAGATTATGATGCTCTGCTTATGGATAAACCACCTTATTCGCCTCCATATATTCACAAAACATTAAAAGGGCAGAGAGTATCTTTCCAGACTTGGCAATGGAATGGTGATAACTACAGACTAATCCAGTATATAATCGATGATGAAGATACCTTGCAAGTGAGCAAATTTGAATGTGAATACAGAGCCACCCGTAGAGAGGAAATGACAAAATTACTTATAGAAAACGGATGTAGTAATGTGGTGTGGATGTTCCCAGAAGAAACAGGGTTTTACCAACCTATTGTAGTTGCGAAGAAATAACGAATGTGTTAACCAAATTCCAATTATCAAACTCATTAACAAGCTTGCAATATCTTAATGTTTATACTATAATAGCTTAGCTTATTATAGTTTTATCAGGTGACTCTTATGAAAATCATTGACTTTCACAATCATATATATCCCGAAAAAATTGCCCGAAAGGCAACGGATGCCGTTGGTGCTTTTTACGACTATCAGGTTATGGAGCGTACAGGCACAATTGATGAGCTTATTGAAGCTCATCAATCAGCAGGTATCGACACCTGCGTAATCCATGCTGTTGCGACAACTCCTCATCAGGTTGAGGTTGTTAACGATTACGTGGCAAAAATGGCTCTGGAGAATAAGGGCAGTATCTATGCCTTTGGCTCTCTTCATCAGGATTACGATAACAAAACTCAGGAAATCGACAGATGCATTTCCATGGGGCTTAAGGGCATCAAGCTTCACCCCGACACCCAGCAGTTTAACGTTGATGACGAAAGGCTTTTAGAGGCTTACGACTATATGCAGGGCAAGCTTCCGCTTTTGCTTCACGCTGGTGACTACCGCTATGACTATTCTCACCCCAGAAGAATTCAGCGGATTTGCAGAATGTTCCCAAACCTTTTGGTAATCGGTGCTCATTTCGGCGGTTGGTCGGTGTATGACGAAGGCGTAAAGTTTCTTTTAAATGAAGAAAACTGTATGGTTGATACTTCCTCTACCTCAGGCTTTACAACCCCTGAGAAGTTTCAGGAGCTTATCCACACCTTTGGCGAAGACAGACTTCTTTTCGGCACAGACTTCCCAATGTGGGACACAAAGGGCGAGCTTGACCGATTTATGGCTGTAAAGCTAACTGATACTCAGCGTGAGAAAATTCTTTATGAGAATGCCGCCAAAATATTGAAAATAAAATAATTCTTGCTTTAATTTTTTTGGTGTTGTATAATTGACTTATTAAATTTTGAGGTGATTTTTATGAAAAGGATTTTTGTTTTAGCGCTGGTATTATGTATGGCTTTTTCTCTTTGCACACTTACAGGTTGTAAGGATGATAGTAAGCCCGTAGAAAATATTTATGCTGATTTTGAGGAGTTCGATTCCTATGTTCCTACAGGCTCCGATATTATCGGCACCTGGGTTATGACTTCTCCTACCACCGATATGGAGTGGCAGTTCTTTGCAAACACTACTCTTCATATGACAAAGATTAACGGCGAAATCAGAACTTCTACTGTTTGCACTTACAACTACGACGGCGAAGGTAACCTTAAAGTTTACGTGTTTAACGATAGCGAGGAACGTGCCTATACTGTAGAGATTAAGGGCAAAGACTTAGCTGTTACAGACTCAGAGGGCGTTACATCTACATTTATAAAGAAATAACCTGAATAAGCAAAGCCGCGGTAAGGTGCACTTACCGCGGCTTTTTATGTTTCAAACCCGAGGACGGAAAACATAAAAGACTTAGGAAAAGTCAAGAAAACTAAAGCTTATAAAATAGCATTATCTGAATAAATAACCTTTATAAACCTACTGAAAGTTAACGCCATAAACTACATAAAACACATACGCTTAACTTTTTAACAGCTTTCTTATATTCTGCTTTTACATTTTCCGTCCGTATATCATGCGACTTAAAGCTTTCGCTTTTCTTGCCGCAATAGTATTATGGACTTTTTGTTTTAATATATTAATGGGAATTTTTGTTAAGAATTATTTATAATATTTATTCATCTCAAG
Organism: Ruminococcus sp.; assembly: GCA_045635685.1. GTDB lineage: Bacteria > Bacillota > Clostridia > Oscillospirales > Acutalibacteraceae > Ruminococcoides. Next base: position 9,740 of record JAZTWD010000006.1, read on the forward strand.
ACTGTCGCTATTAGATACAAAAGTAAAGGGGTTAAATTAAATAATTTACTTTATAGGATAAACGTAGTATAATCTAACCCATAAATAAAATTTTGTGAGGTAGAAATATGCTGATAAAACTTGGCGATTTTGAATTCACTTCAGTATGGGATGGTGTGTTCTACAAGAAGCTTTCCAATTATCCGATGGTGACGAATTGGGAGATTAGAACCATCATTGAATTTATTGAGTATGAGGAGCAACACGGCAGAAAATGCAAAATTGAATGTGACAATGAGGATACATTGCACACAATTCTGGATGGTATCGAACATAAAGAAGCATATCTGGCGACGCCACGCCCAAAGTTGATAACAGAATGTACTGCTTGTCCATACAGAAAAGGATGTGTCACGGAGTATGTATGTCACACAACTTCTGCCGACAATGCCATTAAAATTTTTGAGTGTGGAAAGTTGTTGTCAGCACTCAATGCAAGAAATGTTCCTGTTGAGGAATTGATGCGTGAGAGCAGAAATGCGGCAAATGACCCTGCCGATTACTTTGAATATATCATGTTTGCGTGGGGAAATTGTCAAGCGGGCGACAGGCTGGTTATGGAGCGTACTTTGGGTCGATTTCCTAACGAGAGTGATTTGAGTGTTAAATTTGAGCCGGGAGTGCGCTTTTATTTTCAGTATGAACAACTGCTCTCCCATCCCAATGCCATATGCGATGGTGTTTTGCCTATGAAAGTCAAGGACGAAATTCTCATCAGCGATTGGGTTCATAAAATCGTGATACCAACGAAATTAAAGAACGTCCTTGCCTCATACATACCGCCAGATCTAAAGGACAAGATTATCTATATCGAAAATGATTGCAAAGATATTTGGGATTGGTCTGAAAAAGTGTATAGAATTATTGAAAAGACTACGGACAGATAAATTCCAATTTGTTGAATGAAAAAAGAGATATGAGAGAATAAAAATCTCTCATATCTCTTTTTGTAAGTTTATTCTATA
>JAZTWD010000007.1:0-12380 GCA_045635685.1 Ruminococcus sp.
GATTCCCGTTGAGAAGAAGCACACAAACACTTGCTCACTTATGAGCTGGGGCTACAACCCCTTCATTGCTGAGAAGAGCCCCTACCACGGTGCTTACCTCGCAGTTGTTGAGTCTGTTTGCAAGCTTATTGCCAGCGGTGCAGATATTACTGACGTTTACCTCACATTCCAGGAATACTTCGAGCGTCCCGGTAAAGACGGCAAGCGTTGGGGCAAGCCTTTGGCAGCTCTCCTCGGTGCATTTGAGGCACAGCTTGAGCTCGGCATCGGCTCCATCGGCGGTAAAGACTCTATGAGCGGTACTTTTGAGGACTTAGACGTTCCCCCCACTCTCGTTTCCTTTGCTGTTACAACTGCTGACTCCAAGGATGTTATTTCTCCTGAGTTCAAGAAGGCCGGCAACAAAGTTGTTAAGATTTCTGCTGAGCTTGACGAGAACCACTTACCCAAGACAGATTCCCTCTTCGCTGTTATAAATAAAGTAACAGAGCTTATGCGTGCAGGTAAGGTTTATGCTTGCTACACCCCCACTCTCGGCGGTATTGCTGAGGCAGTTATGAAGATGGCTATGGGTAACGGCTTTGGCTTCAAGTTTGAGGAGAGCCTTACAAACGATGCAATCTTCGGTTATGACTACGCTTCCTTCCTCTTAGAAGTTGACGCAGACGCAGACTTTGGCGAGGTTATCGGTTTTGTAACTGAGGACGGTGCTTTCACAAAGGGTGCCGAAGTGGTTGCAACTGCTGAGATTGACAAGCTCTTTGAAGATAAGCTTGAGTCCGTATACTCCTGCAACATCAAGCACGAGAAGAAGGACATTCCTGCTTTTGAATATAAGACAGATATTAAACTTGCTCCTGCTATTAAGGTTGCAAAGCCCAAGGTAATTATCCCTGCATTCCCCGGCACAAACTGTGAATACGACAGCGCAAAGGCAATGATGGACGCAGGCGCAGAGGCTGAGATTATTGTAGTAAAGAATCTTACAGCTAACGCAATTGCAGAAAGCGTTGAGTACTTTGCAAAGAGAGTTCAGGATGCACAGATGATTTTCATTCCCGGCGGCTTCTCCGGTGGTGACGAGCCTGATGGTTCTGCTAAGTTTATTACAGCATTCTTCAGAAATGCTGCTGTTAAAGAGGCAGTTACAGACCTTCTCGATAATCGCGACGGCTTAATGTGCGGTATCTGCAACGGCTTCCAGGCTCTTATCAAGTTAGGCTTAGTTCCTTTCGGTAAGATTATTGATACTGACGACACCTGCCCCACACTCGGTTTCAATACAATTGCAAGACACCAGTCTAAGATTGTTAGAACAAGAATTGCTTCCAACAAGTCTCCCTGGCTTGCTGGTATGGAAGTAGGCGACATTGTAAATGTTCCTATTTCTCACGGTGAGGGTAGATTCATTGCCAGCGACGAGCTTATCAAGAAGCTTGCTGAGAATGGTCAGATTGCTACTCAGTACGTTGACCTTGCAGGTAATCCCACTTCTGACGTTCAGTTTAACCCCAACGATTCTATGTATGCTATTGAGGGTATTACATCTCCCGACGGCAGAGTATTCGGTAAGATGGGTCACTCCGAGCGTAAGGGCGAGTTCCTCTACAAGAACGTAGAAGGCAACTACGACATCAAGATGTTCGAATCCGCTGTTAAATATTTTAAATAACCCGTTAACCACGGGAGGGTAGTTCCACCTTTGGATAGCTTCATAGTATAATGAACTTCTGTTAACGGTGGGTTTAAAACTTACTTATAGCTTATAACAAAATCAGCCTTCCAAAATAAATGGAGGGCTGATTTTTTATTGCTTATTCTTTTAATATAGATTATAATAGTCTCATAAGGAGATGTTAAAATGTACTCTTACAAGCACAAAATCAATTACTACGAAACCGACAAAATGGGTATTACCCACCACTCAAACTACGTACGCTTTATGGAAGAGGCTCGTACTGACTTTCTCTGCAACCACGGCTTTGACTACGCTAAGCTTGAGGATATGGGCGTAATCTCCCCTGTTGTTTCCATTGAATGTAAATACAAAGCCACCACAACCTATCCCGATGTTATCGATATTTTCGTAACTGTTGAGGAAGTTAAGGCGGCTAAAATCCGCTTTAAATATATTATGAAAAAAGCTGACGGCACCATAGCTGTTGAGGGATACTCTGAGCATTGCTTTTTAACCAAAGACGGCAAAATCGCAAGGCTTAAGAAAGATTTCCCCGAATTTTTCGATGCAATGCAAAAACTTGCAGAAATCAACTAAACTAAAAACCGCTGTTCATTAAGAACAGCGGTTTTGTTATATATGTTATATTATTCTGTAATCTCAGAAGTACAGTGGGGGCAACGAGTTGCCTTGATGTCGATTTCTGATAAGCAGTAGGGGCACTTCTTTGTTGTGGGCTCGGCTTTGGGAGCTTCTTTCTTGGGAACAAGACCCTTAACGCCTGCAATAGCCTTAACAAGTAAGAACACAACAAAAGCAAGGATAAGGAAGTAGATAACTGCAGAAATGAAGTTACCGTAGCTGAATGTTGCCACGCCTGCCTCTTTAAGAGCGGCAAGGTTATTCTCTACACCTTCGGGGATTTCGCCAAGCACAACATACCAGCTTGAAAAATCCATACCGCCTGTAATAAGAGAAATGAAAGGCATAATTACATCATCAACAAGTGACTTGATAATACCCTGAAAAGCAGCACCGATTACAACACCGACTGCCATGTCGATTACGCTGCCCTTAGAAATAAAGGCTTTAAATTCTTCGAAAAACTTTTTCATTTTAATTTACCCCTTTTCCTTAATATAATATTGTAATTATTTCAAAACGGCTTTGTGGAAAACCTTTTTGCCCTTTTTGATTACGATGTAACCGTCTGTAAAGTCCTCAGCAGTAAAGGAAAGGTACACGTCAGTTACCTTTTCATCCTTTGCATTTACGCCACCCTGCTGAATTAAACGTCTTGCTTCACCCTTGGATGCAGCAAGTTTACACTTAACCATTAAGTCCATAATGCCGATTGCACCGTCTGTAAAGTCATCTGCTGTAATTTCTGTAGAAGGCATATTCTCGGCATCTACTACGCCTGAGAAAAGTGCACGTGCTGTTTCCTGAGCTTTAACTGCCTCTTCCTCTCCGTGGATAAGCTTTGTAACCTCAAAAGCAAGGATTTCCTTAGCCTTGTTGATTTCAGAGCCATCCCAGCTTGCAATCTCGTCAATATACTCAAGAGGCAAGAATGTTAAAATCTTCATGCAACGGATAACGTCAGCATCGTTAACGTTTCTCCAGTACTGGTAAAACTCGTAGGGGGTTGTTTTGTTGGGGTCAAGCCAGAGAGCACCTTTTTCGGTTTTGCCCATCTTCTTACCCTCAAAGTTTGTAAGCAATGAGCAGGTAAATGCATTTGCTTTGCTGTTTTCAGGGATAGGTGTACCGTTTTCCTCGTGCTCTTTTGCCGCAATTCTTCTGATAAGCTCAACGCCGCCAATCATATTGCTCCACTGGTCGTCACCGCCAAGTTCAAGCTTACAGCCGTACTTCTGATTTAATACATAGAAGTCATAGCTCTGCATAAGCATATAGTTAAGCTCGAAGAAGGTAAGACCTCTTTCCATTCTTTGCTTGTAGCATTCTGCAGAAAGCATCTTTGCAACTGTAAAATGAACGCCAACCTTTTTGATGAACTGGATGTAGTTAAGGTCTAAGAGCCAGTCAGCATTGTTAACGATAAGAGCCTTGCCGTCTGAAAAATCAATAAGGTTAGACATCTGCTTTTTAAAGCACTCTACGTTATGGTTGATGTCTTCCATTGTAAGCATTTTACGCATATCGCTTTTGCCTGAGGGGTCGCCAACTACGCCTGTGCCACCGCCGAAAAGAGCAATGGGAACATGACCTGCACGCTGAAGATGAGCCATCATAATGATGGGAATAAAGTGGCCGATATGTAATGAGTCTGCTGTGGGGTCAAAGCCAACGTAAAAGTGCACGGGACCTTCGTTAAGCTGTTTAACGATTTCTTCCTCATTTGTGCACTGGGCAACAATGCCACGGGCTTTGAGTTCTTCAAAAACTGTCATTTGTATCAATTCCTTAAATAATTTATTGTGTATAGTATAAAGTGAAATCGGGCATTGGTCAAGCTTTTTATCGTCTTTTCCCTCTGTTTTGAGGTTTTTTGCCCTTATTCTTACCTTTTATTGTCGGTGCTTGCTTTTTTACAGGTGGCAAACTGCCCTTAACAAGGCAATTTGCGGTATTTCCGATTAAATCAGTCCTGCCTGCAATTTTAAGACCTTCTGTAATAAGTGCCTTATTCTCAGGTCGGTAATACTGCATTAAAGCACGCTGAATACGCTTTTCTTTATCGCTCTTTGCAACGTAAACTTCCTCAAGAGTATAAGGGTCGAGGCCTGTGTAAAACATTGCGGTAGAGATTGTGCCCGGGGTGGGATAAAAATCCTGCACCTGGTCGGGGCGAATCTTTTCTTTTTTAAGAAAAACCGCAAGCTCAACAGCCTCTTTAACAGAGCATCCGGGGTGGGAGCTCATAAGATACGGCACAACGTATTGCTCTTTGCCAATCTTTCTTGTAATGCGATAAAACTCGTCGCAGAATTTTTTATAAACCTCAATATGAGGCTTGCCCATTTTATCTAAAACTATATTGGAGCAATGCTCAGGCGCAGTTCTGAGCTGACCGCTTACGTGATGCTCTACAAGTTCACGAAAAAATTCCTTGTCCCTGTCTTCTAAAAGATAGTCAAAACGAACACCACTGCGGATAAACACCTTTTTAACGTGGGGAAGCGCTCTGAGCTTGCGAAGCAAATCCAGGTAATCGGAATGGTCAACATCAAGATTTTTGCAAGCAGTGGGTGCTAAGCACCTTTTATTTTTGCAAACACCGTGCTCTAACTGCTTCTGGCAGGAAGGACGACGGAAGTTTGCGGTAGGACCTCCTACATCGCTGATATAGCCTTTAAAGTTCTTGTAATTTTTAAAGTCCTCGGCTTCTTTCAAAACCGACTGGTGACTTCTGACTGTTACTGTTCTGCCCTGATGAAAAGCTAAAGCACAGAAGTTACAGGCACCAAAGCAACCACGGTTGTGGGTTATGGAAAACTCAACCTCTTCAATACCGGGCACACCGCCTAAAGCTTCGTAAGAAGGGTGATATGTACGCTCATAAGGCAGAGCGTACACCGCGTCAAGCTCCTCTGTGTTTAAAGGAGGCATTGGCGGATTGCAGATTAAAATACTGTCGCCGTGTCGCTGAATACATCTTCTGGAAGAATATGCATCGTTCTGTTCAAGCTCTTTTCTGGCGGCTATGGCGTAGTCCTTTTTAGACTCACACACACGCTCAAAGCTTGGCAAATCCACAGCAGGCTGAGGTGTATAATCCTTGGTTAAAACCTTGTAGCAGATTCCCTTTATGTCCTCTAAGTTTCTGCCCTCATTTAAAGCGTGGGCAATTTCACGGGTTTGGTTTTCTCCCATTCCGTAGGTAAGGTAATCAGCCTTAGAATCAAAAAGAATTGAGGGTAAAACCTTGTCAGCCCAATAATCGTAGTGAGCAAAACGCCTTAATGATGCCTCAAGACCGCCGATAACTATTACGGAATCCGGGAAAAGTCTGCGGATAATATTACTGTAAACAGTAACAGCTCTGTCAGGTCTGCTGCCTGACCTTCCGCCCGGAGTATAGGCATCGTCGCTTCGGTGCTTTTTGTTAACGGTATAGTGGGCTACCATACTGTCGATATTGCCTGAATTAACCAAAAAGCCAAGGCGAGGCTTGCCAAACTGAAGGAAGTCTTTGTCACTTCTCCAGTCGGGCTGAGGTAAAATTGCAACCCTGAAGCCTTCCGCCTCTAAAACTCTTGAAATAATAGCTGTACCAAAGGCAGGGTGGTCAACGTAAGCATCGCCTGTAACAAAAACGAAGTCCACATAGTCCCAGCCGCGAGCTTTAACATCTTCTATTGTAATAGGAAGAAAAGCCATAATAAAATTCCTTAACTGTCGATTCGGTTGGTTCGCTCCAACCAATCCTGATATGTAATAAGCACATCTCGGGGCTTTGCACCCTGATGAGGGCCTACAATACCCATTTGCTCCATATCGTCAATCATACGCCCTGCTCTTGCATAACCAACCTTTAAGCGACGCTGTAAAAGGGATGTGGAAGCCTGACCTGCGTCTATTACGCACTTAATGGCTTCTTCCATTTTAGCATCAACCTGCAGGTCGCCTTCCTCTTCACCACCGCCCTTGTTTTTATTATCAAGGTCTTCGGCAGTAATACGGCGAATCTGCTCTTCGATATCTTCGTTATACTGGGCTTTGTTCTGATTTTTAATAAAGTCGGTAACGCCCTCGATTTCTTCATCGGTAGCGTAACATCCCTGCACACGTATAGGCTTGGAAACACCAACAGGAGCAAAGAGCATATCGCCCCTACCTATAAGATTTTCGGCACCGCCGAAGTCAAGGATTGTACGTGAGTCAACCTGAGAACTAACCTTCAACGCAATTCGTGAGGGGATATTAGCCTTGATAACACCTGTAATAACGTTAACCGAGGGGCGCTGAGTAGCAATAACAAGGTGCATACCAGCGGCACGTGCCATCTGGGCAAGTCGGCATATTGCATCCTCAACCTCTTTTGGAGCCGCCATCATAAGGTCGGCAAGCTCATCGATTGCAATAACAATCTGAGGAAGCTTTTCCTTAGGAACAGGAAGCCCTGAAACCTCCATGCATACCTCTTCTTCATCGGTGGAATTTTCCTCGATAAACTTAAGATTTGCTTCAACAAGGCGGTTGTAGGAGTGGATTTCCTTGCAATCGTATTCTGAGAACAGGCGGTATCTCTGCATCATTTCCGTAACCGCCCAGTTAAGAGCACCTGCCGCCTTTTTTGCATCACTTACAACAGGAACAAGCAAATGAGGCAAGCCCTTATACTTTGAAAATTCAACCATCTTAGGGTCGATAAGCACAAACTTAACCTGGTCAGGTGTAGCCTTGAAGAGAATACTCATAAGAATTGAGTTAACGCAAACAGACTTACCTGAGCCTGTGGTACCTGCAATAAGCAGGTGGGGCATTTTTGCAAGGTCGGTTGAAACAATTTCACCCGAAATATCCTTACCTAAAACGCAGGTAAGCTTACTGTCGGCACGTTTGAACTCTTCGGAGTCAATAAGCTCTCGCATTGTAACAACGCTTGTAAATTTATTGGGGACCTCAATACCCACGGCAGCCTTGCCGGGGATTGGTGCCTCGATTCTAACCTTATCGGCGGCAAGGTTAAGGGCGATGTCGTCGGCAAGGTTTGTAATCTTGTTAATTTTTACACCTGCGGCAGGCTTAAGCTCGTAACGTGTAACGGAAGGTCCGCGGCAGATATTTGTAATTGATGCTGAAACGCCGAAGGACTTAAGAGTATCCACAAGCTTTGTGGCGTTATTCTGAAGCTCACGCATAGCGTCTCCGTCGTTACTGTCAAAACGCTGACGTAAAAGCCTTACGGAGGGGAATGTATACGCACTGGGCGAAGGCTTTGCCTCTGCCTTAATCTCGGCTTCGATTGCCTTTTCTTCTTCCTCAAGGTTTATATCAATTTTAGCCTTGGGGTCAACATTTACTGTTTCGGGGTTAGCCTGCTTTGCACCAGCCTCGGTTACAGGGTTATTTTTTGAATCGGTAATCTGCCTTGCAATTTCCGATGCCTGATAAATATCTGTATCCTCCATATAATCGCCGCCTGCAATTCTTACGGAGTTAATAAGCTTGTCAGATGCACTTGTATCCAGAGGAGGAGTAAGCTCGTCCTCAACAGCAACGTCAGGGGTAGCCTGACGCTTCTTTTTTCGCCTGCCCTCAAGGGGAATATCAATTCGGGCACTTTCGCGGTTAACATCAGAAAAATCTCTTTCACGCTCTTCATCAATCTGGCGGTGCTCTTCGTCGTAACGTCTTTTACGCTCACGGAGTGCTATCATCTGCTTTTTGGCGACGTTTTCGATATCAATAAGAGAAATACCCGTTAAAATCATAACCACTGCAATAAGAGCCACAATTACAATCAGCTTGGGAACAAAATTATCGCCGATTAAGGCGGTAAAGGTATAACCTAAAACACAGCTGATTACACCGCCTGAGAAAACATTCTGACTTGAATATGTATAGGTTTTTCCAATGGATTTGAAAAGATTGATGTCCTTTAAATCTCCTGAGCCGAAAAGGTAGAAAAGCGAGCTTACCAAAAGCACGGTAAGAATTACCAAGGCAATTTTTGTGCCTGCTCGGTTCATCTGCTTCTCTTTAGCTGTCATAATGGCAAAGTAGCCTAAAGCTACAGGCAGTAAATAAGAGCAAAAACCGAATATACCGAACATCACCGAGTGAAGCCAGTTCCAGAAATGCTCACCCTTAAAAAGTGCCAGCACCAGAAGAATAACAGCAGAGGCAAGCATAATAATAGCCTTAACCTGAGGATTAAGCCCTGCCTTTTGAGGTGCTGTATTTTTAGATTTGCTTTTTGCAGAAGGTCTGCCTCTTTTTGCAGTAGAGGCTTTTTTCTTAGTAGAAGCCAAAATTAAACATCCTTTATTTTAAATTATGTGAATGTAAAGCAAACTGTGGAAGCGGTTATCATCTCGTAAACGCTTACACCGATTACAAAAAGACCCATTACAGCTGTATAAATTACGAAAATATATGTACGGTCTGTTTTAAGAAGCCACTTGAAAAGAGCAATGGAAAAATAACCCACAACTGCAGAGAAAATCACGCCTACAATTACAGGGCCGATATCTACAGAAAGCCCCTCAGGAGCCTTAACAGCTTCCAGAAATTCTAAAGCGGCTGCGGCAAGAATTGAGGGAATAGCCAGAACAAAGGTATAGTCCATGGCATCCTGCTTTTTAATGCTTCTCGCCTGACCTGCGGCAAGGGTTGAGCCTGAGCGGGAAAGTCCGGGCAGAATTGCAGCAACACACTGCACTATGCCCACTGTAAGGGCATCTAAAACCCTATAGCGGGACTTAAGCTTTGTTTTGCCCTGGTATTCCAAGGCTTCGTTTTTGCGGTTAATTCTGGAGCCTGCGAAAAGAAGGGTTGAGGTAAGCAAAAGTGAAATACCTGTTACGATAAAATAAGACTTATCGCCTGTTAAGATATCAGCCAAATCCTTAACCTTCATATCGTTGCCGATAGGAACGAACAAAAGGAACAAAGGAAGCAAGCCAATCACAAGCATAAGAAGCAGATTTTCGTCGTCACTGAGCTTTTTAAAATTAAGCTTACCTGTAAAAAGCTTTTTAACCATGGAGCCGAACGCCTTTATTAATCTGAAAATCAGCTTATAGTAAAAGGCACAAACAGCAACCAAGGTGCCAAGGTGAAGCATAACGTTGAAGAACAGGTTGCCTTCACCCGAGAGCCCCGTAAAATGCTGAAAAATGTTTAAATGACCGCTGCTGCTGACAGGCAAAAATTCGGTTAATCCCTGAACAACGCCCTGCAAGGCGGCAAGTATGTAGTCTAACATAAATATACCTCCGTTTATGTATTACCCCAAAGGGGTATTATTGATTATTTATCATTTCGTAGAGAGCATCCATAGCCTCAGCTAAAGAGCCTACCGAGTCAATAAGCCCTTCATCAACAGCTTCCTGTCCCTCTAATATTGTGCCGATATCAAGCACAAGCTCGCCTGTATTAAGCACCAGCTCGTTGTACCTACCTTTAGAGATATTAGAATTATCCGACACAAAGGTGGTGATTCTGTCCTGCATTTTTCTGAAATACTCAAAGGTCTGGGGAGCACCTACAGTAAGCCCTGTAGTACGCACGGGGTGCACCGTCATAGAAGCACTTTTGGCGATAAAGCTTTTTTTCGAAGCCACCGCCAAGGGTATTCCTATGGAATGACCGCCGCCCAGAACTATTGAAACCACAGGCTTTTTCATTCCCGATATAACCTCTGCAATGGCAAGGCCTGCCTCTACATCCCCGCCGCAGGTGTTAAGAAGGATTAAAAGTCCGCTGATTCTGTCGTCCTCATCCACCGCCACAAGCTGAGGAATTACGTGCTCATACTTGGTGGCTTTGTTTGAAGGTGGCAGAATGTAGTGGCCTTCTATCTGCCCTACAATGGTAAGGCAATGAATTATAACTCCATTTCGGTTTACAAGCACCGAGCCTGTCTCAACAATCTGCTCTGTAGTAGTTTCGGAAACAGGAGAATTTTCAACATCTGCCCCATCATTTTCGGCAGGGTTGCGGATGTAAGAATCGTCCTCGTTATTTACATTATTTTTAACTGATTTGCTCATGAAAAATACACCTCAAAGGTAGTATTACCCATAGAAACCCTTATAATGTATATATATTGTTTATTATATCAAATTAAGTACATTTCTTCAAGTTTTTAATTATATTTCTTTATTACAATATTGTTTTAAATTTTTGTGATATGATACGCTTGAGGTGTTATAAATTTGAACATAAGCATTAATTTAGTTATCATAGTAATTTTAATTGCTCTTTCTGCCTTTTGCTCTTGCATTGAAACTGCATTTTCCTGTGCAAATAATATAAGGCTTAAAAAGTTTGCCGACGCCGGCAACAAAAAAGCAAAGGTTGCTCTTTACATCATCAAAAATTACGACAAAGCTCTGACAGCGATTCTTATTTTAAACAACATTGTAAACCTTGGCTGTTCTTCCCTTGCCACAGTGGTTTGCCTTGAGCTTTTCGGCGATTACGGTGCCGCTATCTCAACGGGTGCTACTACCCTTTTGGTACTTACCTTTGGTGAAGTTATCCCAAAATGCTTAGGTAAAGAAAAAAGCGATTCTATCTCTATGGCGGTTGCAAGGATTCTTAAGGCAATTATGTTTGTTCTTACTCCTTTTATTTTTGTTTTTTCAAAAATAAAAACCTTAGCTTTAAAGCTTTTCAGAGTTAAGCAAGACGACACCACAGTTACCGAGGACGAGCTTAAAATTATTGTTGAAAGCATTGAGGAACAAGGCGTTTTAGAGGAGCAGGAATCCCTTATGGTACGCTCGGCACTTGACTTTGACGAAAAAACCGCAGAGGAAATCCTCACTCCCCGAGTTGATGTTACCGCTATTGACATAGACGAAGACCCTGACACAATTACCGAGATTATCCGTACTCAGCGTTACTCCCGAATTCCTGTTTACAAAGGCTCCGTTGATAATATCGTAGGTATTTTACACAGCTGGGACTATATGGACGAGATTATTAAGGGAGGCACACCTGACCTTAAAAAGCTCATTATAAAGCCTGAGTTTATTTTCAGAACCCAGAAACTTTCCGCAATTCTTGCAAATTTCCGCAAAAAGAAGCTTCACATAGCAATCGTTACCGACGAATACGGCGGAACCTTAGGCATACTTACAATGGAAGATTTACTTGAGGAAATCGTAGGCGAAATCTGGGACGAAGACGAAGAAATTGAGCAGGACTTTACAAAGCTTGCCGACAACAAATACAAAGTAAGCGGTGATATGGAGCTTGAAGATATGCTCTCTCTCTTCGAAAAGAACCCCTCTGATATCGACTCCGACAGCTTAACCGTAGGCGGATTTGTGTTTGAAACCTTAGGCACAGTCCCCGAAAAGAACGAAAAATTTAAACGTGACGGAATGGAGTTTAAGGTTATTAAAGTTAAAGACCAGAGAATCCACAGCGTAATTGTTAAAGCCTTGGAAGCTGAAGATAACGACGAGAAATAAAAAAGAACAAAAAATTACACCGTAGACTTTAAAAATCTACGGTGTTTTTTACTGTGTATTACAGATTAATAGTTCTCAGCCTTAATCATGAAGTATGCCTGAGGATGGAAGCAAACAGGACACACCTTGGGAGCCTCTGTGCCAACAACGATGTGACCGCAGTTGCCGCATTCCCAGATAACGATTGAGCCCTTCTTGAACACTTCACCCTTCTGAACGTTTTCAAGAAGCTTGCGGTATCTTTCCTCGTGAACCTTCTCAACCTTTGCAACTGCCTCAAACTGAGCAGCAATAGCGTCGAAGCCTTCTTCCTTAGCTTCTTTTGCAAATGTTGCGTACATATCTGTCCACTCGTAGTTCTCGCCGTCTGCAGCAGCTTCGAGGTTCTCAGCAGTTGTGCCGATGCCGTTTAAGTGCTTGAACCAGAGCTTTGCGTGCTCTTTCTCGTTATTTGCTGTCTGCTCGAAAAGCTCAGCAATCTGATTGTAGCCTTCTTTTCTTGCCTTGGAAGCAAAGTATGTGTACTTGTTTCTTGCCTGGCTCTCGCCTGCAAAAGCAGCCATTAAGTTAGCTTCGGTTTTTGT
>JAZTWD010000008.1:0-17080 GCA_045635685.1 Ruminococcus sp.
CTTGATAACGGCCTTTGTGTAAGGCTGTCTGTGACCTAATTTTCTCTTCTCACCCTTCTTGGGCTTGTAAGTGGAAACAGTGATTTTCTTGCCCTTGCCGGACTTAACAATCTCAGCTGTTACCTTTGCGCCTTCAACATAAGGAGCGCCAACGGTGATACCGTCATCATTACCAACAGCAACTACTTTGAACTCAACAGTTGTGTTGTCTTCAGCATCAAGCTTCTCAACATAGATAACGTCGCCGTTCTCTACCTTGTACTGCTTGCCGCCGGTTTCGATTACTGCATACATTTTAGTACACCTTTTCCTTTATAGACTCGCTACTGTCGGGTGTGGCAAAGCCAACTATAAACCCACAATATGCGGCTCATACACTATAACACAACGGGAAAACTTTGTCAACAATTATTTTGAAGCTTTACAGCCTTAAGTGTGTTTTTCATTAAAACTGCTATAGTCATGGGACCAACACCGCCGGGAACAGGTGTAATTGCCGAAGCTTTGTCCTTAACCTTGTCAAAATCAACGTCACCGCAAAGCTTACCGTCTTTGTCCCTATTAATACCTACGTCAATAACAACTGCACCCTGCTTAACCATATCGGCAGTTACAAAGCGGGGCTTGCCGATAGCGGCTACAAGAATGTCTGCACGCTGAGTAACCTTTTTGAGGTTAAGGGTTCTGGAATGTGTAACGGTAACTGTGCCGTCTGCATGTAAAAGAAGCATTGCCATAGGCTTGCCTACGATGTTGCTTCTGCCAAGAATTACGCATTCTTTGCCCTTAGGGTCGATGTCGTAGGCTTTTAAAAGTTCCATAACACCTGCGGGAGTACAAGGCAGGAAGTCATAGTCGCCAATCATAATTCTGCCCACATTTGCTTTATGGAAAGCATCAACGTCTTTTCTGGGGTCGATAGCCTCAATAATTGCATTTTCGTCAATTTGCTTGGGTAAAGGAAGCTGGACTAAAATACCGTTAACGTCTTCCCTTTCATTAAGCTCTGCTACAAGCTTTAAAAGTTCTTCCTGAGTTGTGTCGCCTGAAAGTGCAAATTCTAAAGACTCAATACCTGTGTACTCGCAGGCCTTCTTTTTATTATTAACGTAAACTCGGGATGCTGGGTCGTCGCCTACAATAACAACTGCTAAGGTTGCCTTAATGCCCTTTTCCTTAAGAGCCTTAATCTCCTCTGCTACCTCATCTTTAACTTTTGTAGATACCATTTTGCCGTCTATAATCATAGCACCGAACATATCCTTTCTGTTTCTGAAAATCACAAGCAGGATTATACCTGCAATTACAATAATTGCCGAAAGCACCTGGCTTACTCTGGGAGTGAAGCCAAAAATGCTGAAGGGTAAATACAGACTGTCTGTTCTTAAGCCCTCTACAAGCATTCTTTCAAAACCGTACCACACAAGGTACATGAAGAAAATCTGACCTTTGTAGCTCTGAAGCTTTTTGGAGAAAAAGTGAAGAAGTACAAAGCCAAGTAAGCACCACAAGGATTCATACAAAAAGCAAGGATGAACTGCAACACCGCCTGTGTTTGCACTCACCATTCCCCATGGTAAATCTGTAGGAGTACCGAAAGCCTCCTGATTCATAAAATTACCCCAACGGCCCATACCCTGACCGATAAGAAAACCAAGGGATGCTAAATCAAGGCAAGCAAGAACGTTTATCTTCTTTTTCCAGGCTACTAAGCCACCGCCTAAAAGTCCGCCGATAATACCGCCATAAATGGCAAGTCCGCCTTCGTGAAAATCGGTGATAATCCTTAAGGGGTCATCTTTAAAATAATCCCAGGTAAAGGCTACATAGTAAAGCCTTGCACCAACAACCGCACAGATAACGCCGACAATAACCGCGTCAAGAAGCTTGTCGGTATCAACCCCGAAGTAAGGTGCACGCTTCATTGCGTAAAGCACAGCCAGCAAAAGCCCTGCGGCAATAATTATGCCATACCACTTAACCTCGAAAGTACCTATGCTGAAGGCTGTGGAATTAACAAAAAACTCCAATCCTAATTTTGGAAAAGTAACCTGCATATTACTCCCCCTTTACAACTGAAAGCGACGAGTTTTTGGTGTCGATTTCCTTTAATAAATCCATTGCTTTTTCTAAAGACCCATTGCCGATTGCGTCGTAGTAATCAAAGATTTTTCTTTTTGAGAAATAAAAATCCTCCAACATATTTGCAACAGTATCTACAGAATTAAAGGAGCCTAAAGCATCGCCGTAGGTTGCTTTCTTGGCATCCTCAAAATCCTTCTGAGAAAGGCCTTCTGCCTTAACCTTGTCAAAATAAGCCCTTACGGTTTCGGCAACCTTTTCGGGGTCTCGGCTTTCGCCTGAAAAAATAATCGCAGAATAACCGCTGCCCTCAAACATTTCGTATGAGAAGGTGGAATTTATAAGTCCGTTATCCATAAGCTCGCGGTACATAGGGCTTGTGGAAGATGCAAGCATAAAGAGTAAAATATCAAGGTGAGCAAGCTCCTCTTCGTTATGAAGCTTGTCGCCTTTAAGCTTGAAGCCTAAGTTAAAGATTGGCACAGCCACAGGGAAAATCTGCTCTGTGTAAACTTCTTTTATTTCGTAAGGCTCTGCAGGGAACAAGCTTTTCACTTCGGTTTTTTCCTGCTCCTTAAGGTATTTGTTGCAAATTCTCAGAACCTCATCTACATCTACATTGCCCACAACGGAAAGAGCCATATTGTGGAGGTTGTAATAGGAGTTGTAGCAGGTGTAGAGGCTTTCAGGAGTAATTTCTGCAATAGATTCAATACTGCCTGCAATATCAACCTTTACAGGGTGGTTGTGATACATAGCACCCAAAAGATTAAAGAGCACTCGCCACTCGGGAGAATCCTCGTACATCTTAATTTCCTGACCGATAATACCCTGTTCCTTTGCAACCGTTTCCTCGGTAAAATAAGGATTTGTTACAAGCTCTAAAAGAATGGAAAGGCTTTTTTCAAATTGCTCTGTGCAATTGAAAAGATAACAGGTTTTGTCAAAGCTTGTGTATGCGTTGGCGTTGGCACCTGTTTCGGCATATTTTGCGAAGGCATCGCCGTCTTCGCTCTCGAAAAGCTTGTGCTCAAGATAATGAGCAATGCCGTCGGGAACTCTGACTTTACCGTCTTTTAAATCAAACTCGGTATTGATACTGCCGAAGGGTGTTCCGATAATGGCATAGGTTGAGCGGTATCCCTCTTTGGGCAGAACAAAAATTCTTAAGCCTGAGCTGTGCTCGATTTCAAAATACTTTTCACGGAGCTTTTCGCTTTTAAATTCTTTAATCTGCATCAAGCCTCCTCCTTTCCTGTTAAGATGTAAATTGTATCTAATGTCAGCTTATTGGCTGCCTCTATAATTTCCTCTTTTGTAACAGCATTAAACTTTGCTGTAGTTTCCTCTAAAGATAAAAACTCAGGGTCTGTAAGCTGAGAAACAAACCATTCCTCGTTACCTGTTACTGTGTCGGTAA
This sequence comes from Ruminococcus sp., assembly GCA_045635685.1. Classification (GTDB taxonomy): domain Bacteria; phylum Bacillota; class Clostridia; order Oscillospirales; family Acutalibacteraceae; genus Ruminococcoides. The sequence continues at coordinate 3,503 of JAZTWD010000008.1, forward strand.
TGCTGACAAAGTCGCTTGATACCGAAAGCTTTGCAAGGCGTAAGTCTTCATCAGTGAAGTTGCCCTTTTTTACTTCCTCAAGCTCATGTAAAACAGCATCAACAGTACGCTGGGCATTTGTGTTTTCAACTCCGCTTTCGACGGTTAAAATACCCTTAAAGCGGTTATATCGGCTGAAGCAATAATAGCAAAGGCTCTGCTTTTCGCGGATATTGAGGAAGAACTTTGACCGTGTACCTGAGCCTAAAATAACATTCATAAGCCTCATTGCAAAAACGCCTTCGTCGTCCTTACTGCAATTTGTACGGAAGCCCATAAGCACCTTTGCCTGAGCAATATCCATAGTTTCTTCTACTCTTTTAACTTCTTTTGCTTCACGGATAATCTCCGTATTAAGCTCTTCGGGGATTCTTTCTACTGAAGTGAACTTTTCTTTGAAAATCTTTTTGGCACTTTCAGCAGATGCACCGCCTACGTAAAACACCTCGAAGCTGGCACCTTTAAGCATTCTCTCCCAAGCTGATTTAAGGCTTTCGGGAGTACACTTAAGAATATTTTCGCGGCTTCCGTAGCGTTTGATGCCGAAAGCCTCATTCTCACACATAGTCCCAATAAGGCGAGAGTTGGCATAAACACGCTTGTCGTTAAACTCGGAGTCTGCAAGGTCAATAAGCTGGCGACGCTCCTGCTCAACTTCTTCTTTGTCAAAAACGCCATCGATAAACTTTGGCTCAAAAATCACCTTTAAAAGCAGCTCTGAAAGTTCCTTGGAAACTACATCGCCGTCAAAGGCGTAGCGGTCGTCGATACCTGCAATTGAAAATACAAGAGCTAAGCTTTCTCCCACCTTACGCACACCTGCCGAAAGGGACGCACCGTAAAGAGCACTGAGCTTCTTGGAAAGTGCTGTAAAGTCAGGGAATTCTTCGCAAGAGCGTGTAAGCACCTGCGTAAGCAACGCAAAGTCTGAGGCTGAATCTTTTTCTAAAGGAAGAAGTGCAATGGCGGTAAGACGCATGGTCTTGAACCTGTCTACGTTAATCTCGTTAAAATATACGTTATCCGCAAGTGTTGTGCGAATGTTGGTACTCATAAAAATCATCTCCATATAAGGAAGTAGCAAACAAAATTTGCCTATTTTATTATTGTATCATAAATTTTTAGGATATTAAAGACTTTTTGGAAATTAAATATAAAAAACATCGCTCATTTATTAATAAAATGAGCGATGAAATTAAAAACTTATTATGATTTATTCTGTGCATCTACTAAACCTGCGCCGCCGTAAAGCTCGCGGAGCTTGGGCTTTTCGATTTTGCCTGTAGGGTTGCGGGGTACGTCGGCAAAGATAATTCTGTGGGGACGCTTATAGCGGGGTAAGTCCATACAGAAGTTCTGAATGTCCTCTTCAGTAGCGCTAAAGCCCTCTTTAATCTGGATAACTGCGGCGGCAATTTCGCCAAGTCGTTTATCGGGAAGACCGATTACCGCAACGTCGCCGATTGCGTTATGACCTCTTAAGAAGTCCTCAATCTGAACGGGATAAAGGTTTTCACCGCCTGAAATGATAACATCCTTTTTGCGGTCAACAAGGAAGATAAAGCCGTCTTCGTCTTCTTTAGCCATATCGCCTGTAAAGAGCCAACCGCCTCTGATAGAAGCAGCTGTTGCAGCTTCGTCGTTATAATAGCACTCCATAACACCGGGGCCTTTAACGCAAAGCTCGCCAACCTCGCCTTTTTCTACAGTTTCGCCATTTTCGTCTACAATCTTAACTCTCCAGCCGTAGCCAGCCTTGCCGATAGCACCTACCTTGTGGATATTTTCAACACCAAGGTGAACACAGCCGGGACCGATAGACTCGGAAAGGCCGTAGTTTGTGTCGTACTGATGATTTGGGAAATAACTTTTCCACTTTTTAATAAGGCTCATGGGAACAGGCTGAGCACCGATGTGCATAAGTCTCCACTGCTCCAGATTATAATCCTCTATTTTAAAGTCGCCTCTGTCAAGAGCATTGAGGATATCCTGAGCCCAGGGAACTAAAAGCCAAACTATAGTACATTTTTCGTTTGATACTGCGTCAAGAACATACTCAGGCTTTGTACCCTTTAAGAGAACGGTTTTACCGCCAACTAAAAGACTTCCGAACCAATGCATCTTAGCACCTGTATGGTAAAGCGGAGGAATGCAAAGGAAAACATCATCCTTAGTCTGGCCGTGGTGGTTCTGCTCTACCTTGCAGGAATGGGTTAAGCTCCTGTGCTTATGTAAAATAGCTTTTGGAAAGCCTGTAGTGCCTGATGAAAAGTAAATTGCACCATAGTCTTCTTCATCAATTAAAATCTCGGGAGATTTTGAAGAGCAGTCAGCAGTCATTTCAGAGTAAGACTCGGCAAATGTGGGGCAATGGTCATTGCCTGCAAAAATAAGCAGGCGGTTTACGCTGATTTTCGCCTCGATATTTTCAACTCTTCCGATAAACTCAGAACCAAAAACAAGTGCATCTGTATCGGCAAGATTTAAACAATATTCAATCTCATCGCTTGTATAGCGGAAGTTAAGAGGCACAGCAATGGCACCTGTTTTAAGAATACCAAAGTAAATGGGAAGCCACTCGATGCAGTTCATAAGAAGAATTGCAACCTTGTCGCCTTTCTTTATGCCACGCTCTAAAAGAGCATTTGCAAAGCGGTTTGCTTTTTCGTTAAAAACATTCCAGCTTATTTCTCTGCGATAATAGTTCTTTTCGGTTTCCTGAACCAAGCTGTAGTCACGCCATGTAAGACGGCGTGTTTCGGGAACACCGGGGTTAATTTCAACAAGAGCTACGTCTTTGCCGTAAAGGCGGGCGTTACGCTCCAGCATTTCCATAATTGTCATATAAAAATCCCCTTTGGCAATATCATCAAAACAATATTGCAGTGATATATCGCCTTACGGCGAGTGATATTTTGCTTTTGCAAAGCGATATATTTTCCTTACAGGAAAATATTGTGGTGCCACGCTAACGCGTGCGATTATAGTTTTAAATAATAGAATAACCCGCCGTTAATTAAGGTTTGCCTATAAATGCAACCTATCCAAAGGCGAATTACCCTTTCGTGGCTAACAAAAAAATCCTCAAAAGAAGTCTTAACTTCTTTTGAGGACGAAAAAATCGCGGTACCACCTCAGTTTGTCTTTACCTTACGATAAAAACCTCTGCGAGTAAAATACTCTTCTGCTTTAACGGGCAGACCCGTAACAGCCTACGCAAGCTTTATTAAAAAGCCCTTCGGTGTTCTGCTAACGAAAGGTATTGGGGAAAAAACTGCCACCGACTTGCACCAACCGTCGGCTCTCTTAAGTACAGGCTTAATCCTTACTTGATTTCGCTCATTGCATTTAGAATATTGAAGAAAATTATACCACTTGAAAGCTATTATGTCAACAAAGGTTTAAAATTTAATTTGTAAAGGGTCTGTCAATCTGAACAACTGCGTTGCAGTTTTCGAGATTACTGCTAATGAGGCTTGCAATATCTTTTTTTAGTTTTTTATCGTCGTCTTTTACCGAGTGAGGTACAACAGCATCAAAAATAAGATTTGTATGTGTAACACCCGGCACCATACGGAAATCGTGAATGGTAACATCCTGATGAATGTTTTTTACGATTTTAGCCACCGACATACGATAAGAGTTTGTAACCTCGTTGTCGGTTTCAATGGGGTCCATATGAATAACTGCAAGACATCCGTAAACCTCTGCAAGCTCCTGCTCGATAAGGTCGATTTCGTCGTGAAGCTCGTAAATATTGCCCTTGCCGTCAACCTCAGCGTGTAAGGAAAGAATCTGTCTGCCGGGGCCGTAATCGTGAACAATAAGGTCGTGGATACCGATTACAATAGGATGAGCTAAAACTGTTGCTTCTACTGCTTCTACAAACTCCTTTTCCGGAGGCGTACCCAAAAGAAGCTTTAATGTTTCCATTGCTGACTTAAATCCTGCAAAAAGGATAAACAAGGAAACAAGCACACCGCACCAGCCGTCTATCATAATATTAAAGTAAGCGCCGATAATCAGCGAAACAAGCACAACAGCAGTTGCCGCAGAGTCTGAAATACAGTCCATAGCAGTTGCTTTCATACCTGAGCTGTTAATAGCCTTGCCTACACTGCGGTTATAGAAAAACATATAAAGCTTGACTAAAATTGAAGCACCTAAAATGCAGGCTGAAAGCACCCAGTTTTCACCGATAGGCTCAGGGTTAATAATCTTACCTATGGAAGAAGTCATAAGCTCTATGCCTACAACAATAATAATCACAGAAACCAGAAGTCCCGAAATATATTCAAACCTGCCGTGACCAAAAGGATGCTCGGGGTCAGGCTTTTTGCCTGCAAAGCGAAAGCCGATTAAAGTAATCAGCGAAGAGCCTGCATCGGAAAGGTTGTTGAAAGCATCGGCTGTAATGGCAATAGAACCTGCAAATGTGCCCGCCAAAAGCTTACCTGCAAACAAAAAAATATTAAGAGCAATGCCCACAATACTGCAAAGCACACCCCAGGCACGACGGCCTGCGGGAGTATCTTTGTTTTTATCTTTAAGAAAAATTCTACCCAAAATACTTATCATTTAAATTTCCTGTCCTCTGTTTATTTTGAAGCTAATTTATAGACTCTGTCTGCCCTGCCGATAACAACTAAATGCTCACCCTCAATGAAAGTATAGTCAGCTGTAAGCTCAGTGTCTAATTTACCGTCACGCTTAACGGCAATAATATTTACGGAATATTTGCGTCTTACATCAACAGCTCCTACGGTTTTTCCTGCCCAGGTTTCGGGCACGGGAATTTCGTAAACAGCGTAATCGTCGGTAAGCTCGATATAATCAAAAATATTTTTCACATTTAACCTTATGGCGGTTTTCTGAGCTACGTCACGCTCAGGATAAATAACCTCATCGGCACCGATTTTCTTAAGGAGACTCGCATGTCTGGCGGAGCCTGCCTTTGCTATAACGCACTTTGCACCGAACTCTTTTAAAAGAGCTGTAATTTCCATAGCCGACTGAAAATTCGTGCCTACTGCAACAACACAGTAATCAAAATTAGAAACACCTAAGGAACGAATAACATTTTCGTCAGAACAGTCGCAGATTCTTGAATCCTCAAACTCGTTAGAATATTTTTCGACTAACTCTTCGTCAATATCGGCAACAAGCACATCGTTGCCAAGCTCAGAGAATTTTAGTGCAAGGTGATAGCCGAATCTGCCAAGACCGATTACAAGAATAGATTTCATATCAAAAACCTCTTATCCTATTAATACTTGCTCAGACGGACGCTTAACCGCTACCTGCTTGCGTTTTTCAGCAAGGGTAAGCATCAATGTAAGTCCGCCGATTCTTCCTGCATACATCAGGATTATTATTATATATTTTGAAGTAGTTGTAAGCTCAGGTGTAATACCCATTGTAACGCCTACAGTACCCATTGCGGAAACCGCCTCAAACACAATGTATTTAAGAGAAAACGGCTCCACGGCACACATAATCATAATTGCTACAGACAAAGCAAGAACATAAGTAACAACAACTGCACTCGCCTGACGTGCGGTTTTTTCTTCCAGACGTTTTTTGAAAACTGTAATTGAGCTGGAACGCCTTGCAGAGGTAACTGCCGAAAGAATCAGAACCGCAAATGTTGTGGTTTTTACACCGCCTGCAGTAGAGCCGGGGCTGCCGCCGATAAACATAAGAATGCAGAAAATTATTACCGAGCTGTGGCTTATAGCAGAAAGGTCGGCAGTATTAAAGCCTGCAGTTCGTGAGGTTACCGACTGGAAAAATGCCACCAATATGCGTTTGTATTCAGGCATATCTGAAAGCACGCCGTTTCGCTCAAAAATGTAGAAAAGAACTGTACCAAGTAAAAGCAAAGCTCCTGTTGTAATAATTACAATTTTTGAGTGAAGGGAATATTTGCTGAGCTTTGTGCGAAGGGTAAAGATATCGTTCCATACAATAAAGCCCACACCACCTACGATAATAAGACCGCAGACTGTAAGGTTTACCAATATATCGTCATAGAAAAGTGTAAGAGACGAAAATGGTTCGAACCGTCCCATTAAGTCAAAGCCTGCGTTACAAAAGGCTGACACAGAATGAAAAACTGCGTTGTAAATACCTCTGATAATTCCCATTTTGGGGATAAAGCGGATGCTTAAAAGCACCGCACCTAAAGCCTCGGCAATAAAAGTTCCATAAAGGATTTTGCGAATCATCTTTATAACACCCTTAAGCTCAGGAGAGCCTGAGGACTCCATCAGAAGCCTTCTTTCCCTCAAACCTATCCGACGCTTTAACAGGAAAGAAAACATAGTGATAATGGTCATAAAACCTAAACCGCCGATTTGAATAAGGGTAAGTATTGTAAGCTGGCCAAACACCGACCAATGAGAAAAGGTGTCATACACAATAAGACCCGTTACACAGGTGGCAGAAGTAGAAGTGAAAAGTGCGTTTGTAAAGGGTGTCCATTCGCCGCTTTTTGAAGCAATGGGAAGCATAAGCAAAAACGCACCCAAAAGTATAAGCAAGGCAAAGCCTATGGTAATTACCTTGGTGTAGGTAAGCTTCATTCGCTTTTTCATAAAGCCTCCTTAAAAAGGAAAAGTTAAACAAGCAAGTCACAAATCTGAGAGCTGAGCTTAACAGGGTCTTTAATCTCTAAACCGCTGATAAGACGAGCCTGAGCGTAAAGAATTTCGGTATAAGCAGAAAGTCTTTCTTTATCACTTTCAAAAAGGCTCTTTAAGGTATCCTTGATTTTATGGTTCATATTGATTTCAAGAACAGTCTGAGCCATAGCCATACCCTCATGGCCGGGAAGCTGAGAAAGCACCCTTGCCATTTCAGCAGAAAGGTAACCCTCGCTAATTAAGCTTACGGGATGCTCCCCTACTGTGTTTGAAAAACGAACAGACTTAACCTCGCCCTTCAAAGCTTCGCTCATAAAACTGAGAAGCTCTTTTGACTCTTCGTTAAGAGCCTTTACGCTTTCTTTTTCATCGTCAGAAGAAAGGTCAAGATTGCCTGAAGTAACGTTTACAAAATCCTTATCGGCAAAGTTCATAAGAGTTGTTGCTACGAACTCGTCCACCTCGTCAGTAAACAGAAGCACATCATAGCCCTTAGAGCGAACCAAAGCTGTACGGGGAAGGCTTTTTGCAAGCTCTTCTGTTGCGGCTGAGGCATAATAAATTGCCTTCTGGTTCTCGGGCATAGCTTCTGTATATTCTTTAAGAGAAATAAAATTATCTGTTGCAGAGGATTTGAACACCAATAAATCCTTTAAGGTGTCTTTATTGGCACCGTACTCGTTATAAACACCAAACTTAAGAACAGCACCAAACTCTTTGAAGAAGGCTGTGTACTTTTCTCTGTCCTCTTTCATAAGTTTTAAAAGCTCGGTGCGGATTTTCTTTTCTAAGCTTTTAGCGATTGTGCGGAGCTGATAATTCTGCTGTAAGGTTTCGCGTGAAATGTTAAGAGTAAGGTCGGAGCTATCCACAACACCTTTTACGAAATTAAAGTAATCGGGAAGCAAATCACCGCACTTGTCCATAATCATTACGCCATTACTGTAAAGAGTTAAACCCTTCTCGTAACCCTTGGAGTAATAATCAAATGGAGCCTTGGCAGGAATAAACATTAAAGTTTCGTACTCAACTGTACCCTCGATATGAGCCTGAATAGTTTTAATAGGTGCATTATAATCATAGAAAGTTGCCTTGTAAAAATCGGCATACTGCTCCTCAGTAACTTCTGAGGAAACCTTATGCCACAAAGGCACCATAGAGTTTAAGGTCTGGTTTTCTATAACCGTCTCAAACTTAGGTTCAGCGTTTTCATCCTCAGCAGGAATGGTTTTTGCAACCTCCATATCCATACGGATAGGATAGCGGATGTAGTCGGAATAACGCTTGATAAGCTCTTTAATCTTATACTGGTCTAAAAACTCAGTAAAATTCTCTGTGTCTGTGTCCTCTTTGATGTAAAGAGTAATCTCACTACCAAACGGAGCATAATCACATTCTGAAATTGTGTATCCCTCAGTACCCTTGCTTTCCCAGCAGAAAGCTGTGCCACTGCCTATGGCGTGGGTACGGACTGTAATCTTCTTGCTCACCATAAAGGCGGAGTAGAAACCTACACCGAACTGACCGATGATGCTGATATTGTCGTCGGTGTTTTCACTCTTAAATGTACCTGAACCTGAGTGAGCAATGGTAGACAGGTTTTCTTCAAGCTCTTTGTCTGTCATACCGCAACCGTTATCAGTAATTTTAATAATGCGGTTTTCTTTATCAATAGAAATATCAATGCCGTATTTGTCACGGTCTAAAGCGTAGGCTGAATCGGTAAGTGAGCGGAAATATCTTTTGTCAATAGCGTCACTTGCGTTTGAAATAAGCTCTCTTAAAAAAATCTCTCTGTTTGTATATACAGAGTTAATCATCATATCCAGCATCTTTTTGGATTCTGTTTTAAACTGTCTCATTTTTAAATTCCTCCAAAATGAAAATATTACCATAACATTTTAGTCCTACAAAGAATTAAAGTCAATAGGGGTACTTGAAACAAGGCACCAACTATGATAGTATACTGAGGAATAATATAAATGAGGTTTTGTTTTGAAAAAAGCTAATTTACTTTATATAGTTTTGCAGATTGCCCTTTGGGGAATTTACGGAGTTCTTTACTCCTATGCAAACAGATATTTACTTTCTCAGGGATTATCAAGCACAATAATAGGCATACTATTAGCAGTGGCAACGGCTGTTGCCTTTGTGCTTCAGCCTGTGCTGACATCGGTTATTGATAAGAAAAAGATAGAGCTTAAGGGCATTTTGATGATGATATCTGCACTTATACTTTTATGCTCAGCTGCTCTCCCTTTTATTAACAGCCTTTGGCTGGTTGCCGCAGTGTATGCTGTGGCTTATGTGGGTGTTGTGGTGTACCCTGCATTTATAAACTCCATAGGTATGGTAGCGATAAAGTCAGGCTACAACGTAAATTTCGGCTTGGCTCGCGGTGTTGGTGCCTTTGCTTTTGGTGTAACCGCCTGGGGTTCCAATAAGCTTATTGAAACTTTCGGCGAGGTTGCTGTTCCTCTATTTGCAATAGTGTTCTGCATTATGGGATTTGTGGCTACTCTTGCTTTTCCAAAAGGTGCCGAGTCTCTTACAAAGAAAGAAACCGCCTCTAAAATCACCGACTTCTTCAAGCGTAACAAAAAGTTTACCGCTTTGCTTTTTGCAGTGGCAATACTTAACATCGGACATAACATCTTAGGCAATTGTATGTATCAGATTTCGGTTTTTAAGGGCGACGGTAACGCTCAGGGTGCAGTGCTTATGATTTCTACTCTTATTGAAATCCCCACCATTGTGTTTTTTACAAAGCTCTTAAAAATCGCAAGCGGTTCCACCTATATGCGAATTTCAGGTGTATTTTTCACTTTAAGAATTATCCTCACCCTGATTCTCCCCGGAATTTGGGGTCTTTACATTGCTCAGGTTTGTCAGATAGCAGGTTATGCATTATATACTGTTTGTTCAGTTTACTATGCAGGCGAGGTTGTAAGTGATAAGGACACAGTAAAGGGACAAGCCTACATCTGCTCGGCAAATACTATAGGCTGTTTGGTTGCACATCTTTCAGGCGGTGCAATGATAGACGCTGTAGGCGTAGAAAATATGCTTATAATCACAACCGTAATTTCTGTAGTTGGTATGGTAGTGCTTTTCTTTACAACTGAAAAAGCAAAAAAGCATTGACATTAGGAAAATCTTGTGTTAGAATACAACTTGTCCCTAAACGGAGAGATGTCCGAGCGGTTTAAGGAGCTAGTCTTGAAAACTAGTGATACCGAAAGGTACCAAGGGTTCGAATCCCTTTCTCTCCGCCAATTGCATATTACTTTTATAAGTTCACTATATACGGAGGATTACTCAAGTGGTGAAGAGGCTCCCCTGCTAAGGGAGTAGGTCGGGTAACCGGCGCGAGAGTTCGAATCTCTTGTCCTCCGCCAAAATCGGCAAGCTATAATAGCTTGCCGATTTTACTTTTTACCTCTTCACTATTTACTCGTAACTAAACAACCTTTCTGAAAGCACTTTAACACCGAAAGCTTCTTGTTTCGGTGTTGTTTTTTTGCTTTTTTCGCTCTGAGCCTTAATAAAACAGACAATAATTATCATATTTGTAATTTTTTATTGTATTTATCACCTAATATATATTGTATAGAAAGGTTTTTTTGAAACTATATTTATTGATTTTTAAAAAAAATTCACAAATAGGGGTTGAAACGTATATGCTCTTGTGCTATAATAATTACAAAGTTGTAACAAAGGTTGTCGGATTTGTAACATCCGAACCTTTTATACTGCCCGAAAGGGCTTTGCAAATCCACGGAGGTCTTTATGTTAAAAATCAAGAGAGCTTTAGCTCTGTTTCTTATACTGGCGGTGATTCTGACAATTTCTGTAGTTTCGGGTACATCCTTTTCAGCTGCAGGAACAGGTACTGGTCTTTCTGAGCACGTATTAAACGCTTACTACAGCGGTTGGTCTTATGTTTACGGCAGTGCTTCAGAAGGTGCGGTTGACTGCTCAGGTCTTATTTATATGTACGCAGGCGGCGACCGCTGTGCAATGATTGATTACTGTCAGGATTCAGGTTATGTATCCGATGGTGTGCCTAACATTCACGGCTTAGGTCTTTATCAGCCCGGCCACGTTGGCGTTTATGTTGGCGGCGGTATGGCAGTTGATGCCAGAAGTTCTGACTACGGCATTTGCTACGAGTCAGTTTACAGCAAAAGCTGGACAATGTGGTTCAAACACGAGACTATCTCCTACCCCGACACAGGCTGGGAATATTTTAATGGCAACTACTATTACTACGAAGACGGTGAATATTTAACCGACACTTACATTACAGTAGATGGTATTGAATATTACCTTGATGCAAGCGGTATTTCCAACGCCACTCCCGGAGATACAGGTGCTGTTGCAGACACTCCCTCTGATTATGAGGCAGATGAAGAAGTAACAAACACCGAAAGCGAATACATCAAGCTTGGAAGCACCGACGAAAGAGTTTCTGCAATTCAGCAGAGACTCAAGGAATTAGGCTTCTACAATGATGACATTACAGGCTACTACGGCTCACTTACCGAGGCTGCATATATGGAGTTCCAGATTGCTGCCGGTCTTTATGCCGACGGCATAGCAGGACCTACTGAAATTGAGCTTTTAATGTCCTCAGATGCTCCCTACGCTTCAACTGAAGAAGAAGAAGAGGAAGAAGTTGAGGAAACCGAACCTGCTGATGAAGAAACTGAGGCAGAAGAAGAAAACACCTTCTCCAACGGTGACTTTGACGACAGCATTTATGAAATTCAGTCTGAGCTTGCAGACTTAGGCTACTTTAACGACGATGCTACAGGTTACTTCGGCGATATGACCGAAAGTGCTGTTGCAGACTTCCAGACTCAGAACGGTTTGGAGCCTACAGGTAAGGTTGACGAGCTTACATATGCCGCAATTTTCAGCTCCACAGCTTTGGAAAACCCCAACGCTGAGGACTTAGAGAACGCAGAAACCCTCACTCCCCCTGCAAAAGCAGATAAAGAGGATGCAACTGCTCCCACAGATGCAACTACTGCAACAAAGCCTGCAAAGGAAAATGTAGCCGCATCATCTGCTTGCGAAGAGGTTACTCTTAAGTCTGCCGAGCTTGCCGCAAAGGCACTTGAAGGCATTGAGTTTGAAGGTATCGACGCTGACAAAGACTCATCCCGTTCAGGCTCATTTATGATTTGGCTTTTAGTTATGATTGCCTTTATGAGTGGAGCATTCTGGTTTGTTTACTCAAACGAAAAGAAGAAAAAGAAAGCCCGCTACGAACGCATTAAGGCAAGAGCCAACAGAAACTGGTAAACAAATAAGCTTCCCCACCGGCTAAATCTTCGGTGGGGATTTTTTATATCATTGACTTAATTGTCACAAAATGATAAAATATGCACATTGTTTTGAGGAGGGTATAAAATGGACAAGAAGCACGATTTAATTTGCGACCAGTGCGGCGGTATGATGACACTAAGTGCCAACCGCAGGGAAATGCACTGCGAATACTGCGGTAATGTTGTTATTCTCCCTGACAAAGAGCAGGAAGAAAAAGTGGCTTATGCAAAGCGAAAAGCTGAGCTTGACGCACAGCACGAGCATTATGAAAAAAGAAAACGTATGGAAAACAGACATCTGAATGTTTCCAAGCTTATTGCTTTGCTTGTGGTTGCAAGCATCTTTTTAATTCCCGTAAGCTGTACTGCTATCCCCTATATTTTCAGACCCACAATTAATCCCTTTGACTACCTGAATGTTAAGTTTGAGGGTATTGATGGTCAGGGCTCGGCAACCGTAGAGCTTATAAAAACCAACGGACACGTTACAAGTCTTGATGATTTGTGCATTTCGGTTTCCAAGCAATACCAGCTAAGCGAAAACGAGGTTATAACCATAACCACAAATCCCTTTGAATCTACCTGCTGGCACAGTCAGACCTCTAAAGAGTATGTTGTAAAGGGTCTGGAGCTTTTCCTTTCTGACCTGAACAACATAGACGAAAACGCCGAAAAGATGATTCATCAGAAATCTCAGCAAATTTTAGAAAAGGCAATCGACGACAAGCCACAGTTTTCAACCCCAAAGCACGAGAAGTTCTACCTGTTATCTGATGGTGATAAAGAAAATATTCTTTACGATGTTTTCAGCTGCGAGTGGGAACTGGTCGAGGGCTATAGTGAAACAATTTATCTTGTAGCTTATTACACAAATATTATTGTTCACAATGGTGATAATGCCACATTCAGCTATGACGACTGTATGTACACAGGAAACATTCTGTCAAAGGGCAGCTATGCCAACAGTTCTGTTTGCGGTTTTGATAGTCTTGAAGATATTGAGATTGACCTTAATACAAACCACGCCCCCGACATGGTGATTACAGAAAAATAACACACAAAAGAGCTTGAGACACAATTTAAATCTCAAGCTCTTTTTTACCGTCTTTTGTTAATGTATAAATACTTTTAAAACCGCATTTCTTTGCAAGCTCTATGGATTTTTCGAAGTTAAAGCCTAAGGCTTTTGTTTCGTGGCTGTCGCCGTTTAAAATAACCTTGCCGCCCTTTGAAGCAATATACTCAAGTATAAACTCCGCAGGATACGGGTCAACTCGTCTGCCACGAAAAACAGCACCTGTGTTAATCTCAAAAAGCACATCGTACTTCAGTAATGCATCAGTAGCTTTGAGTGCAGCTTTCTTGTATCGCTCACAGTTTTCGTCAAAAAGCTTTCCGTCTGCATTAAAGATTTTGATTAAATCAAAATGCCCGATAATATCGGTTTTATGAACCTGTGGAAGTTTTGAAACGTTATCAAAATATTCCTCGGCAAATTTTAGGTAATCTCCCCCAAAATGCTTTTTTACCGCTTCAAGCTGACCGTCGAAAAGGTCAACGGC
>JAZTWD010000009.1:0-10762 GCA_045635685.1 Ruminococcus sp.
TTTGTTGGCGCTTGGCAAAGACTTCACACAATGTGTGAATAGGGTACCCTTGGGACTTTAAGATAGCAAGGTCTATACCCTCCTTCGAACTCTTGCAAATATAATTATACTGATATCGGGCTTTTTGTCCCCACCCCAAAGACTGAATTTAGGGTGGGAAATGAAAATTTTCCCCAAAATAAGTGTGGGAAAAGGGGTGGGAAAACCCACCCGAGGCAAAAATCGCCTTAGAAGGAGCTCTTTTATGATAAAAAAATACATAAGCATCATAAGCATGTTGCTTCTGACGCTTATTTCATTTTCCGGTTGCAGCCAGGTTGGCAGTAAGTCTGCAAATATGTCTGCAATATATATGGTTACAGCGGTTATGTCGCTTCTTATGTTATTGGGATATTGTTTCCTTATACGAAAAAAAGAACCCTGGTTTCTGATCCTGTTTTCAGCGGTTATGGTTGTAAACGTGGGGTATCTGAGCCTTTCACTTTCAACAACCCTTAACGAGGCATTACTCTCTAACCGAATTTCTTATCTCGGCTCGGTTTTCCTCCCTGTTTCAATGCTTATGACCATACTGAAAACCTGCAAAATCAAGCTGAAGAAATGGGCAGTCGGGGTTGTTCTCGGCATCAGCGTTATAGTCTTCCTGATTGCCGCAAGTCCGGGATACCTTGATATTTATTACAAGGAAGTTTCCCTTGTAACCATTAACGGTGTTTCGGTTCTTCAGAAGGTTTACGGACCACTTCACTCGATATACCTCTACTATCTTATGTTGCATTTTGCCACTATGATTGGTGTAATCATATACGCAAGAGTCAGCAAAAAGATAAAGTCCAGCATCCACGCCGTTGTTCTTTTAGGCGCAGTAATGGTAAATATCGGCGTGTGGCTTATGGAACAGCTTGTAGAAATCGACTTTGAGTTTTTATCTGTTTCTTACATAGTAAGCGAACTTTTCCTTCTGGGAATAAGCCTTCTTATACAAGACAGCAGCTTGCTCTCGTCGCTGGTTATCAAACCCGAATCAACTCATAAACATTCTGTTGCAGAAGTAACAACCAAAAGCGAATCTGCTGAGCCGGCAAAAACAATTTCTCAGGTTGAGGATGATATTCTGCAAAAATGCGAATATCTCAGCTCAAGGTTATATACCCTTACCCCCACAGAGAGCGAGATTTACAAGCTTTACTTAGAGGGAAGCCGTACAAAGGAAGTTATGGCTGAGCTTAACATTACTGAAAACACCCTTAAATACCACAACAAAAATATTTATTCCAAATTAGGTGTATCCTCAAGAAAACAGCTCATAGAAGTTGCAAATACATTAAAAAACACCTCAACTGCTAACTGACAAAAGCGTACCGCAAAAATGCGGTACGCTTATTTTTCACTGTTGTAATTACTGAAAAGCTGTGATAATATGTTATTGGGACTTTAAATAATAATGAGGAGAATTATCATGAAAACAAAAATTTCTGCTTTTATTTTATTGTCCGTATTGTTAATCTGCGTGCTTGCAGGTTGCACTTCAGAAAAAAATACAGACGCTACCACCGCACCCGAAACTACTGTAATCGTTACTGAATCTGTGGCCACAACCTCAACAGTTGCAGAATCTTCAACTAATAAAATCAATGAGCCCGCTACAGTTTACGCAACCTTTGCCAAGGATACCGATATTGACCTTACCAACGCACAGAGATTTACCGCAGACAACTCAGATTACGAAACAGAGATTGTTTTCACCGCTAACGAAAGTGTTAAAAGCTTTAGTTTTTGCAGTCTTGGTTGGCTTGATAATGAAGACTCAGGTGAAAGCGACTTTGAGTTTGTTCCTATGTTTACCACCGATAATTTTGACGAGCCTGTGGTTGTTACAATGACATTCTGGGGTGATATCCCCTCTTACGGCATACTCTTTACTGATGCTGACGGAACAGAATATTCTGCCACAATAAGCACCAGCGGTATGGACGGCTCACTTATTTTAGATGTTATCTGACGCGGAAGGTGAACCTATGAACAATTTTATATTCAAAAGAATCATTCTGACTTCAACCGCTTTATTACTTCTCGGAAGTTTTCCTTTCTTTTTCTCAGGATGCAATGCAAATAAATACAAGGTAGATTACTGCGGAGCCAAAGACTGCTACTCCAACGCAAAAGACAGTTACAAAGCAGGCAGTAAAGTTACCTTATACTTTGAGCTTATTGCCACGGATACGGATTATTCCTTTACCCTTGACGGTGAGCCTGTTAATTACTCGTATAATGCGGAAAAAGGTTTTGTAATCGAATTTACAATGCCCGACCACGATATTGTACTTGAATGTAACACAAAAAACTCAATGACACCTTACCTTACCGAATAATCCGCAAGTAGGGTAATTATTTCAACATAGTCACCATACCTTTAGGTTCTGGTGATACCACCGTACAGGTTCAAGTCCTGTCACCATCGCCATATTAAGTGTTCATAACTTATTCAGGTTATGAACACTTTTTTAAAATATTTATATATACCTTACTAAACATCTCATAAATTATATTTTTATCCCTAAAATCGACCTTTTATCCCAATTTGTTGCTTTGAAGTTCATTATATGTTAACAATTGGTTTATGGATTATTACATTAAAAATAAAAGAGGAATAATTACTTTTAAAAAGTAAGATTTCGAAAAATTGATTTTATCGGTGCTTTTAACAGCTATGGCAACATCCGCATTATCCATGACGGTATTGTACGTTTCAGCCGTAATCAGCTCATATTTTGAGTACAAAGTAGAAACCAGCACTCTCGGAGGCAACACAAGTTCTAACGACACTATGTTCGTTAAAATTTTGGGCACTAACGGATATAGATATATCGGCGATATTCAGTATATGACCATTGAAAACAAAAACTGAGTAGCATCAGACCCTATAGAATTGTCCTCTATTTAGCCTTATGCCGACGCTTTTGAGCGTGGTGACGATGCTACTATGATTGTGTACGCACCTGATATTTTTGACAAATTAAGCAGTATGAAGCTTTATTTGGATATCTCAAACGAAACCCTTAAACTTGACTTCCCCGAATGGAGAGGTCAGATTGTAAGATAACTCAGCTTTCAGGAAGCCGCGCAGGTACTCAGTGCTACAAGGCATTGAACCGGGTGTGCGGAGAACGTGACGTAATAAAAATTGATTTTTAATAATCAACAAACTTATATAATTTAAAAATTCAGGGAATATTACCCAAAAATATTATACTCTGTTTGAATTTTTGAAGTATTTGCAAAAATATAACTTTAGGGGTTGTATTTTCAGAATCACTATGATAAAATTCACACAGAAATTTTCGAATGTGAGGTGAAACCATGGACGGCAGTAGTAGTCGAAGTACAACAAAGGCAATCTTATACTTTAAATTTGCAGGCAACTACAGGCTGTCTGCGGTTTAACCCTGCTTTTTATAGTATAGATAGCCATTGTCTGTGCAATAACGGCACTACACAACCATTAAGGCGGTGTAGAGAAGCTTGCTTTAGGCAATGGTATTTTTATGCCCTTTTTTAACCTTAAAGCAGCTCACCGCCTTTACTGAAATTGTGTAAAGGAGGCACACACAGATGAACAAGGTATTAAAAAAACACAGCTTAATAGCTATTACATCAAAAGAAAATTCAAAGGTAACCACAGCTCCCAAAGAGGAATACTTTCAGGAAAACATCAGCATCGACCTTAACGAGCCAGTAAGCAAAAGCATTCTTAAGAGGCTTCCTTGGCTGGCGATTTTGCTTCTTTTAGGTACAGGTGTATCTGCAACAGTAGGACTTTTTGAATCAATCGTTGCCCACCTGCCCGTAATAATGTGTTTTCAGTCACTTATCCTTGATATGGCAGGAAACGTAGGCACTCAGTCTTTGGCAGTTGCCATAAGAGTACTGATAGACAGCGAGATTTCTGCTAAAGAGAAGTTCTTCCTCGTTATGAAAGAATTTCGCATCGGTATGATTAACGGTGCGATTTTAGGAATCCTCTCCTTTGTGGCAATCGGTGGATATCTTTGCCTTACAGGAAACGACGCCGCCTTTGCTTTCAGCGTTTCAGGCTGCTTAGGCGTAGCAATGGTTTTAGCCATGGCGATTTCTGCCTTTGCAGGCACAGTTATACCTGTAATTTTCCAGAAAATCGGCATTGACCCTGCTGTGGCATCGGGTCCTCTTATTACAACTGTAAACGATTTGGTAGCAGTTGTAACGTACTATGGCCTTTCCTGGGTTATTCTTATTAATCTTCTGCATCTATAAGGTAAAAAAATCAGCCTCCCGAGCGGGAGGCTTTTTTAGATTAAGCTTTTATTTAACATTTACACTTTAAAAATTACGGGCTCATCAGTAATACTAAGCATACCAAAGTGAACCTCAACATTTTCACCTGAAATAAGGTCAACATAAGTACCGTCGGGAACATCTGCATTTATAAGAGCATTACTGCTGTCCACAGGGAAAACGCCCACAAACTTGCCCTCTTTGCTGTTATGCACAGCCGTCAGCACGCCTTCGCAAGGAGAGCTGACTGTATACTCGCTGTCGGTAAAAGCTTTGTCCTGACGAATTTTATAAAGCTTCTGCATAAGAGGTGTAAGGTCAACCTTTTTGTCCCAGCAGATTGTATCCTTGTCAAAAAGTGTAGGCAGGTGTTTTGCCCCTACCTCCTGACCATTGTATACAAGTGTCATACCCTTCTGGAAATACAGGAACGCTGTCCACGCACGCAAAGCCTTTTCATCAGCTATAAGTTGATGAGCACGGGGTCTGTCGTGATTTTCTAAAAATCTCAGCTTAACGTAGTTATGCGGATAGATAGTTTCCTGCAGATTAATAGCACGGGCATAATCTGCCAAAGTACGCTTTTTAAGTAAAGAGTCAACAAACTCCCCTGCAACATCATATTCATAGGCAATGTCAAATGCTCTGTAAATCTCAGAGTCAGAAAGTGCAGTCATACCCTGACTGCGGATGTAACGGATAAAACCGTGCTCTATAGATTCACTGAGCCAGATGCAGTTTTCTCTTACCTTTGCCACCTCTTCCCGTGCCTTAAGCCAAAACTCAAGAGGCACAAGAGAGGCAACGTCGCACCTGAAGCCGTCTATGATTTCAGCCCACATTTTAAGGGTTTCAATCTGATAATCCCATAAATCAAGGTTTGCGTAGTCAAGGTCGATAATATCTGTCCAATCCCCTACTCTGTTACCAAAAGAGCCGTCAGGCTTATGATAAAACCACTCAGGGTGATTTTCTGAGAGCCAAGAATCAGGGGATGTGTGATTATACACTACGTCGATAATGCACTTCATGCCAAGGGCGTGGACATCATCCACAAGACGCTTAAGGTCATCAATTGTGCCGAATTCAGGGTTAACAGCACGGTAATCCTTAATGGCATAAGGACTGCCCAATATGCCCTTGCGTGCCTTTTCGCCTAAAGGATGAATTGGCATAAGCCATATAATATCTACGCCTAAATCCTTAATTCGCTGTAAATCCTTGCGTACTCCCTCAAAGGTGCCCTCTTCGCTAAAATTTCGAACAAATACCGAATACATAACCTGATTACGCAGGGTTTTAGATGTATCAAAAGCCATAATAATACCTCCGTTAAATTCTACCATTATGATACAATCTTAAAAGCAGATTGTAAAGTAATTTTATATGCCAAAACAAAAAGGACTACAAATGTAGTACTTCTCGATTTGGCGGAAACAACAGAGCAAAGACTTGCAAAGCAAGTCTTTCACCCTTGGCGACCCAATGCTACGCATTCAGTACCCGCCTGCGAGCTTCACGGCCAAAAACAGTCCGCCGGACTGTTTTCTTTACACCGCTTGCCTTCCTCAAGGTTCGAGCCCTGTAACTTATTCAAATAGAAAAACAAGAGTACCGAAAACTCGGTACTCTTGTTTTCTATGGTGGGAACAACAGGGCTCGAACCTGTGACCCTCTGCTTGTAAGGCAGATGCTCTCCCAGCTGAGCTATGCTCCCGTTGGGCAGAAAATATTAATTTTTCCGTCAACAGTTTTGTATTATACCACAGAATCTGAAAAATGCAAGCAAATTTTCATAAGTTTTATTTCATAATTTTATCATAATTTTTCTTGTTCTTTTATCCCTCCTCCCTACAATAACATTTCATCCCTAAAAATATCCGTTCATCCCTATTTTGCGTGTAAAAAGGGATAAAATGATATAATTCATAACAAATTGTAGCACTTTGTTAATATTTTTAGGAGGAATCGACATATGCAAATATCAAAAATGAGACAGCGCTTGGGGTACGGCGCTGCCGATATGGCAAGCAATCTTATATGGCCAATGATTTGTACATACCTGACGGTTTACTACACAGATGCACTGTTATTGGACGTAGCAGCCGTAAGTATAATAACCTTGGCGTCTAAATTTATTGATGCCATAACCGACGTTCTTATGGGAATCATAGTGGATAAAACCGACTTTAAGGGTGGAAAATGCCGTCCGTATTTTGCAATTGGCGCAATACCTCTTGCACTCTTTGCTGTTCTTACGTTTTTGCTTCCCTCGATGGTTTCCAATGATAGTGTAATGCGTATTATGCTTGCATTTATCACCTTTAACCTTGTAAGCACAGGATATACAATAGTTAACACTCCCCTCTCCGCCATTCTGCCAAGCTTATCATCAGACCAGGGAGAGAGAAACATCCTTGTTACATTCCGTATGGTAATGGCTGCAATAGGCAGTTTTTGTGTAACGTTCTTTGCTCTGCCTTTAATCAACTGCTTTGGCGGCGAAAAAGATCCTTTTGCATATGCATGGGCAGTAGGCATTTTTTCTTTAGTTGCAGTTGCTCTGCTGTTCTTCTCCTATGCAAACACCCGTGAAGTTGTAAAGCCCATTAAACAGGAAAAGATAAAATTCAAGGATGGACTTAAAGCAATTAACGGACAGTACATTCTGTTTGTAATAACTATGTTTATTTACCTCATCGGCTTTGCTGTAAAACAGGCAGGTGTATTCTATTATTATAACTGCTATATTGGTGATATAGGTACTATGTCGGTAACATCAATTATATCAATACAGGCAATTGTTACCTCTCTCAGTATGGTAGCAGGACAGATTACCATTCCCTTGTTCTGCAAAATTATGGGTAAAAAAAACTCCGCTGTTTTAATGAATTTCATTGCTTTAGCAGGTAACATTGTATTTATTTTCTGCGGTGCAAATCTGATATGGCTTTGTATTGGTACTGTGCTTGTATGGTTCCCTCTGGGCTACCTTATGGGAATGAGATTTGCTTTCCTTGCTGACGTAGTAGAATACTGTGAGCTTAAATCAGGTATCAGTGCAGCTGGATTCCTTTCTTCTTTAGACAGCTTCCTTGCAAAACTTGCTTTTGGTCTTAATGTAACAATTATTATGGCATTAATGGAGTTAGGCGGATACGACCCTACTTTAGCAGAACAGACAGCAACTGAAAAGCTCTTTATTCAGATCGGATTTGTTGGTGTACCCTTAGCCTGTATAATCATTACTATTATCCTCTTTATGTTCTTTAAGTTTGATAAAGAACTTCCTAAACTTAAAGAAAAACACAGCACTGAACTTAATACAATAAATCAGTAACAAATTAAAAACGACAAAACAACATAAACAAAAGAAAAGCCCGAGTAAAATCGGGCTTTTGTCATTTATATTTCGTTGTTATAGCTAAACAAATTGGAATCTGCCATTTAGACAAACTGAAAGTTTACAAAGTCGTTTAAACAAAATTATTTCTTTGCTTTTATCAGCAAGAAATCCGGCTTATGAAACAAATCAACATAGCCCGGATATTTCTCAAGCAGTTCATCCGCTGGCAACGGCTCTATCATTTTTTCAATAGTAAAGCCGGCCTCTGTTAAAGTATTTATGATAGTAGAAAATGTTCGATGATACTTCTTTACATTATCAACAAACCATACGGATTCTCTTTCGCCTTCTATACCATAGTCTGCAAGGTTTAAATATACTTTATTCCCATTTTCATCTCTCGTCCAACGATCCCCACCCGAATGACAAGTACATAATGGGTTTTCTTGTGAGAAAATAAGTATCCCTTTTTCATCGAGCAAATTATACACATTTCTTATTACGCCTTCGAAGTCTTCGACATAATGAAATGCCAGAGAACTGATTACAACATCAAAGCGTTCCTGTAACTGTCCGATATTTTCCATAGGTATATTTATATATCGTATTTTGGGGTCACTGTTTTCAGAAATTGCCACTTCCAGCATCTTCTCGGAAATATCAATTCCAATGACATTTTCTGCTCCGTAAGCAACAAATTTTTTACAATGTTCTCCAAATCCACATCCCAAATCTAAAACCCTTTTACCTTTCAATTCGGGCATCAAAGAAAACAATGCAGGTATTTCGAAGAGATTATTAGCATTTATTTCGTTTTCTCTGATTTTTTTGTATCCCTCAAAAAACATTTCGTTATCATATATATTTTGTTGTGCCACCTCAAACCTCCACAAATTGGAATTTGATTATTTTGTTAATTCGCATTTATAGCGGATAAAAATTTGACCATCATAGATTGCAGAGAACTCTGTAATGCAAAAACCATTCTTCCGATAAAAATCCACAGCATCATTATCTGTTTCGGCATATACAGAAATCAAACAGTAATTCTTTATCACTTCATTTATCATATAAGAGCCAATGCCTTTGTTACGAGCAGACAAATCAACGGCAATACCAACGATTTCGATTTTGTTTGGAGCCACAAAGGAAACAACAATAACGCCCTCCGCTTTGCCTTGATTGAAACAAACAAAAATTTTTACGGATTTGTCGTTAAGGAATTGTTCTATTTTCTTATTGAACTTTTCTTCGGTCGGCATAAACATACATTGCTTGTAAATCTCGTATGTTTTGCAAACCTCGTTTTTGTGAGTTAATTCTATCAATTCGAGTTCCATTCTCACACCTACAAATTCAAGTTTCTCGAGATAATTATACCATCTCTACAAATCAAAAAGCAACAGTTTTCAGGCTGTTGCTTTTGCTGTGAAATTTCATATCGGCTTTTGAGCTTGTCGGTGGGAAATGTTTGACACCAGGGGATTATAAGGTTACAATATACACATCAACACTATGGAGAAAAGTATGAATAACATTATCGAAATAACAGATTTTAATGCTCCTGAGCTGGATGTATATGCACGTCTTACCGAAGCTCAGCTTTATAACAAAGAATTCCCTGAAAAAGGTTTGTTTGTAGCAGAAAGTCCTAAGGTAATAGAGCGTGCTCTTGACGCGGGATATGAGCCTGTTTCTTGTCTTACGGAAAAAAGGCATATCAATGGTGAAAACAAGCACGTTCTTGCACGGATGAACGATGTTCCTGTGTTTTGTGCGGAGCTTGATGTTCTGACTCAGCTCACAGGCTTTAAGCTCACCCGAGGTATGCTCTGTACTATGAAGCGAAAGCCACTGCCTGAGGTAAGTGAAGTCTGCAAAGACAAAAGCAGAATTGTTATATTGGACAAAGTTATGAATCCAACCAATGTAGGTGCCATAATCCGCTCGGCAGCCGCTCTTGGAATGGACGCAGTGCTTCTTACTCCAGGTTGCTCCGACCCTCTTTACAGACGTGCCGCGAGAGTCAGCATGGGCACGGTGTTTCAGATTGACTGGGCATTTCTGTCTGACGATAGTCTTGACGAAATCAAGGCTCTGGGTTTTAAGACTGTAGCTATGGCACTTAAAGATAATTCTCTTTCTATAGGCGATCCAAGGCTTGCAAAAGAGGAAAAGCTCGCCATTATTATGGGAACAGAAGGAGACGGACTTGCAGATAAAACAATAGACAACTGCGATTACACCGTAAAGATACCTATGTATCACGGCGTTGATTCGCTGAACGTTGCCGCCGCATCAGCAGTAGCATTCTATGAGCTGGGCAATAAACATAACGATATCTGAAACTGTGCAACTTGCCAAATCAGACGCCGCTGCCGATACACTCAAAGGGTAGCGGTTTTATCGTTTTATGTTATTTGATTGAGATTTTCATAATGTTTGAGCCATAATAAAAAACAAGCGTTGCAGTTTGAAGGAGTAAATCGATACTCTCCCTCATCCGCAACGCTTTTGTTGTGTAAAAATATGTAGTTTTTTAGACTTTGCCGACAAATCCAATAAATCTATCGTTAAATTATAGGGGTATCGTTAAACTACTGGATTTTTGTTTCAGCTCGACAAATTGGAATTCATCTAACTGTTCGACACATTTGAATTGGTATACATTATTTCGTTATTACGAAGTTCAGCCAGTAATGCCACTGTAATATCTTTGGCAATAATAGAAGCCTTTGGGCAATTTTCTTCAAAATGTCCTACTCCACTATGAGTTGCTGTATCAGTAATGCTCCGAATAGCAATAAACGGTATACTGTTTACATGGCAAACATGAGCGATGCTTGCTGTTTCCATGTCAACGCTTAAAGGTGAAAACTGTTCATTGATTGTCTGCCGTCCGTCATCTGCAATGAACATTTCGCCCGTCACCATTCTCCCCCAGTAAACCTTACCTTCCACATCCAGGCTTTCAACTGCTTTTCTACTCAATTTCAATAATTGAGAGTCTGCCTTAAAAAACACGTTTTCCAACCAAGGGTGAAACTCTGTTAGAATGTCGGGCGCAACATCATGGTAAGCAACCTCGGTTGATATCACCGA
>JAZTWD010000010.1:0-16485 GCA_045635685.1 Ruminococcus sp.
TAGGGGTGATAATACCTCTTGAAACAACTCCGGTGTAATGCATAGCTTTTACTTCCTTTCGTGTCCTGTTTAGGGCAAGATTACGCTTGCTCTTACTTAAAATACTATAAGGTATTTAAAAAAGACGATTAATTATACATCCAAAATACCTTTCCTGTCAATAAAATTAATGCAATTTCAAAGAAAAAATCCTGCAAAAATTGTAAAATTCTGTCTTTACTTCTTCAAGGGAAAAATTAGAAGTTTTCTTCCATAAGTCTTTCAGTGGAGTTTGCTTTAAGTCTTACAGATTCGCTTAAAGCTATGAACATAATAAACCAAGGTGTGTTTACGGGGTTTGCGATGTTTACAATGTCCTGTGTTGCGTAAGCCACAATTACGCCAACGCACATAAGCGCCAGAGGATTAACCTTGGAGTTTTTAACTGAGTTAACGATTGAAGAGCCGACAAATAAGAGATAACTTGCAATACCTGTAAGACCTACTGTTACAAGGTAGTTGATGTAAACGTTATGGGCGGCATTGGTTGATGAATCGCCAAAGCGGGTAAGAAGCTCGTCAAAATAAACCGCAAACACATTGTAAAAAGTGTCGGGACCAGAGCCGAAGAGCACTTGCCAGAAGTTAAAATCTCCCATAAGCTCGAAGGATTTAATCCAGAAATAGCCTCGGTGAGTACCCCATCTTTCGTCAAAGCGGAAGAACCTTGTAAAGGAGCCTAAAGTAGCTTCGGTGTTGATTACAGAGTAATAGATAAACATTGCAAGAACTGCCAGGACACCAACTGCTACCAGAGCAAAAGAGCCAACAAAGGCAAACTTTTCGATGCCCTTATTTTTCATTAATGAGCAAAGAACAGCGAGGCCAAGGAAAATGGGAATAAGAATAAATACAAAATTATTATATACAAAAATTTCTGAAAAGCTTGTGTAGCCCTTATTATTTTTATTCATCATAAGGTCAAAAAGCCACAGAAGCTTTGCACTTGCCAACATAATGAAGAGACAGAAGAAGAATTTTGAAAGCTTTTCCATATCTTTACTTAAGATTACAAGCATAACTGCAAAGGCGGCAAAGCATCCTAAGAAACCACCATCAGAAGTTGCAACCAAAAGTCCCATAAACTGCAAGCCTGTGCTTACGTAAGCAATTATTCTGAGGATTTTATCCTTAGTTGCTACGGCAAGACCTACCGAAAAGGGCAGGGCTACGGTAATCATAGCGGAGAGGTAGTTTTTGTTGCCGATTGTTGATGTAAAGTTAATCTGAACATTAGAGTTTGACTGATACTTTGCAAAAATACCTAAAATGTCGATGTGGTAGAAGTTAACAATTGCCACAAAGCTCATTATTGTCATACCGATAAACATAAAGTAAATAACATACTTTGTGTAGTAAAAATACCTGGAAACCGCAAAGTAGCAGATAGTCATTGCAAAAATCATCAGCAGACCCATATTTCTGCCGTAGCTTCCTAAAAAGAGATTTTCGAAGGTTTCGCCGGGGTTTTCGGCAGCAATGGTAGCACCAATTGCAGAAATGAGAGTAACACCTAAGAAAGCAAGAATGCCTATGTCGGTAAGATTAAGCTTAAAGGGGTCTTTGTAGGCTTGCGCCTTACCTTTTGAGGAGCCTTTGCCTAAAGTCTGACCAAGGAGTATAACGCCTACCGCGGCACCGACTACGCATGTAAGAACTACAAAAAGCCAGAACTTGTCGCGTCTTGCACTCTGATAATAATTTGTCAGAAACAAAGGGAAAAGTGTGAACATTAAAATTGTGTAAAGAGTAACCAAAGCGTGGTTAACTGTAAACATAAGCTTTGGTGACTTAAGGACTTTGCTTTTCTTTGCCATTTTAACTCTCCTTTTTCTTTTTTAAACTAAGATTTGCCAGAGCCTTCACAATAATTGTTATACCGAAAGCTCCACCTAAAACCACTACAGCCCAGATTAAAGACATAAAAATCGGCTGTTCGTAAACATATAAAAACGGATAAGGGCCGTGCCATATCTTAAGAAGATTAAGAGCTACAGCCACAACACCGTAAATAAGGGTTGGTATCATTGCGTATACCGAGTGCTTAAGGGTTATTTTTTCGCCTTTTTCCAGTATGCAAAAAGATAGAACCGAAACAATGGGGCAGAGGGTGTGATGATAAAGGTTAGGCCCTTGGACCATCAAAGGCAAAAATCCGCCCATCATTCCCATTGGTGCTAATATAAACATAGTTACCAGAAAGGTTTCTGTAAGACAGCAGGCAGAGGAAAATTTAAGTATCCTTACCCAGTTTGGAGTTTTGTCCGTGTTTCTGATTAAGTCTCTTGCCGTAAATACTGCCACAGCCGAAGCCACCAGCATAGAGAAAATATTGGAAAGCTGAGTGTAATACTTAAGCCAGCCAAAGGGATGCAGGTTGTAGCTTTTGTAAAGTTCAACCATAAGCACTAAACCGATAAATTCCATAATAATCAGAAGGATGTTGACTGCAAGAATAAGAAGCTTTCGTTTTTTCAGATTTTTACTCATAATACCCTCCTTCCAAACTAAACAAAAATTATATCATATTTAAAGGAGATTTTCAATCGATTCCCGCAACTTCCCTGAGTTTTCTGAAAGCTTTACGGTACTTTTCGTTTTCATAGTAAAACACAAGTCCGTGGGCGGCTTCCTTGGAGGTTACAAGGATTTTTTCGAAACTACCAACACTTGTGTTTTTTTCGAACATTTTAAAGGGAACAACGTCATCTGCCTCGCCGTGGGCAAACATAATGGGAAGCTTGTTGTTCTTTAAGCTTTCTTTGGTGTTAACCTTGCCTAAAAATGAGCCTAACTTAAAGAAAGCGGCAAGGCTTACAAAGTTTGACATAAAGGTGGCAAGAGGCTTGATTTTAAAGATTTCGATTAAAGCAAAGCCTATTACGTGCTTAGGGCAGTCAAAGCCGCAGTCGCAAACGGCGCCTTTAACAGACTCAGGTAACTCAAGCCCTAAGGTATACATAACAGTTGATGCCCCCATAGAAACTCCTGCAAGCAAAATTTTTGCATTGCCGTGGTGGCGGTGGTCGATGTACTTTATCCACTCAAGAAGGTCGTAGCGTTCTTCAATTCCAAAGGTAATGTACTTTCCGTCGCTTTCCAAGTGTGTTCTGTGAACAATAAAAAGCAGGTCAAAGCCATCTTCGTAGTAAAACTTTGCCGAGGCTGAAAAGTCAAAATAAGGGAAAGACCTGTAGCCGTGGCAGAGTATCATTACCTTGCCGTTTGAGTTTTCGTTTTTAAGGTAATAGCCCTTTAAATTAAGTCCGTCGCGGGACTTAATCCACACTTCTTCCTTGCCTTTAAAATCTTTGAACCAGTAAATTCCTCTGCAAAAATATTCGTGAAAAGGCCTTTTGCCTACCTTTTTAGCGGCGGCTTCAACCTGGTCGCCTTCGTAATTTCTTCGGGTAAAGCTTCTTTCAAAAGCTAAAAAGCCGAACACAACGCAGAAAATAAGGGAAATAAGAATAATCGACAGTATTATAATAAACGGTATCATAATGTCACTTTCTCTCATAAAAATATACATAAAATTCCACTATATATTTTGAACCATCAGCTTTAATTTGTCAATATTCTTTTAGCTTGTTGACTACTTAATTTTGATTTTATATAATTTACTTATCAAGCTTTAAGGTGATATTTATGGATATTAAGAAAATCTTAAGTGCAGTGGACCATACCCTGCTTTCTCAAACGGCAACAGAGGCAGAGATTCTTGCCCTTTGCGACGAAGGTATAATGTACAAAACCGCCAGTGTTTGTATTCCTCTTTCTTATGTTAAAAGGGCTAAAGAATACGTAGGAAACAGGCTCAAAATCTGTACGGTTATCGGTTTTCCAAACGGCTATGTTACGGAAAATGTAAAGTGCTTCGAAGCTACCGAAGCCGTAGCCTTAGGTGCCGACGAAATTGATATGGTAATAAATATTAATGACGTTAAAAACGGCGATTTTGATAAGGTTTTAAAAGAAATCAAAGCAGTTAAAAAAGCCTGCTGCGGCAAGCTTTTGAAGGTTATTATCGAAACCTGCCTGTTAACTGAGGAAGAAAAAATCAGGATGTGCAAGGTGGTGTCTCAGTCAGGTGCGGATTTTATCAAAACCTCCACAGGCTTTTCGTTAGCAGGAGCAACGGCTGATGATATAAAGCTTTTTGCAGAGCACGTTGAGCCTAACGTTAAAATCAAGGCCGCAGGCGGTATTTCATCTCTTGAAGATGCAGAAGTTTTTATGAGCCTTGGAGCAACTCGCCTTGGTACAAGCAGAATTATAAAGCTTATTAAGAATTCAGGTGACACTAATGGAGCATATTAAAACACCACATATAAATCTACAAAGCGACATAGCTTTCGGCAAAACCGTGCTTATGCCCGGCGACCCTTTAAGGGCGAAGTTTATTGCCCAAAATTTCCTCGAAAATCCCGTTTTAGTCAATAATGTCAGAGGTATTCAGGGCTATACAGGCTACTACAAGGGCGTTAAAGTCAGCGTTATGGCAAGCGGTATGGGTATGCCTTCAATCGGTATTTATTCCTACGAACTTTATAAGTTTTTCGGCGTGCAGAATATTATCCGCGTAGGCAGTGCAGGGGCAATCAGCGAGGACGTAAAGCTTAAGGATATTGTGGTAGGACTTGGTGCTTCTACTAATTCAAATTTCCAGACTCAGTACGGACTTAAGGGAGTAGTCGCTCCTGTGTGCAGTTTTGATTTGCTTAAAGCGGTAAATACTGCGTCAGAAAATGAGAATATAAATATTAAAGTGGGTTCGCTTTTCTCATCCGATACTTTTTATGACGACACAACACCTGCCGTAGAGTGGGGTAAGGTTGGATGCTTAGCCGTAGAAATGGAAGCGGCGGCTCTTTACTTAACCGCTCAGCGTCTTGGTATGCGAGCCTTGGCTGTGTGCACAATTTCCGATTTGGTGTATCCTCCCTTTGATTCTCTTGATGCCGATGACAGAGAAAAGACCTTTACGGATATGATGACCTTAGCTCTCGAAACTGCGGTTATTGCCGAAGGTTTGCCCACATTTTCACCTAAGGAATAATTATGAGCAAGCGTGTTTTTCTTATAGTTCTGGACAGCTTTGGTATTGGCGAAATGGCTGACGCCGAAAAATTTGGCGATAAGGGTGCCAATACCCTTCGCTCCGTTTCCAAGTCCGAATATTTCGATTTGAGAAATTTAAAGTCCATGGGGCTTTTTAATATTGACGGTGTGGATTATCTTAAGGGTGTGGCTCAGCCTACAGGTGCTTTCGGCAGATTTTCAGAGCTTTCGCAAGGTAAGGATACTACCGTCGGCCATTGGGAAATCTGCGGCATAGTAAGCGAAAAGCCCTTGCCAACATATCCAAATGGCTTCCCTGATGAAATCATCAATGAGTTTTCGGCAAAATGCGGCAGAGGTGTGCTTTGCAACAAGCCATACTCAGGTACAGATGTGCTTAAAGACTTTGGCGAAGAGCATATTAAAAGCGGCGATTTGATTATTTACACATCTGCCGACAGCGTTTTTCAGATAGCCGCCCACGAGGATGTTGTCCCCGTGGAAAAGCTGTATGAATACTGCAAAATTGCAAGGAATATTCTTAAAGGCGAGCACGGCGTTGGAAGGGTAATTGCACGCCCTTTTAAAGGTGAGGAAGGAAAATTTGTCCGTACCTCAAATCGCCATGATTATTCTCTGATTCCTCCAAGGAAAACGGTGCTTGACTTTATTTCTGAAAGCGGTCAGGCTGTAATCGGAGTAGGCAAAATCAACGATATTTTTGCAGGCAAAGGCATTAGCGAATATGTGTACACGAGCTCTAATAACGAGGGTATAAAAAGAACTCTTGAATATCTTGATAAGGATTTTTCAGGCCTTTGCTTTGTAAATTTAGTGGATTTTGATATGGTCTATGGCCACAGAAATGATGTGGACGGCTATGCAAAAGCTCTGGCAGAATTTGATGAAGCCTTACCTCAAATGGTTACTAAGCTTAAAGATGATGACTTGCTGATAATAACGGCAGACCACGGCTGTGACCCGGGGTATAAGATTTCCACCGATCATACCAGAGAACATATACCTGTTTTAATATTCGGCAAAAGAATTAAGAGTGTTGATTTAGGAACAAACGCAGGTTTTTCAGATATCGGCAAAACCGTATGCGACTATTTAAACATAAGTGCCGAAATTGAGGGTAAAAGCTTTTTGAAAGAAGTTATAAAGGATTAAAAATGGCAAAGTTATATTTCAAATACGGTGCAATGGGCAGTTCAAAGTCTGCAAATGCACTTATAACAAAATTCAATTACGAAGAACGTGGAATGAAGGTGTGGCTCATAAAGCCTGCGGTTGATACCAGAGATGGCAAGCATACCCTGAAGTCTCGCATAGGTCTTTCTGCAGAGGCGGATATTATAGGGGAAAACCACAGCATCCTTGAGCTTTTAAAAGAAAAGACAGATGTAGATGTTATAATTTCCGACGAATGCCAGTTTTTTACAGCAAGCCAGATAGACGAGCTCCGTGAAATTGTGGATTTTAAGAGCATTCCCGTTATGTGCTTCGGACTGAGAACTGACTTTAAAACTCAGCTTTTTGAGGGAAGCAAAAGGCTTTTTGAGGTTGCCGATTCTATAACCGAGATTAAAACAATCTGCTCCTGCGGACGCAAGGCTACCGTCAACGCCAGAATTGATAGTCAGGGCTATGTTTTAACCAAAGGTAAACAGGTTTTACTTGGCGATAACGACAGGTATATCGCAATGTGCCACAGGTGCTTTGCAAAGGCAGTTAAGGATAAAAAAGCGGTACGATAATTAAAATTTTAACTTTTTTGCAAGATTTATAACATATAGGCAAAAAAGATTGCGAATATCGGCAAAATTATCATTGACAAATGACGCTTATACAGATATAATACTTTATGGTATTTTCACTATGAGTCATTGCGTTTTTGAGGTGCATTATGGTTTTGAATCTGAAAAATGTTTTCCTCAACGACGGCGAGAAAGTTAGCGCTCAGTTTGAGGTAGAGCTAAAGCCCATTACCCTTGACGGAATTTATCCATTCGATTCCGATGCAAGTGTTTGTGCATTGGCAGAAAATAAGCTTGGTTTTGTAAGTTTAACACTTAACGTAAGCTTTGTTTATTCTCGCCCTTGCGACCGCTGCGGCAAAGCTTTGAAAAGGGAGCTTAAGTTTTCTTTCGACCACCGTCTCGTTGCAGGTTTATCAGACAGCGAGGACGATGACTACATCGAAGTGCCCGATTTTGAGCTTGAGCTCGACGACCTGGTGGTTTCCGACATATTACTGGACCTGCCCGGCAAGTACCTTTGCTCTGAGGATTGCAAAGGCCTATGTCCCGATTGCGGATGTAACCTTAACGACACAGAGTGTAGTTGCCGAAAGGGTAACATCGACCCAAGGCTCGAGATTTTAAAACAGCTTATTGATTAACATATAAAATTTATAAGGAGGTCTGTAAGAGATGGCAGTACCAAAGAACAAACATTCACAGGCAAGAAGAGATAAGAGACGCTCCAATGTTTGGAAGCTCGACGCTCCCGCACTCAGCATTTGCCCCAACTGCGGCGAGTACATGGCTCCCCACAAGGTATGCTCCAGCTGCGGCGTATACAACGGCAGACAGGTTATCGCTAAGGAAGACTAATCTGAGCCAAATTTTAGCTTAACAAAAGATACAAGGCGGCTAAATCTTTAGCCGCCCTTTTGTTTTTTTTTGGAGGAATTTATGTCTGTAAAAATTTCCGCCGTTACCCCTCATTCTGCCGCTGACAGGGCAGGAATCAAGGCAGGGGAGGAGCTTGTGGCTCTTAACGGCAACAAAATTGTAGATGTCCTTGACTATCGCTTTTATCAGCTTGAAACTCACCTTGACGTTACAGTTTTGGGTGAGGACGGCCAGCGTACCGTAAAGGCAGTTAAAACTGAATACGAAGAGCTTGGTCTTGAGTTTGACACCTACCTTATGGACAAGGAACGCTCCTGTAAAAACAAGTGTATTTTCTGCTTTATCGATCAGCTCCCCAAGGGTATGCGTGAAACTCTTTATTATAAGGATGACGACAGCCGTTTAAGCTTTCTGTTCGGCAATTACATTACGTTGACAAACCTTACCGAGCACGAGATTGACCGCATAATTAAAATGCACATCAGCCCCGTTAATATTTCGGTGCATACTACTAATCCTGAGTTAAGATGCAAGATGATGAATAACCGCTTCGCAGGTGAGTCTCTTAAAATTATGGAGAAGTTTTCTGAGGCAGGCTTGGTTCTTAATTGCCAGCTTGTAATTTGCCCGGGCATTAATGACGGCGATGAGCTTAAACGTAGTCTTAAAGACCTTGAAAAGCTTAATGTCAACTCCATTGCGGTGGTACCTGTTGGTCTTACCGACCATAGAGATGGGCTTTATCCTCTTACTCCTTTTAACAAGGAAAGTGCCGAGGCTACACTTGAAATCGTTGAAGAATTTTCAAAAATGTGTTTAGAGAAGCACTCAAGACGTATGGCGTTTGCCGCTGATGAGCTTTACATTATGGCAGAGCGTGAGATTCCCGAGGCAGATTTTTACGAGGATTTCTCTTGCCTTGAGAACGGAGTAGGATTACTTTCCCTTTTATACGACGAGTTTGAGTTTGCTTTGGAAGAAAAAGAAGCAGACGAAAAATTAGTAAGAAATATTACTTTGGCAAGCGGTGAATCTGCTGCCCCATATCTGCAGAAATTATTTGATACTCTTAAAGATAAATTCCCTAATGTTAAAGTAAACGTTGTACCTGTAATAAATGACTTTTTCGGTCATATGATAAACGTTACAGGTCTTGTTGTTGGCAGAGATTTAATAAATACTCTTAAAGATAAAGATTTAGGAGACAAGCTTTTATTTTCCACATCTATGCTGAGAAGCGACGGAGATTTGTTCCTTGACGATACCTCCGTTGATGATGTGAGAAATGCGCTTAATATAGAAGTTGTGCCTACCGCTAATGACGGAGCACAGCTTTTAGACGAAATTTTAAGATAAAGAGAGGCGATAATATGGCAAAACCCGTTATAGCTGTTGTGGGCAGACCTAATGTAGGAAAGTCTACCCTTTTCAACAAGCTTACAGGTCAGCGTACTGCTATTGTAGACGATACTCCCGGTGTTACACGAGACAGAATCTACGGTGAAATTGAGTGGTGCGGCCACAAGGCAAGCCTTATTGATACAGGCGGTATCGAGCCTTACTCTGACGATATAATCCTTTCTCAGATGCGTCGTCAGGCTGAGCTTGCAATCGAAACTGCCGATGTTACAATTTTAGTTACCGATATCCGCACAGGCGTGGTTGCTACCGACCACGAGGTTGCAGCTATGCTTCTTAAAAGCGGAAAGCCTGTTGTGCTTTGCGTAAATAAGTGCGACACAGTAGGCGAGCCGGAGCCTGAATTTTACGAGTTCTATAACCTTGGTCTTGGCGAGCCCATCCGTGTTTCTTCTGTTCACGGCCACGGCACAGGCGACCTTTTAGACGAAGTTTTCTCTTTTATCAACTGGGATGCAGAGGAAGAAGAGGATAGTGAGGTTATCTCCGTTGCTGTTATCGGCAAGCCTAATGTTGGCAAGTCTTCACTTGTTAACCGCATTACAGGCGAGGAAAGATGCATTGTTTCAAACATTGCCGGCACAACCCGCGACAGTATCGACAGTAAGATTAAGAATTCCCACGGTGAGTTTACTTTTATTGATACCGCAGGTATCAGACGTAAAAGCAGGGTAGACGATGCTATCGAAAAATACAGCATTATCCGTGCGCAGATGGCAATTGACAGATGTGACGTTTGCGTCATTATGATTGATGCCGAGGAAGGTCCCACCGAGCAGGATACAAAAATTGCAGGTATGGCTCATGAAGCAGGCAAAGGCTGTATAATTGCTGTTAATAAATGGGATGCAATTGAAAAAGACGACAAAACTATGAATGAGTTCAGAAAGAACTTGGACGTTGAGTTTGGCTTTATGTCTTATGCTCCCACAATCTTTATTTCCGCAAAAACAGGCCAGCGTTTAGACCGTCTTTTCGAGCTTATTAAGTACGTTGCAAATACCAATGCAATGCGTATTAAAACAGGTATTTTAAACGAGCTTTTAGCCGAGGCTACAACCCGTGTTCAGCCTCCCTCAGATAAAGGCAGAAGGCTTAAGATTTACTATGCAACTCAGCCTTCTACAAAGCCCCCCACATTTGTTTTCTTCTGCAATAACGCTCAGCTTTTCCATTTTTCTTATCAGCGTTATTTAGAAAACCGAATCCGTGAAACCTTCGGCCTTGAGGGTACTCCCATAAGAATTATCGTTCGTGAAAGAGGAGATAAGTAAATGAATCAATCCCTGATTTTCTATCTTCAGAATTATTGGTGGTGCATTATAGCCCTTGCAATATTTTCCTATATTTTAGGTAGCATTAATTTTGCAGTTCTTTTCACCAAGTTAGTTAAAAAGCAGGATATAAGAACCCTTGGCTCAGGCAACGCAGGCTTTACAAATGTGCTCAGATGCGTTGGTGTTTTTCCTGCGGTTATGACCTTTGTCTTTGACTTTTTAAAAGCAATTATCTCAGTGCTTGCGGCAAGGCTTTTGATTACTTTTCTGCCTGTTGCAGGAGTGGCAGAGGGCTCAGCTTTAAAGACAGAGTATATGTACTACACAATGCTTATTGCAGGTCTTTTCTGCGTTGTTGGCCACAGTTTCCCTGTGTTTTTTAACTTCAAGGGCGGTAAGGGTGTTGTAACAACTGCGGCTATGATGGCAGTTACAGATTGGAGATTCTTCCTTTTTGTTCTTGGTACCTTCCTTGTAGTTTTCCTTTTTAGCCGTATTATTTCCTTAAGCTCAATTATCGCAGGAATTATGATGGGCCCCTCAAACTTTGTTGTAACATACTTCTTTATGTACAAGCCTTCACTTGAAACATCAGACCCCTACAGCCTTATCTTTGTGTGGGTTACAACTTTCTTGGCCGCAGGCGTAGGTGTTTTTGCTATTATCAAGCATAAGGATAACATCAAGCGAATTTTAAAAGGCGAAGAAAAGAAAATCACCGCTAAGAAAAAAGAAGCATAATTAAATATTTAATCTGCCTCTGGAAAGAAAATCCTCTTTTCAGAGGCTTTTGTTTTATTTCATCCCGTAAAGTTTAAATTTATCCCTAAAAGTTGATTGCTTAATTTGTTTGTGATACTATTACGTCAAAATAAAAAGACAGCAGGGGATAAAAATGATTAAAGATAAATTTGATATTTCACTTTACATGAAAAATAGGTCAAACTTCGATTATTCGGATGTAGACGGTGATTACGACGGTGAATGTGACAATGACTTTGACGGCGAATATATGGACTGATTGACTCCGAACATAAAATTATTCAGGTAAATTAATACAAATACTTGAATTGACATACTCTTTGTAGTAAAATCAAAGCATAAAGCCTTAGGGTTTGCTTTGATTTTATTTTTTATAGGAGAATTAAAATGGACTGTATTTTTTGTAAAATAGTAGCAGGCGAAATTCCCTCAACCAAGGTTTATGAGGACGATAAAATCCTTGTTTTCAAGGATATTAACCCCTGTGCACCTGTTCACAATGTTATTATCCCCAAAGAGCACGTGCTTAGCTGTGCTGATGATATTACTGAAGAAAACGTTGATATTATCGCTTATATCTTCACAAAAATTCCTCATATCGCAAAGCTCAGCGGTTTAGAGGATGGCTACAGAATTATTAACAACTGCGGCGAAAACGGTGCCCAGACTGTTAAGCACATTCACTTCCACCTTATTGGCGGAACAAAGCTTTCCGAGAAACTTAACTAAGGGGACAAGGGTATGAGCACATATAAAATGACAATTGCAGGAGTAGAGCGTGAGCTTGAGATGTTCGAAGTTAACGAGCATCTTGACATCGCCGCTTTTATCCTTTTCAATGATGTTGAAATTACCGAGAAAAGTGCCGAGGCACTTCTTAAAATCTGCCCTGAGCACGACGTTGTACTTACTGCCGAGGCTAAAAGCATTTCTCTTGCTTACGAGTTTGCACGAATCGGTTGCAGAAAGTTTATTGTAGCAAGAAAAGGCCTTAAGGTTTATATGCGTAACCCCTTAAGCGTTACCGTTAAGTCTATTACTACTGCCAATGAGCAGACTCTGCATTTAGGCGAAAGCGAAGTGGTCGAGCTTAAGGGCAAAAGAGTTCTTATTTTAGACGATGTAATCTCCACAGGCGAAAGCCTTAAAGCTTTAGAAGAGCTTGCCGAAAAGGCGGGTGCCAATGTGGTTGGCAAAGCGGCAGTTCTTGCCGAGGGCGACGCTGCAGACAGAGACGATATTATATTCTTGGAAAAACTTCCTTTATTTTTTAAATAAGAAAGTTGGATTAAAATGAAAAGACCGTTAGCACTTATAGGTTTAACCGCTATGCTTGTGCTGACGGTCTGTTTTTATGCCGATTCGGTATGGCTTAATTGGCTGGCAGGGTTGTCTGCGGCAGGTTTTGCAGTATCAATAGCTGTCAGAAAACTTAGAAAAAAGCCTGAATTTCCTGCGTTCTTTGCAGTTGTGCTGATTTCAGTTATAGGTTTTACAATGTTTACTGAGTTTTATGTAGAGCCGATTCAGGCTGAATTTGATGGTAATAATGCAGAGGTTACCGCGGTTTTGCTTGATGAACCCGAAAGTTACAAGGATAAGCTGTTTTACACCGTAAAAACCAAAACCATAAACGGCGAAAACAAAAGCATCAGGCTGGTGCTCAGAACTATAAGGGAAGTGCGTTGTGAGATAGGTGATACTCTTAAATTTACTGCAGAGCTTGAAAGTGCAGACTATGGTGAATACCTTGCCGATAAGGTATATATAGGTGCATATACCTATGAATATGTAGATGTTATTGAAGCCGAGCACAGACCATTATATTTTTACATTGTAAAGCTGAGGCAAAATATCAGAAGTGCATTCTATAATGAGCTTGAGGAGGATCCTGCTGACCTTGCATCAGCGGTACTTCTGGGAGATAATAATTTTAGCACCGAAACCTACGAGGCGTTGCGTTGCTCAGGGCTTACCCACATTGTGGTTGTATCGGGTTTGCACCTTTCTGTTATAACTTTGCTTTGCTCCAAGCTTTTCAGCAAATGGTTAAAGAATAAGTATATAAATGCTTTGGTTACATTTTTGTTTGTACTGTTTTTTCTCTGCCTTACAGGTTTTGGCAAATCCTCAATCCGTGCGGCTATAATGCTTTTTGTGCTTATAGCTTCAAAGCTCTTTAAAAGAGAGGGCGACTCCCTTAACTCCTTAGGATTTGCGGCAATACTTTTGTGTTTGTTTAATCCTTATGTAGTAGGCGATGTGGGAGTTTTGCTTTCATTTTCTGCTACCTTTGGAATAGTAGTTTTCAGAAAACCACTATATATATTCCTGACCAAAAAACTTAAACCCTATCACGAAAGCAACCATAAACGCATAAACAAATCTGTACGGAAAGCCGCGGAGTTGTTTGCAACCACCTTTACTGCAACTGTATGCACCGTGCCGGTTAATATTCTCTTTTTCGGCAGGGTGTCTTTAGTTCAGATTTTCGCTAATTTATTTGTGGGACCTCTGGTAAAATGGTTTATGCTTTCTTCTGCTTTATGTGCTTTGTTTTATTGTATATCTGTACCTTTTGCAGCGGGTTTCTTTGCATTTTTTGCCGAGATTTTGGGTAAAGCCATACTTTGCATTGCAAAGCTTTTTGCCTCAATTCCCATGGCTTATGTAAAGGCGGACTACGGCTTTGTAATACTCTGGATTTTAGCTGTGATTATTATTTTTGCTACAGCTTATTTTATAAGGCGTAACGGCAAAGGACTTCACCTTATCTGCATCGTTATGAGCGTGCTTGTGTTTATTTCAGGTTCTTTGGGGCATATAATAGCTTCTCAGAATAAGGTTACGTTGTATGTAGCTCCTGCCAAATACGGCCAGAGCGTTATACTTAGCAGTAAGGAAGGTAACGTGCTTTTGTATTCGGCAGATGATGCTTACGCGTTAGCAGAAACCGATCAGATTCTTGAAAGCCTTTTTACCGAAAAACAGCTTATGGTAAATTCACTTGAAAATACCGATGAATATGACTTGGCTTTGTTTGACTATAAAGAAGTTTTGATGTATGATAATATAAGTAAAAGCGACTGTGAAATTCTGCTTTGGGATAAAGCTTTGCTGAGGATTTTTGAAAGAAACGGTGCGGTGTATACTTACCTTTTTGTTGCAGATACATCTGTGCTTATCCTGCCAAGTGTAGGGGATGCAAAAGATATCCCCGAGGAAATGAGAACGGCAGACGTGCTTATTACCTCAGGGCTTATAGATAATATTGAGCTTTTAAGTTTTAAAACTCTTGTATCAAACGGCAACGATTTTAAGACTTTGGCGGTTATTGATTATTTCAGAAACAGAAGCGTTAACACGGTTGCGGTTTCAGATACTATTAACTTTGATATTGTAGGTTAGAATTATGGCATATTCGGATGAAAAAGTTCTTAAGGGGCATATTGCTTCGAAAAAATACAATAATATATATGTGCTTTTCGGTGACGAAAAGTTCCTTGTAAAGCACTACACAAATCTGCTTATAAAAAAGGTTGCAGGCGAAACCCCTGACGAATTTGCATTCCACGAATTCACAAAAGAGGTAGACCTGCAGTCCTTAAGCGTTGCTATCGGTGCGGTGGCTTTTACGGCACCTTGTAACTGCGTTGTGGTTTATGACTACGACATAAATAAGCTTGATAAAGCCGACTTTGAGGCTTTGCAGTCTGTTGCTTTAAATGTACCCGACACCACGGTGCTGATTTTCTCTTATCCCACTTTTGACACAAGTTCAAAAACAGGGGAAGCAGGAAAAAAGAGTAAATTCAAACCCTTCTGCGATGCTGTTGTTAAAAACAAAGGCGAGGTTTTCGAGCTTAACCAGAGGGATGCCGTGGTTCTGGAGCATCAGCTTGCCACATGGGCGGATAAGCAAGGCAAAAAGCTGAGCCTTCCTGTAGCCAGTAAGATTATTTATTACTGCGGTACTAACCTGCAGACCCTCAGAAACGAGCTTGACAAATTAATAGCCTTTACAGGTGATAGAGAAGAAATAGATATTTCTGACGTTGAAAAGATAGTGGTCAAAAAGCTGGAGGCAAGGATTTTTGACTTAATGGATTTTGTAATCCTCGGAAATCTTGATAAAGCTTACAGCCTTCTCTATAAGCTTTTTGAGCTTAAAGAAGACCCCAGAACCATTGTAAGGCTTTTAGGTACTGCCTATGTAGACATTTACCGTGCAAGAGTAACTACTGAAAGCGGCGGTAATATGAAGGATACAGCCGATTTCTTTAAATACGGCAACCGAACCTGGGTTTTAAACAAGTCAAAATCTAAGGCAGAAAGACTTTCCACCAACGCTATACGTAAAAGTATGGCTGAAATTCTTGACTTGAGTGCACGCCTTAATACGGTAACCCTTAATGAAGAGGCAGAGGTAGAAAAGCTTATTGCAAAGCTTACCCTTATTGCCAATAAGGAGCTGCAGTATGCTTGAGCTTAAGGAAACTATTGTTGTAGAGGGTAAATACGACCTTATGAAACTAAAGGATTTTATAGCTTCGCCCATAATCACCACTGAAGGATTTCGTATTTTTGCCGATAAGGAAAAGCAGTTTTTAATCCGGGAAATTGCCGCCAAAAACGGCATTGTTTTAATGACCGACCCGGACAGAGCAGGCCAGGTAATACGCTCATTTTTAAGAGGCATTGCGGATAAAAGCAAAATCAAGCAATGCTACGTGCCCCTTGTAAAAGGCGTTGAAAAGCGAAAATCCGCTCCATCCAAAGAGGGATTACTGGGGGTAGAGGGTTTAAGTGCCGATATTATTAAAGATGCTTTAAGGCGGTGCGGTGCTGAGATTTTAGGCGAAGAAAAGCCTGAAAAAAGAGAAGAAATCACCAAAATGGATTTGTATGAAATGGGACTTTCAGGCAGAGAAAATTCAGCCAAAATTCGCGAAAAGCTTCTTGAAAGCTTAGGGCTTCCTACTTATCTTTCGGCTAATGCTATGCTTTGTGCAATAAATTGTTTGTATAAAAAGCACGAAATAGTTGACAAACTCAAAGATATGAGTTATAATTAAATCACAGCAAATCAGTAATGATTACTAATTTATAAAAATAAAGGAGAAATTAATATGAAAGATTTAAAAGGTACAAAAACCGAAGCTAACTTAATGGCTGCTTTTGCAGGCGAGAGCCAGGCAAGAAACAAGTACACATACTTTGCTTCCAAGGCAAGAAAAGAAGGCTACAATCAGATTGCTGAGCTTTTCGAGCAGACAGCAAATAACGAG
>JAZTWD010000011.1:0-7670 GCA_045635685.1 Ruminococcus sp.
GGATTTGAGGCGATGAAATACAAACTTATTATCGACAAAAACGCAGATGAGGAAATCATAGCAATCGTTCATGCTCCATCCTCTTTGACACAGCGGATAGAAGATCTTGTCTGCGGTTATTCCGGTGCGGACAGAATTATGGGATACAGCGATGACGAGATGCGGAAACTCACATTTCAGGAAATCGAATGTGTTACCATAATTGACAGAAAAGTGATTGCCATTGACACCAAAGGCAATCATTATTCGCTCAAAGACAGGCTTCGTGATTTGGAGGATATTTTGCCCTCTTATTTCATCCGCATTAACAAATCTACCCTTGCCAATGAACACTGTATTGCACGATTTGATGCGGTGTTCAGCGGCGGTGTGGATGCCGTGTTTCGGTGCGGTTATCGGGAATATGTT
Organism: Ruminococcus sp.; assembly: GCA_045635685.1. GTDB lineage: Bacteria > Bacillota > Clostridia > Oscillospirales > Acutalibacteraceae > Ruminococcoides. The sequence goes on from JAZTWD010000011.1 coordinate 409, forward strand.
TCCCGACGTTGTTTTGCGGAAATCAAAAGGAGGTACGAAGGAGTATGAAAAAGTTTATTTTAGAATTTTTGCGCCGTGGCTTGATTGCTTCCGGTATCGGTCCGATTGTTTTGGCTATTGTATATCTGATATTGCAGCAGACTGCCGCTGTTGAAACGCTATCTGTAAATCAGGTTTGCATTGGTATCTTTTCAATCACTGCACTTGCCTTTATTGCAGGCGGCATGAATGCTATTTATCAAATCGAACGATTGCCCTTGATGGTGGCGATTCTGATTCACGGCGGTATTTTATATATCAGCTACCTCGTCACCTATCTGCTCAACGATTGGCTTGACTTTGGTGCACTACCGATTATAGTCTTCTCAGCAGTTTTTGTTGTAGGCTATATCGTTATTTGGGCAATCATTTATTCCATTATCAAAAGGAATGCTGCAAAACTCAATAAAATGCTGAAGCAAAAGCAACAAAGCGCAAAAGACATTTTGTGAAACAGGTAATACGGCATATAAAACCGCAGTTCCTTATGACAACATCACAGCCACTCGGCACCATCCCGCAAGCGATTTTGCAACATTTTTTGCAACAAAAATTTTGATAAATGAAATAATGGGTGGAAAAGTGGCTTCAAAATTGACATTTGGGATAATATTTAGAGCATAAATAAGCCAAAGAAGAATCCCGAAAATGGGTGGGAATAATTTAATAATACTACTTTAAATTTAACGGCAGAGATTTTCTCTGCCGTTTTGTTTTGCTCTTATCCGCAGGATATATTACGCACATTTTCCACCCCAAAAATAGCTAATTTATCCCAAGTGGTTGCGAAAACCCGATAAATAGGTATAATCAAAAATATTATTCAAGCAAATCTTGATAGAATATATTTGGAGGAAATAAACATGTTAAATTATACAATTGAAGGCGGTAATCTGCCTGTAGTTATTTGCTACCCCGAACAGGGTCAGACCATTTGCACCGAGCGTGGTTCTATGAGTTGGATGAGCCCTAATATGAATATGGAAACTCACTCAGGCGGATTCAAAAAAGCAATGGGCAGACTTTTCAGCGGCGACTCAATTTTTCTTAACGAATACACACCTCAGGGCGGTAAGGGTATGATTGCCTTTGCCTCAAGTTTTCCCGGCTCTATCATCCCCTTTGAGCTTAAAGACGGCGAGGGCCTTATTGTTCAGAAAAGCGGCTTTCTTGCTATGGAAAAAGGCTTAAATCTTTCTATTTTCTTTCAGAAGAAGTTTTCTGCAGGCTTAGTAGGCGGTGAAGGCTTTATTATGCAGAAGGTTACAGGCAACGGCACAATTTTCGTTGAGATTGACGGCTACTGCAAAGAATACGAGCTTGGTGTTAATGAAAGTATGATTGTGGACACAGGTTATCTTGCCGCTATGAGCGACACCTGCACAATGGACATTCAGACCGTGAAAGGCGCTAAAAATATGTTCTTCGGCGGCGAAGGTTTCTTTCACACAAGAATCACAGGCCCCGGTAAAATCTACATTCAGTCTATGCCTATCTTTAATACTGCCAGAGCTATCTCTCCCTACATTTCAGTAAACAAGGGTAGCTCAAGCAATGGTATTAATATCAGCTTCGACTGATAGGAGTAAAGGCTATGAACATAAGCTTTAATCCTGTTAACAGACCCACTCTGTTCAGAAGAAATCCCATAGTCAACTTGATTTTCGGTATTATTGCTATTGCTATAGTTGTTGTTTTCATCGTATTAATGTGTATGGGTACCCCTGCCGAGCAGATTGAAGACACCAACGGTGCTGAAAATTTTACACTTCAGACCATAACCAACGAAAACATAGTTAATTTTGATATGAGCTCAACAGGCATTGTTACATCTAAAAACAACTTGACCAAAACCTACACCTGCTCTTCAAATAAGTTTTCCGGTGTTGAACAGCTTGATACAAGCATTCACTCAGGCATTGGCGACACAATAACCATTGAAAAATTAGAGGTAAAGGACGGTAACCTTAAAGTTGCAGTAGTAGAAAATAATAGAATCGTCCACGAATTTAACCTTAACGAATCTGACCAGAGCTACACCGTTAATAGTGCCGTAGGCATATACAACCTTATGGTGGCAGGCGAAAGTGCAGATTTCTCTTTAAAATATAAAATTCACTAAAATAAGCTGACAGATTTCACTCTGTCAGCTTTTTTATAACTATTGAATTAATTTAGAGCTTATGATAAAATAACCTTATATTTTCAGGAAACAAGGTTTTGAAATGAAAGATTTTATTAAAGGGCTTAAGGGCGGTATTCCCATAGGGCTTGGATATCTTTCTGTATCCTTTGCCTTTGGAATTATGGCAATAAGCCTTGGTTTTGAGTGGTGGCAGGCGGTAATTATATCTATGACCAACCTGACCTCCGCAGGCCAGCTTGCGGGTATCGGCATTATGGTAAACCCCGGACTTTATCTTGATATGCTTATAAGCCAGCTTACAATAAACGTTCGGTATTCATTTATGTCGGTGTCTCTTTCACAAAAGGTTACGCCTCAGTTCACAGGACTTAAGCGTTGGATTTTAGGCTTTTTTATGACCGACGAAATTTTCGCCGTTGCCTCAAACGAAAAGGAAGTAAGTGTTAAGTTTTTCTCAGGTCTTACTGTTTTCCCTTACGTCGGCTGGGCTTTGGGAACCTTACTTGGAAGTGTTCTGGGCAATGTTCTGCCTGCTATAATTATGAGTGCTTTGTGCATTGCAATTTACGGAATGTTTGTTGCCATTGTAGCACCAAAAACCAAAGAGTCACTCAGCTTGCTTCTGGTAGTTGGGGTAGCAATAACTCTTAGCTGTATATTTTACTATGTTCCTGTTTTCAGCTCTGTATCAAGCGGCTTAGCTGTTTGTATTTGTGCAATTTTGGCGGCGGTTTTTGGTGCAATAGTTTTCCCTGTAAAGGAGGAAACTGACAATGGATAACAAAAGCTTTTTCATCTACCTTCTGATTATGGCAGGTTCTACATATTTAATCAGAGCTATTCCCTTTGCGGCTGTTAAAAAGAAAATCGAAAATAAATTTATCCGCTCATTTCTTTATTATATCCCCTACACCGTGCTTTCGGCTATGACCTTTCCTGCGGCACTTTACGCAACAGGAAATATAATCGCTGCTTCTTCAGGGCTTTTGGTTGCCATACTCCTTGCTGTTAAGGGTAAGGGACTGACTGTAGTAGCGGTTGCCGCCACAGTGACAGTTTTAATTGCAGAAATTATAATAACCTATATTTAATTATTTACGAAAGGATTTTTTGCTATGTTTTCTTTTGAAAGTGACTACACCGAGGGTGCACATCCCCTTATACTTGATGCCTTTGTACGCACTAATTTTGAACAGTTAAGCGGTTACGGATGCGACAAATACTGCGATAGTGCCAAAGAAAAAATAAAAAAAGCCTGCGGTCTTGAGGACGCCCAGGTTTTCCTACTTGCAGGCGGCACTCAGACAAACCAGCTTGTTGTAGACACTGTGCTTGCACCCTATGAAGGAGCAATCAGCACCACCACAGGCCACATTGAAGGCCACGAGGCAGGTGCTGTGGAATTTACAGGCCACAAGGTTCTGACGGTTCCCCACCACCTTGGTAAAATGGATGCTGATGACCTTAAAAATCTTTTGGAAACTTTTTACAATGACGACAACCATGACCATATGGTTTTCCCCGGTATGGTTTACATTTCTCATCCCTCTGAGTACGGCACACTTTACACTCTAAGTGAGTTAACCGCTATTTCCGATATTTGCAGAAAGTACGAAATTCCACTTTTCCTTGACGGTGCAAGGCTTGGCTACGGACTTATGAGCAGCGGCACCGACGTAACCCTTAAAGATATTGCCAGACTTTGCGATGTATTTTACATAGGCGGTACAAAGGTAGGTGCACTTTGCGGCGAAGCTGTGGTCTTTACCCATAACAATGCCCCCAAGCACTTTTTCACAAGCATTAAACAGCACGGCGCTTTACTTGCAAAGGGCAGGCTTTTAGGCGTTCAGTTCGATACACTTTTCACCGATAATTTATACTTTAAAATCGCCAAGAATGCCATTGACAAAGCTGACAGAATGAGAAAGGCCTTTAAAGAAAAAGGCTACCAAATCTTTATTGAAACTGTTACAAATCAGATTTTCATTGTTCTTGAAAACACAAAAATGCAGGAATTAAAGAAGTCTGTTTCTTTCGGATTCTGGGAAAAATATGACGACAACCACACAGTTGTACGCTTTGCCTCAAGCTGGGCAACCACAGATGAAGCTGTGGACAAACTGATTTCTTTACTTTAATTTTTTGTATTTTAAAAGCACCAAAGCCTCCGCTTTAGCGGTTAGCTTGGTGCTTTTTTTACTATAGTTTTTACTTTAAAAATTGCGAGTTAAGCTTTTTAACCGATTTTCTGATACTTAAGTATATAATAGCCCACACTAAAGCAAAGCCTGATATGAAGCACAGAGTAAATATCCAGATTGCATCTATAAGAAGCCACCCGTTGAGAATATATACTATCAGATAATCTATATAAAGAACAACCAGATGAATAAGTGCCGCCATGATTGTTGGCAGTTGCTCCATCTGATAAACCACCGTAATGCCTGCCGCAATAAAAGCCATTACAATGCTTGATAAAACAGACAATATAACGGTGTTTACATCAAGTGTTTCAACAACACCTGCACCTTTAAGACAAGCCCATACAATACATAAAATTGCAGGACCTCCCCAAGCAAACAAAGAGCCTCTCTTTAAAAATTCTGTCCAGAATTTTTTCATAATGAATACCTCCTTTTAAGTTCGGCAAAACAACGCCGTGAAATATAATCGCTGAAACCGCTTTTAAATTCAGCATCAACAGCACCGCCAAGTGTGGTTCTGAAACGGACAATGTGATTCATATTAGCTATATTCGATTTGTTTATCTTCCTAAAATTCTGTGGCAGTACAGTTTCCAATTCATAAAGGGGACTTCTGATTCTGTACCGCTGACCATTGGTGCAAACTGCGTAGGTTTTGCCGTTCTCAATATAAAAAGCTTCTATATTTTTAATGTTAAGCCTCGCAATGCCGCTTTCGTCGTAACCCACAATTTCATCCGTTGCATTCTCACCGGCGACTAACTCTTCGATTTCGTCAATGAGCTTTGTCCTTTTATGAACTGTGGCAACAATTTCTTCGTCTTTTTCTTTGTCAATAAATACTCTGAATTTCATATCTTACCTCCTTCAATTATGATTATACTCATTAAAACTTATTTGTCATTGGATTTCGGGTTATCGGTATATTTCTTAATGTAAACGGCTATAAAAAATCCATCGGCATAACCGATGGATTTTAATTTGCTTATTTATTTCTTTTTATTTTTCTTTCTGTCTGCAAGGAGCATAAAAAGTGTAAGTGCCACAAGGTACAGGATAGCAAGGCCGAAAGTAATCCACACAGCGGTATCTCCGTTGGCGGCATATTTTACTAACAGAAGCACAGGGAAGCCGAAGGCTATACCGAAGGAACTGCCCACAACAAGCTGATTTGAAGCAGGAGTTTCAAACTCGGGATCGATTTCTCTTAAAAGTAAAACACCTGAGCTTATTGTACCTGTAAGCATACCGAACATTCCAAGGAATGCTTCATACTTATAATTGGGGTAAATCTTGTCGCACATAATTTTGAGAAACACAAATGTAGCCGCACCGCCAACAACAGCAAGAATGATAAAGGTCACCCAATAACCCTGAAGGTCAGAAATATTGATACTTGCAATACCTGTGATAATCATAAGGTCAAATGCAAGACCTGAAATTCTGCTTAAAAGGTAGTTGTTCTGATACTGACGAGTCATAAGCTTGGTTTTTCTTAAACCTGTAATGCAGTTGCGGACAACAATAGCAACAAGTGAACCTAAGATAAAGTTAAAGCCCCAGAGGAAAGAACTTACAGTATTCTGAAGCCCTTCAGACACAAGACCTGCCAGAGCCTCAATACCAAGGGTAAGCAGGAAAGTTGCAAGGTAAACCATACCAACCAAAGCAACCTGAATGCTGAATTTATCAACAGACTCTGCAATGGGAATTTCGTTTTCGTGCTGGTATGTATCAACAGTAACCGAGCCTGAAATAGTACGCTTTTCCTTTACTCTTACAAGCTTACCTTTTCGGCTGAGTATGTTAAGATAAATAACACCGCAAATACAAGCACACAAGAAGCCTGCCGCCGCAAGTGAAAGGCCGAAGGTCTTACCGCCAACCATACCTGCCTGCTCATAAAGGGTGCCGATATTATTAGCCTGACCGGGACCCTGACCGTAAGCCATAGGGAGTAAAACTCCGCTTGCCTTGAAAAGACCGGGCATAAAGGTATATGCAAGGGTAAGTGTAACTGCTAAACCTGCCACAGCCTGCACAAGGTATGTGCCGACTATAAGGGCACCGCTTTTTGCACCTGTAATGGCGGTTTCCGAGGTGTCTTTTTCGGGAACTTTAAGAGAAAGCGCAATAAAACCAAAGCCAAGGGCGTGGTAAGTAACCTTCTCAAGAAAAACAGGGTCAATATAAACCAAGCCTGTGGTTTTGATTATAAGCAGAATAAAACCTGCAATAACCGCAGTAGGCATAAGGCTTTGTCTGATAAACTTAACTTTTCGCCTTAAAACATTTGAAAGAATTATAAGCGCCGCCATGATACCAAGCTGAATCACAGGGTTCCACAGAGAGGTATTTGCTGCTGAATAATCCATATTATTTTACCTCCTCCGACATTTTATTTTCGTCTACGCATCTGAAATAGAGCATAAACTTAAGTGTATTGGCGTCCTTTGGGGTAATAGCCTCAAAGTACTCCTTGCCCACCGAGAAAACAAGGGCGTTTTGTCCGTGCATAGCCAAATCGGAGATGCCCTCTATGGGGATTTCCACCGAGTTACAAACAAGACTATGGGGAGTAATGGTAAGTTTTCCTTTGGTAACCTCTGTTTCCACATGGTTTTTAACTGTAGAAAGGGTAACATTTTCTGCCGAATATGCCTTGCCCTTTTTCACGTCCTCTGCAATTTTAAGCTGTTGCCACTTTGAAAGCTCTGTGACGGTTTTAAACTTTATGCCCTCAATAAAACCTGTGTCGGCATACTTAAAGGACATTTTACATTTACTGCAGGTGACGGTGTCGCCCTTTGAAGAAAGGGTTTCGTAAGCTCCGCACTCAGGACATATAAACAAAAGCTTCTCAAGACCCT
>JAZTWD010000012.1:0-15715 GCA_045635685.1 Ruminococcus sp.
TGGCACACTTACAGACGGCGTATACTACGGTGTAATCTTCAGCGTAGATATCGGTCTCCAGACATACGACACACTTATGACAACAGCTTGCTACGGCGACACACTTTATGCTGACGGTACAATCTATGAAAATCCCCAGGATAGCTCCAAGACAGCAGTTGCTGCATTCTGGAAGAACCAGGATAAGTCTGCTTTCGGTCCCGTTATGCAGGTAACATCTATCGGTAACCTCATCGGTACATGTCTCCCCCCCGGAGTTACAGCTGAGAAGCTCTTCACAGACTTCCTCGCAGATTGGCTCGATGACGCTAGAACATACAGCGGCAAAGAGGATCAGGCTATCATCGACGATATGTCCACAGCTCTTGGTCTTTCTCAGGATACAACTGAGAAGCTCATCAAGGATGCAGGCGTAGAAGTTAAGTGGGAAAAGGCTAAGTCCGAAGCTCCCAAGGAAGATAAGCCCGTTACTCCTAACACACCCGGCACAACATCCACAGGCCAGGAGACAACTATCGTTGTTATCGCTGTTGCTATGATGATCGCTGCTGCAGGCGTAGTTTTCTTCGCTCGCAAGAAGGTAACTGAGTAATTTAAATCTTACTTTTCTACTTTCAGTCTGATTGACAGATAATATATAATTGTCGAACAACAAGTTACCCCCGAAGGCTAAGCCTTCGGGGGTTTTGTTATGCTTTGTTACAGATTTTTTTGCATCATTATGTGCTCAACGCCTTCTTCAATGTCAATTTCGCCAAAAGCACAGTAGCCTAAGCTTTCGTAAAATTCCTTGACTCTTAGCTGAGCATGTATTACTGTACGCTTTCCGCCAAGTTTTCTGATTTCTTCCTCAGCGGCTTTTACAATTTCAGCACCTAAGCCATTGCCACGGTGCTCCTTCATAACTGCAATTCGGCTTATAAGGTAGGCTTTGTGGTTTTCGTCATAAAAAAATCTTGAGGTTGCCGCAAAGTGCCCGTCTAAAAAGCCTACAAGGTGGGTAGATTTCTGCTCGTTTTCGTCAAGCTCAAGGTCTTTGGAAAAGCCTTGCTCCTTAACAAACACCTGCATTCTTATTTCCACAGCATAGGTGGGTAGCTTATCATAAACTTTTATTTCCATAGTTGCCTCAATATGTGTGGTCACAGATTTCTTTGATTTTTTCCTGAAGTGTCAGTAAATCTTCAAATGCCTCAGGCTTCTTTCTTGGGTCGCGTAAAAGTGCGGCAGGGTGGAGCATTGCCATCATGAGAGTTCCGTTTTTATCAAACCAAATTCCGTGCTCCTTGGTGATTTTTATATCAGCCTTAATAAGTTTAGCCGCCGCAATCCTGCCTAAGCATACAATAATTTTAGGCCTCATAAGCATAACCTGATTTCTCAGCCAATCCATACAAAGGTCGGTTTCCTCAGGCTTGGGGTCGCGGTTTTTAGGCGGGCGGCATTTTACCATATTTGCAATGTAAATGTTCTTTTCACGGCTTAAGTCAACGGCTTCAAGCATTTTGTCCAGAAGCTTTCCTGCTCTGCCTACAAAAGGCTCGCCCTGTAAATCCTCGTTCTCGCCGGGGCCCTCGCCTATAAACATAACCTCGGCATCCTTTACGCCAACTCCGAATACTACGTTGGTTCTGTCCTCGCAAAGTCCGCATTTTGTGCAAAGCTTACAAGCGTCCTTTAAATCTTCCCAGTTTTTATACATTTAATCCCTCCTAAAATAGATAAAAGAGTTGAAATTTGTCGCAGTTAGGTGTAAAATAACATTGTTAAAAATTTAATGAATGGTGGTAATTCTAATGAAAATCATGGTAGAAACTTCTGCAAGACATATCCACGTATGTCAGTCTACTCTCGAAACACTTTTCGGCAAAGACGCTCAGCTTACCAACAAGAAGGACCTTTCTCAGCCCGGTCAGTTTGCTTGTGCAGAGAAGGTGAAGGTTGTTGGCCCTAAGGGTGACGTTACTATGTCTATTCTCGGTCCTGTAAGACCCTGCGACCAGGTTGAGGTTGCTCTTACAGATGCAAGAAAGCTCGGTATCGCAGCTCCTATCCGTGAGTCCGGCGACGTTGCAGGTACTCCCGGTTGCAAGCTCGTTGGCCCTATGGGTGAGGTTGACATTACTGAGGGTGTTATTGCTGCAAAGCGTCACATCCACCTTACTCCCGAAGCAGCTGCTGAGTTCGGTGTAGAGGACAAGCAGATTGTATCCGTTAAGGTTGGTATGGGTACAGGCAGAGAGACTACTTTCGGCGATGTTGTTTGCCGTGTTAGCGACAAGTTCTTCCCTGCAATGCATATCGACACTGACGAGTCCAACGCTGCAGGCTTAACAGGCACAGTAGACGGCGAAATCATCCTTTAATTACTGAGGATATTTTCGACTTTGGAAAAATTTGATATATTTGAAGCCTCGCTTAACGGCGGGGCTTTTGTTTTTACTCAAGGGGCGACTTTTCAATCGCCCCTTAATATCACTCTAACGTTTTAATTTCAATTTTACTTAAATCAGAGCTCATACCGTCGTCAGTATAAAGCTCATACTTTGCCCCCTCAAAGCCAATAAGCTCAAGAGAATCGAAGTCCATAGCATCTGTTGAAAGTGCAGACTTTGCCAGAGGAATGCACTTATCCTTACGAATAAAGAACACAACCTCGTTAAGAGGAATCTCAATAAAGTGGTGGCCCTTGCTCATATCCTCAAACTGAAGCTCTCCGCCTTTCTTTAGGCGGACTGCACGCATATCCTCGGGCAGATAAACGTATCTGCCAATAGCGTTCTGGGTGTAAACAGGGGCAATCATAAGCTCGTTACCTACAAAGAGCTGGTCCTCGCAGTTCCTTGCCATTTCGTCGTCCTTGTACTCAAAACTTAAGGGTTTGAAGAACATTTCGTTTTTCTCTGCACACTTTAAGAATTCGCTGTAAAGGTAGGGAAGAAGGCGGTATCTCAGTTCGATAATATTTTTGAAATCCTCGGGATTTTCAAACTGATAACACTCCTGATCCCTTGTGCAGAGGGCGGCGTGGTTACGCATAAGAGGTGTGAAAATGCCTAATCCCAACCATCTTAGAACAAGGTCGCGGGAAGCGTCACAGCCGAAACCGCCTAAATCAGCACCAACATAAAGGAAACCGCACATATTAAGAGCAGGTAACTGCTTAAGCTCTAAAAGAATGTGAGACCACCAAGAGAAGTTATCGCCTGTCCAGATACCGGCAGAGCGATGCATACCAACGTAAGAAGCACGGGAGAAAAGAAGTGTACGCTCATCAGGTCTGATTTTTTCTAAAGCCTTTGCAGTACATTCAGTCATTTTGTAGCCGTACATATTGTGAATGTCGTTGTGCTTTATGAGCTTGCCATTTACGTTGTGGTAAATAGAGTTGTAGTCCTCCTGAGAATTCTGCAAGCCGTTTACAATGTCCTTGATTTTGTTGTAGTTGTCTACAGATTTGTCGCCGTTTGTAATTTCCGCAAGCTTTTCGTAGAAACGCTCAATGCCTTGTTCGGAATAGAAAATCGCAGGCTCGTTCATATCATTCCAGAAGCCTTCAATGCCTAAATCAGTAAGAGCCTTGTATTTAAGACCAAACCAAAGGCCTGCCTCTTCATTAAGAAAATCAGGGAAGTGAGTAAGGCCGGGCCATACACCAGCCGAGAAGGGCTTGCCGTCCTTGTCAACACAAAAGTAGCCTTTCTGAAGACCTTCCTCGTAAATATCGTAGCCTTTTTCAATCTTAACGCCTGCGTCAATAATGGGAACAAGGCGGATGCCTTCTGCTTTCATTTCAGCAATAAGCTCAGGCAAATCGCCAAAACGCTCTTTGCTTACGGTAAAGTCCTTGTAGTCTTCCATATAGTCGATGTCAAGGAAAATAGCGTCAAGGGGAATGCCCTCTTTGCGGTAATTTTTGGCAACTTCACGTACAGCATCGGCTGTGTAGTAGCTCCAACGGCTCTGCATATAACCCATTGCCCAGCGGGGAGGCACATAGCTTTTGCCGATGATTTTTCTGAAGCTTTTTACAATTTCAATGGGATTTCCGTCCTCGATAATGTAAACATCAATGTCAGCATTATCGCAGTAAACCCTGAGGGTGTCAGCTTTTGTAAAGCCGATGTCAAAGGTTAACTTGGTAGGATAATCAAAGAAAGCACCAAAGGTTTTTTCACCCTCTATAAGAATAAAGTTGTGAGCACCATAAAGACTTTTGGTAGTTTCCATATGGCAGAAATCGTCGCTACAGTAGGAGTTGTATACGTATCCTCGTTTGTTAATGCCTCTGGTAGCTTCGCCTAAGCCGTAAACAATGTCTTTGTCGCTCATTTTAAATTCAAATGAAATGCCCTCGGCCGTGCTTACCTCAAAATAGGGAATAGCAGTAGCCTCGGCTTTAATATTTTCAACAACTGCACCTGTAAAAAAAGGTGAGCCGTAGGTGTATTTTTTTACCATAATATTTCGCCGCCTTATTGAAAAAAATTAAATTATAGTATATAATTAGTGTAGCTTTATTTTAGCATATTTATTTTGACTGTACAATATTTATTTTGCGTTTTTGAAAGGAAGCTTTTACTATGAGTAACAAGGTTTTAGTTTTTTCTGACAGCACAATCGACCTTACCCCTGAGCTTTACGAAAGATACGGCATCAAGACAATCCCTATGCATATCAATTTAGGCGGTAAAACCTACGAAGATAACGTAAACATTACTACCACCGAGCTTTTTGATCATTATTATGAAACCAAGGAGCTGCCCAAAACAGCCGCTATTAACAGCGAAGAGCTTATTGATACCTTCAAGCCTTATATTGAAGAGGGCTACGAAATTGTTTACGTAAGCCTTGGCTCTTCTCTTTCTGTAAGCTACAGAAGCTCTGTTTTAGCCGCTGAGGAGCTTGGCGGCAAGCTTCACACCATTGACTCCTGCTCTTTAAGCACAGGTGCAGGCCTCTTAACAATTGAGGCTGCGATTAGGGCTCAGCAGGGCATGCCTGCGGCTCAGATTGCTGAGGAAGTAAGAGCTTTAAACCAGAAAAACCACGCAAGCTTTATTTTAGATACTCTTGAGTTTATGAAGGCAGGCGGCAGATGCTCAGCCGTTGCGGCTTTCGGTGCAAATCTTTTAGGACTTAAGCCCTGTATTGGCGTAGATAACTCCAAAAACGGTGCAATGGGTGTTACAAAGAAATACCGCGGCAAACTTACAAAGGTTATTACAGATTATATTGACGATACCTTAGCCGCTTATGATAATATTAAAACCGACAGAGTTTTCGTTACATACTCTTCTGACAAGGAAGGTATTGTTGATTTAGCAGTAGAGCACGTTAAGAGCAAAGGTATTTTTAAAGAAGTTTTCTGCACCCGTGCAAGCTGTACTATTTCAAGCCATTGCGGCCCTGCTACATTAGGCGTTCTCTTTATGACAGAGTAATTTGTTGTGCACTCCCCATAAATCGGGGAGTGCTTTTTTATAATGATTTCCCATTTGTCTCTGCAAATTAAATACAAGTGTTACCATTTATTTGCCTAATTTTACCAAAATGTAGCAAATTGTTTTTCTTTTTGCTATAATTAAAAGGCAGATAATATTTTGAATTTTAATTAGGGGTGTGAAAATGGGAGCAAAAGGAATGGCAACCGACAAGAGAATTCTTGATGCCGCCGAAGGCCTCTTCGCTATGAGAGGCTTTACGGCAGTAACAATGAAAGATATATGTGCCGCGGCATTGATATCAAGAGGCGGACTTTACAGGCATTATTCTTCTACTGCGGTGGTATTTACCGCTATTATAGAGCGTGAGCAGAAAATGGCTTATAACGCCTTGCAAAAAGCAAAAGACGGAGAGGTTTCGCCTGATAAAATCCTTGAGGTGTACCTTGAGCACAGAATGAACAGTATTCTTGAAAGCGACTTTGGCATAGATAACGCTATTACAGAGTTTGCCTCAAACACCGAAAACGGCAGAGAAATTGCTAAGAAGCGTGCCGAGGATTGCCTTAAGATTATAGAAGAACTTATACGAATGGGCAACAAGGCGGAAATTTACGATTGTAAGGACGTAAAATCTACCGCTAAGCAGATTTGCTGGATTATTGAGGGAATGTGCAAGCATTCGGTTATTATCCCCGTTACCGAAAAGGATGTGGAAAATCAGCTGAAGCTTATTAAAAATATGCTTAAATAATAATGAGACTGTAAAAACAGCCTAAATAAAACCGAGGTTCACAGAAAAAAGTGAGCCTCGTTTGTTTTTGAGCAAAAGCCTTAAAATATTGAAAAATTGTTGTTTTTTGAACATAGAAAACAGGACTGACAGATAAATACGTCAGTTGAGAATTAAATGATTTTATGGTTTTAAGCAACAAGCTGCTTTTAGTGTCTTTTCAAATGGTATTTATGCAAATTTAAATCGCGGAAATTCATATCAATCTCAAAAATTACACTTTTTCTTCGCTAATTTACGACCGGCAAAAAAATCGCACAAACAAGGCATTTTTGAAGTGAAAATTATTTTTACGGCAACTATGTTTTATTTGACATTATATATGTTTTGTTGTAAAATATTAAGGAATATAATGAGATTATTAGGTACTGTGCCGTTTTTTCTATAGAGAGTAGAATATAGCCAATGTGATTGACCCCCATATTGTACGAAAATCAAAATATATTGATTTTTGTTGGTTTTAGGTAATAGGAGTGCAAATTATGTCAGAGTATATTTTAATACTAATATGGATAGGTGTTTGCGCCTGGATTGCCGATTACTGGAAATTTAAAAGAACGGAGCCTGTATGTGGGGTCGAGGAGGAGCGTTATCCCTGGATTTTTGCTATTATTGTTTTTCTGCCTATAATCATTATGGCAGCAACGAGAGATAATTTTTCAGATACACTATCTTACAGATCCAATTTCTTAAATGTATTTCCGGAGAGTTTTTCGCAATTAAAAGAGTATTTGCCTGAAGTAGAAAAAGATAAAGGCTTTATTATTTTCGCCAGCATAATTAAGATGATAATCGGAAAACGAGATGTTTTGTACTTTTTTATAATTGCCGCGATTCAAGGTACTATTATTGCATCGGTATTCAGAAAATATTCAATAAATTATATACTGTCAGTGTTTTTATTTGTTGCATCTGCTGACTATATAGGTTGGATGTATAACGGTATAAGACAATTTTTGGCAGTTGTTATCGTTTTTGCGGCGACGCCTTTTATTATTAAGCGCAAATACGTCTCGGCGATTTTGTTGATTCTTTTAGCATCTACAATGCATATGTCTGCACTGATTATGATACCGATTGTTTTTATTGTACAGGGGCAGGCGTGGAATAAAAAGACTTTGATGTTTATTATAGCTGTGTTGTTGGTTATAGTTTTTTTGGGCAGTTTTACATCGTGGTTAGATGGTGCGCTCGCGGACACACAATATAAAGATACAGTTTCGGAATTTTCTGCTAATAATGATGATGGTACTAATCCGATCAGGGTGCTTGTTTATTCACTTCCTGCTATCATATCTTTCTTTGAACGCAAGAAGATACAAGCCTCTGATAATGTGGTTGTAAATATTTGTACTAATATGTCTATTATATCTGCAGGTTTGTATCTTGTTTCGATGTTTATAAGTGGAATAATTGTAGGCAGACTTCCGATTTATTGTTCGCTTTTCGGATATATCTTGCTACCTTGGCAGATAGAGAGTTTGTTTAAAGAAAGGGCAAAGACGTTTGTATATATTGCATTGGTATGTGGATATTTAGGATATTATTATTATCAGATGCATATGACTTGGGGTTTGATTTAAGAGGGTGAAAGATATGAATAAACCAATGTTGATAACATCACTTGACTTTGAGTTATTTTGGGGAATGCAGGATTGCATTGCGTTAGAAGATTATAAAGAAAATATTATGGGTGGCAGAAAAGCTATTCCAAGGCTCCTTAAACTGTTTGAAAAGCACGGAGTTCATTGCACATGGGCGACAGTTGGCTTTTTGTTTGCTGATGATTACAGCAAACTGAAAAAGTATTTTCCACAGGATTCTATGAAACCTGCATATGATAAGGAAGTTTTGTCTACATACCGATGCTTTGGCAGTATTGGTGAAAACGAGGAAGAAGCACCATGTTATTATGCTCCCTCCCTTATAGAGAAAATTTCAAAAACCGAAGGTCAGGAAATAGCAAGTCACACTTTCTCTCATTATTATTGCAGAGAAAGCGGACAGACTGTTGAGCAGTTTGAAGCGGATATGAAAGCTGCGGTTGAACTGGCTGAAAGTAAAGGTTTTACATTGACTTCTCTTGTTTTGCCAAGAAATCAGTGTGAAGAAGAATATACACAGGTGTTTTCAAAGCTGGGGCTTAAAGCTTACCGTGATGAGGAGAATGACTGGATTCACAAAAAGGTAAAGATAAACCCGCTTATGAAAGTGCTGAGATTGATGGATGTATATTTCCCACTGACAGGGCAGGGCGGATACATACCAAAGAAAGAATACGGTGTTTGGAATTTTACCGGTTCGAGAATGTACAAGCCTTATTTTAAACCGCTTGCGTTTCTTGAAAGACTCAAGATACGACGCATCAAAAAGCAGATGCTTCACGCGGCTAAGAACAACCTTGTTTTCCATCTGTGGTGGCATCCACACAACATTGGCGTGAAAACAGATTTTCACTTGAAACAACTTGATGAAATATTCGGTTACTATGAGCAACTCAAGAATGAGTATGGTATGGTCAGTATGAATATGAGAGAAGCTACAGAGTATTTTTCCACAGAGAATTAAAGGAGATATCAGATGTATCAGTTCTATTATGCGGATAGTTCAAAGGTTATTAATAAGCCTCACTATGATAGAAGTGTTTCAAATGAATATAAAGTGTCAGCCGCAAGACCTACAATGTGGGAGGAGCACTGTTTAGAGTGTTCTGCTCCTGTTTGTTTCAGTAATTGTGTTCACTATATTGCCCGCAGTGACGGCAGATGTATGCGTTTTGAAAACGGTGTATATACATACAAAAACCATAAAGGTTGCTGTGGTCAGGGTGCCAGAGTTAAGTTTCGCAAGTGGGCGAACATGATGACTATCATATTCCCTGCTATGCTTGATAACTCACAGTATGAAAAGCTTACTGCTAAAAACCATAAACTCGGCAACACCTTACAAAGAATCTCTAATTCTAAATTGCCGATAAAATTAAAGTGGGAGGCAATCAGAATACGTGAGTTTTTAAGAAGAAAAAAACTCAGAGGATTAAAGGGTCTTGATAATAAGGCTGATGCTTTTGTTTTTCATGGTTATAGCTTTGAAAACGAAGCATTTAACCTGATTATGGAGGTTTATGACAGTCATACACCTGTGTTCAAGGTTGCACTTACTCTGCAACCGGGTGAGAATCTGATTATTCTTGACGAATCAAAGCTTACAAAGGCTTGCAGCACAGCAAATTATATCGTGAAAATCTATCCTGAAAATGATTTGGAAGCAGAAATTGATATTTTGTGGTGCGATTTTGTAAAAGGCAAACCTGTAGTATCAGATAAGCCGGCAGAAAAAGTCAAATGTGTTGTGTGGGATCTGGACAACACATTATGGGACGGTACGTTGATAGAAACTGACGATCCCGAAAAATTACACCTTAACCCCGATGTGATAGAGACCATAAAAGCATTGGACGAAAGAGGCGTTATCCAGTCTGTAGCCAGTAAAAATGACTACGCTTCAGCGTGGCCTGTGGTAGAAAGATTGGGTGTTTCTGATTATTTTATATATCCACAGATACATTGGAACGCAAAAAGCGGTTCTATGGAGCAGATTGCCAAAAGTCTCAACATAGGCATAGATGCTTTAGCGCTCATTGATGATTCAGTGTTTGAGAGAAATCAGGTCAAAGATGCCCTACCGCAAGTAAGGGTGTATGATGCTATTGAGGTTGCACAGTTGATTTCAAAGCCTGAGTTTAATGTTATCATAACTGAGGAGAGCAGAAACCGCCGTGCTATGTATAAGGCTGAAGAAAAGCGTAATCAGCTTATGCAGTCTTCAGACAACAGTGATACTGTTGAGTTTCTAAAAAAATGTAATATTTGCATTGAGCTTTTCGAGCCCCTGGCAGAAGATGAAAAAATAAGATGCTATGAACTTCTGGTTCGTACCAATCAGCTCAATTTATCGGGCAAAAAGTACACTCAGCAAGAGTATGATGCTGTGTTAAAGAGAGAAAATCATACTAACTTTGCGTTGTCCTGTAAAGATGATTTTGGTTCGTACGGTATTGTGGGCTTCGGTCAGTATAAGACCCGGAATAAAGAGCTGATATTTACTGAATTTGCAATGTCCTGTAGGGTTGCGGGTAAGTTCGTTGAAAGTGCATTGTTCAGTGCTTTGCTTGAAACAGAGAGTTGTGAGCTCGGTACATTCTGTGTGAGTAAGACTAAAAAGAACATACTGCTCAGAAATACTTTGCAAAATATAGGATTTACTATTACTGAAGAATCAGATGATAAGGTTTGTTATGAGTTTGAATCAAAGCTCTTAAATAATGAGCTGGTTTGCGTGAATTGGAGATAAGATTATGAATGATAAAATTTCTGTGATTATGGCATGTTACAACTGCGAAAAGACAGTCAGAAAGTCAATAGACTCCATACTTGCCCAAACATATACAAATTGGGTTATGATTTGTTGTGACGACGGCTCCAGTGACGGTACACTTGATATCCTCAACGAGTACAAGGAGAAATATCCTGACAAGTTTGTGATTATTCAAAACGATGGCAATAAACAGTTGCCCTATTCGCTTAATCATTGTCTTAAGTACGTTGAGACCGATCTTGTTGCAAGAATGGATGCAGATGATTGGTCATTACCACAGAGATTTGAAAAGCAGGTTGAGTTTTTAAAAGAGCATCCTGAGTATGACTTGGTAAGTACAGGAGTAACCGTTTCTGACGGTGAAAAGAAGATTGCATCTATTATAAAAGTGCCTGAGCCTGATAAGTACACCATGCTAAAGCAAAATGCATTTTCTCATGCGACTATTATGACATATAAGAGAGTGTATGATTCACTTGGCGGTTATTCGCTTGAGCCTTATGTAATACGTGTAGAAGATGTGGATTTGTGGTGCAGATTCCTCGCTGCAGGATTCAGGGGCTATAATATGCCGGATGAATTGTATGTTATCTTAGAGGATGTTAATGCGGTAAAAAGAAGATCATATAAGGCACGTCTTAATTTTGCGAAGACTTGTAAAAGAGGTTACAGATTAATGGGATTTAAGGGTTTGGTGTGTTACAAACCATATCTGAATGTGCTAAAAGCATTTGTTCCGGTAAAATTATATCAGGTTTTACATAGAGTTAACCTTAACATTCATAAGACTAATTAGTTGTATTCAGGAGAATAAATATATAGTGATTATATGCTGTTGTCTCCGAAGAAATAGCAAGTGTGGCATCATCAGCCGCTGATTATATAGTTTGAATATAATTATGAGGACTTACAAGAAAAATAATTTATTGGTGATAATATAGTGAAAAAAGTATTATTTCTTATACACGATTTAGGGCAGGGTGGAGCCGAGAAGGTGCTTGTCAACCTTGTCAATAATATGGATAAAGAAAAATTTGATATAACAGTTATTTCTTTGTTTGGCGGTGGAGTTAACGAGCAGTTTTTAAAACCTCATATTCACTATCGTGCCGTGTTTCCAAAAATGATACCGGGTAACAGAGTGTGGATGAAACTCTTTACTCCAAAGCAGTTACATAAACTTTGTGTAAAAGAACATTATGACATTGAGGTTTCGTATCTCGAAGGTATATCTGCAAGAGTTGTTAGTGGCTGTTATGACAAGGACACAAAGCTGGTTTCTTGGATACATGTAGAACAGCATAATATGCCTGCGGTTTCTCGTTCTTTCAGAAACAGCAAAGAGACTTTATCGTGTTATAACAAATTTGATAATACAGTTTGTGTATCGCAGTTTGTAAAAGAAGATTTTATATCAATTCTTGATTTTAATAAACCCTGTGAAGTGCTTTACAATACAGTTGAATCTGAAAAGATATTGAAAATGTCTGAAGAAAAAGTTGATTCAATAGTTGCTGATGACTGTGTTAATTTGGTTGCTGTCGGTACTTTAAAGCAATCTAAAGGCTATGACAGGTTGTTGAGAATAACAAGAAAATTAAAAGAAAACGGATATAATGTGAGGTTATATATATTAGGCATAGGCCCTATTGAAGAGCAACTGAAAAATATGGTTAAGGAATTTGATATTATAGATAATGTTGTTTTTCTGGGTTATGACACAAATCCGTATAAATATGTAGCTAATTGCGATTTGTTTGTATGTGCAAGCCACGCAGAAGGCTTTTCAACAGCGGCTACGGAGGCACTTATTGTGGGTACTCCTGTATGTACCGTTGAGGTTTCAGGTATGAAGGAAATGCTTGGTGAAAATAACGAGTACGGCATAGTTACAGATAATGATGAGGACGCCTTGTATGTGGGAATAAAGTCGTTGCTGGATAACCCTGAGTTGCTTGCTCATTATAAAGAAAAAGCACTTGAACGCGGCGAAAAATTCAGTACTGAAAATACTGTTAAAGCAGTAGAAAATATGTTAACGAGTTTGAGATGATAATCTATGAGTTTATTTAATAGTGTAAAATCTATAATTGAAAATAACTTTATAAAAAAGTGCAGGATAAAGAGAATGCGTAAACAACTACGCAACGAGGAGATAACCCTTTTTACACCGAATTGTCTGGGAGGAATATTATTCCATGATTTAGGTTTAAGATTTTTGTCTCCTACGGTTAATCTTATGATGACTCAAACAGATTTTTTAGAGTTTGTACTCCATCTTGATGAGTATATAAATGGAGAGTTTGAATTTATTGAAAAAAAAGAACATGAATGTCCTTGCGCATATTTATATCGTAGTAATTCAGATAAAAAAATAATGGTTGCTTTTACCCATTATAAAACTGAAAAAGAAGCACTTGAAAAGTGGAACTCAAGAAAAGTGAGAATAAACAAAGACAACATTTTTATCTTTATTGAAGAGCGCGATGTTATATCTAAGCAAGATCTGGAAAAACTGGCATCGCTTAAAGTTAGGGGCATAGTTGCATTCACTTGTAATGAATATAAAGATATTCCGTATGCTGTGTACTTGCCAAAGTATAACAAGGACGGAGAAGTTGGTAATATCTTAAAGAAAAATCATATAACAGGTAGCAGAGAATATGAAAAATATTTTGACTTTGTTAAATGGTTTAATGAAGCAAGTGGAAGTCCTTATGAAGCGGAGAGGTTTTCAAATTAGTTAGGTAAAAGTATCTTAAACACAGATAATATTGTTAAGGCAGTATACGATAAGTTGTTTTAAGCATAAGAGGTTATTATGAGTTTAATTAAAGAGTTTTTGTATCGCTTACGCGGTGAGTTTACAACTGAAAAGCTTATTTCTATGGGTATGAAGGTGGGAAAGAATTTCAAGAGATTAAACGGTGTTATTCTTGACCCCGGTCATTGTTGGCTGATAGAAATCGGCGATAATGTGACTATGGCTCCAAGAGTGCATATTCTTGCTCACGATGCGAGTACAAAGGCCTTTTTAAATTATACAAAAATCGGCCGTGTTACTATAGGTGACAATGTATTTATCGGTGCAGAAACAGTTGTCTTACCCGGAGTAAACATTGGCAACAACGTTGTTGTTGGCGCTAACAGTACGGTGACACATGATGTGCCGAATAATATGGTTGTTGCAGGTTCTCCTGCAAAAGTTATTTGCACATTAGACGAATATTTGCAAAAAGAAAAAGACCGTATGGCAGACGCTCCTGTATATGACGAGGCATATACTTTAAGAAAAAATGTTCCTATGGACAAGCGTATGCAGCAAAAAGATGAACTCTGCGGAAAGATAGGCTATATAGATTGATGGTTTCGGGAAGTGGTGTTGATGAAGATATTAGTTGTTGTTGGAGATTGTTTGCGCGTGAATACGTCGGCAAACTTGTGCCATTTGGCGTATGTAAAGGGATTGTTAGATAGCGGACATGAGGTTACAGTTGTCAGTGCAGATGATCCCAACTACGATGTGGATAATACGATGAAAATACCTGAAGAAGCTGATGGGTTTTGTTATAGCGGTGTTACTTTATATGAGAAACTTTCCAAAAAAAAGGCTGCGAATATTTCGGGACCTTCTACTAATGTCAGCAAAGCGATAAATAGAAAATCTTTTAAATCAACCGCCGTTGATAAAGTAAAGAGATTTGTATTGTCTTTGTATGGACCACACGGTGTGTATTCAAAAATAGTAAAAACTGCGAGAAGGTTTAAATCAAATAAAGAATATAATTATGTGCTATCGTTGTCAACTCCGCCTTCTAGCCACCTTCTTACTTATAAATTACTGAAATCGAAGCACATTAAGGCAAAGCATTGGATACAGATATGGGAGGATCCGTGGTACACGGATGCCTACGGATTTAATGGAAAAGATAATATATATAAAGAGGAAAAGCGATTGCTTTCATTTGCAGAGAAAGTTTGTTATGTAAGCCCGTTGACTCTGGAAAATCAGAAAAAGCTTTATCCTGATTCTGCTCATAAAATGTACTGGCAACCACTGCCTTATTACTATAAAAACCAAGAGCAGGAAATATGTGAATTTAAAAATAACCGCTATGGTTATTTTGGAGATTATGCACCTGCTTCACGTGACCTTGAACCATTTTATAAGGCTGCAAGAAACTGTTCTATTGATGTTAACATCTGTGGTAGTCCGAACAACTTATTTGAGCATACCGAAAATATAAATATCTATCCCAGACTTCCCCTTGATAAGCTTAGACCGATTGAAGATAAGACCAACGTTTTGATATTCTTATGCAACAGAAAAGGCGGTCAGATACCGGGTAAGATATATCAGTATTCCGCAACAAACAAAACTATTCTCTTCATTTTAGATGGAACAGATGAAGAAAAAGCAGTTCTTAAAGCATATTTTGAGAAGTTTAACCGATATGTTTTTTGTGAGAATACAGTTGAGGATATTACAAGAGCAATAAAAGATATAGAAAGCGGAAACATAGGCAAGGTTGTCAATGAGCCTGTTGAAGATTTTTGTCCTACTGAAACAATAAAGAAAATACTTGCCGGAGAGAATGGGTAAATATGACACAAAAACCTATGATAAGCGTTGTTGTTCCAATATACAATGTTGAAGATTATTTAAACAGATGTGTGGATTCTTTGGTGAATCAATCGTATAAGAACCTTGAGATTATTCTGGTTGATGACGGTTCACCTGATGGTTGCCCACAGCTTTGTGATGATTGGGCACAAAAGGATTCAAGAATTAAAGTAATTCATAAGCCGAACGGTGGCCTTTCTGATGCAAGAAATGCAGGTATGAGAATTGCAAACGGGGAGCTTATAGCATTTATTGATTCAGATGACTGGATAGAGTCTGATGCTTTTGAAAAGATGTATGATCGAATGGCATCGGATAACAGTGATGTTGTGTCCTGCGGTGTCAGATGGGTGTATGATGACGGTAGTCTGCTTAGAAATGTTACCGTTGAGCAAAATGAAATTTTAGATACCCGTAATGCTATGAGTGAAATTATAGCGGATGGTAAACTCAAGCAGCACGTTTGGAACAAACTGT
>JAZTWD010000013.1:0-2744 GCA_045635685.1 Ruminococcus sp.
GGCAAGGTTGTTACTCCTGCACTTTCAGGTTCAATCCTCCCCGGTATTACAAGAAACTCTGTAATCACTCTTTGCAAGGATTGGGGTCTTGAAGTAGAGGAAAGAAAGATTTCCGTTGATGAGCTGATCGAAGCTCAGAAGAGCGGTAAGCTTGAGGAGTGCTTCGGCTCAGGTACAGCTGCTGTTATCTCTCCTGTTGGCACACTCCGCTACAAGGACGACGTAATGCAGATTGGCAATGGCGAAACAGGTCAGCTTAGCCAGAAGCTTTACGACACAGTTACAGGTATTCAGAACGGTACAGTAGAGGATAAGTTCGGCTGGGTTGTGAACGTATGATTTTAACTGACCCTAAAAGAATTACCCTTTTCGCAGGTCACTACGGCTCAGGCAAAACTAACATTGCTGTTAATTTTGCTTTAAAGCTTAAGGAAATGGGGAAAAGTGTAGAGATTGCCGACCTTGATATTGTTAATCCCTACTACCGCACCAAAGACAGCGAAGAGGAACTTTCTAAAGCCGGCATCAGGGTTATATCCTCAGAGTTTGCTAACTCCAACGTGGATTTTCCCGCAATGCCCGGCGAGGCTTACTCGATAATCGATAATAAGGATACTTTTGCGGTTTGCGACGTAGGCGGTGACGACCGAGGTGCCTATGCTTTGGGTCGTTTCAGAGAAGGTATAACCGCCGAGGATTATGAAATGTACTTGGTTATTAACAAGTACCGTCCATTAACCCGTGATGTTGACTCTTTAATTGAGATTAAAGAGGAAATTGAAGCGGCGGCAGGGATTCCTTTCACCGCTATTGTAAACAACTCAAACTTAGGCAGAGAAACTACAGCTGAGGCTGTTTTAAGCTCTGTTGATTATGCTGATGAGGCGTCTGCTCGTTTGGGTTTGCCAATAAAGCTTACAACGGTTATTGAGCCTTTATATAACGAATTAAAAGATAAGATAGAAAACTTGATGCCACTTGTTTTGCAAGAGCGAAACTTCTGGTAAAATGGAGGTAATAAAATGGCAAAGGTTACTTTTGACAAAGACAGATGCAAAGGTTGCTCTCTTTGCGTAGGCGTATGTCCTAAGGGCATCGTTGCACTTAGCGACGAGCTTAACGCAAAAGGCTACCACCCTGCACAGGTTACAGATAGTGAAAAATGCATTGGCTGTGCATTCTGTGCTACAATGTGTCCCGACTGTGTAATTACAGTTGAGAAGTAAGGAGGAAGAGTAAATGGCAGATAAAGTTTTAATGAAAGGTAACGAGGCTATGGCTGAAGCCGCTATTATGGCAGGCTGTCGTCACTACCTTGGTTACCCAATTACACCCCAGACAGAAATCGCTGCTTATATGAGCAAGCGTATGCCTAAAGTAGGCGGTACATTCTTACAGGCAGAAAGCGAAATTTCCGCTATCAATATGGTTATCGGTGTTGCTTCCGCAGGTAAAAGAGCTATGACTTCTTCCTCAAGCCCCGGTATCTCACTTAAGGGCGAGGGTCTTTCTTACCTTGCAGGTTGCGACCTTCCTGCTTTTGTTGTTAACGTTCAGCGTGGCGGCCCCGGTCTTGGCGGTATTCAGCCTTCTCAGGCGGACTACTTCCAGGCAACACGCGGCACATCCCACGGTGACTATCATATGATCGTTCTTGCTCCTAACTCAGTTCAGGAAATGGTAAACCTTACTTTCCAGGGCTTTGATATGGCAGACAAGTACAGAATGACTGTTATGCTCCTTGCTGATGGTACAATGGGTCAGATGATGGAGCCTGTTTCTCTTGATATGGGCGAAGTTAAGACTTATGACAAGCCTTGGGCTGTTACAGGTACAAACTGCGAAAGAGAGCACAATATTGTTAACTCACTTTTCTTAAAGCCTGAGCTTCTTGAGCAGAAGAACTTCGAGCGTTTTGAGCGTTATGCTTATATCGAAGAGAACGAAGCAATGTATGAAGAGTACCTTATGGATGATGCTGAGGTTTGTATCGTAGCTTACGGTATCTCTGCAAGAATTGCAAAGAACGCTATTGATGCAGCAAGAGCAAAGGGTATCAAGGTTGGTATGTTCAGACCCATTACTCTCTGGCCTTTCCCCAAGAAGGAAATCAGAGCCATTGCCGACAAGGTTAACTCTTTCATCAGCGTTGAGCTTTCTATGGGTCAGCTTATTGAAGACGTTAAACTCTACACAGAGTGCACTAAGCCTGTATACCTTTGCAACCGTACAGGCGGTATGATTATGACACCTGAAGAGGTTCTTGCAAAAATCGAAGAAGCAGTAGGAGGTAATAAATAATGGCAGTTGTATTTGGAAAGCCTAAGGCATTAACAGACGCTACACTTCACTATTGCCCCGGCTGTACTCACGGTATTATCCATCGCCTTGTTGCCGAGGTTCTTGACGAGCTTGGTGTTCAGGGCAAAACAGTAGGTATTGCTTCCGTTGGTTGCTCAGTTATGTCCTACGATTATTTTGACGTTGATATGGTTCAGGCGGCTCACGGCCGTGCTCCTGCAGTTGCTACAGGTGTTAAGAGAGCTAACCCCCAGAATGTTGTTTTCACATATCAGGGCGACGGTGACCTTGCAGCTATCGGTACTGCTGAGACAGTTCACTCTGCAGCAAGAGGTGAGAACATCACAATCATCTTCGTGAATAACGCAATTTACGGTATGACAGGCGGTCAGATGGCTCCCACAACTCTTCCCGGTCAGGTTACACAGACTTCTCCTTACGGA
>JAZTWD010000014.1:0-19230 GCA_045635685.1 Ruminococcus sp.
CCATACAAAGCGATTTAAAACCCAGCTTAAAATAACAGAAAGCATACCAATGGCATAGAGCCTTAAGGGCCACATTGAAAAGCTGAAAAACACGTCCATAAGGGTCACAAGAACAATGCTTAAAAGTATGGAAATTAAACTTGCGCCTGCACATTTAAACATATTTTTGTGAATTCTTATGGTGTCACGTATGGGGTTAAAATGAGACGAACGGTTGTCGTCGATATAAATTGTTTTAATAGCAACTGTGCGGATTTTAATTTTCTGCTTAACAGCACAGATAAGCACATTCATTTCGTACTCGTACCTGTTGCCTGATACCTTTGTCATCCAGGGCACGTGGCACATATCAAAGCCTCTGAGCCCTGACTGATTGTCGCTTAAATAATGGCTTGTAGAAACAGCAAACACAAGGCGTGACATACTGTTGCCAACCCTTGAGCGTAAAGGAGTGTTACCTTTAAAATCACGGGTGCCTAAAATAAAATCGTCACCGGTTCGCATTTTTTCGCGGATGTTACAGATATCCTCGGTAGAGTGCTGACCGTCGGCATCGGCTGTAATAAAACGCTGAGCTTCGGGGAAATACTCCCTGATTTTCTGCATGCCGTATTTAAGGGCGTAACCTTTGCCCATGTTTTTTTCGTAGCTGAGCACCACGGCGTATTTTTGAGCTTCATCAAAAAGCTCAGCAAATTCCATTGCACTGCCGTCGTTTACCACAAGTATGCCGAAACCCTCTTTTGTAAGCTCTCTGAGGGTTTTAAGCATCATAATATTAGGATTGTAAGCAGGAAGAAGTACCACAGTATCCATAAAAACGCCCCTATGTGCCCCATAAGGGCAAGTGAAGAGTGAATAGTTAATAATGAAAAGTGGCGGTGGCACGCTTTGCGTGCGAATATAGTAAAAATAAAACAACCGCACATTTATAAAATATATTATACATTAAAACAGGCGGATTTGCAATATATAAAGATTTTTTACAAAATAAACACCTAAAACTCTTGTTTTTTCTAAATGTACTCAAATTGACGAAGTTAAGCATTAGTGGTATCATTATAGATAGATTATTAAAATGGGGGTGTTTATGTGTATCTTGATAAATACTATAAACAACTTGATGACCTTAAAAGCGGTCAGAAGCGTTTTTGCGATATATATGAGATTATGAAGGGCAGGTTTGAGAGCGAAATCTTCGGTGTGGAATTTTTCGACGGACTGGAAACCAAAACCACCTACAATGAGTTCTACCGCCTTTGCGAAAGTGTGGCAGGTGCTTTAAGCACTCGCTTTGCCGGCAAAGAAGGCTCTGTAATCGCCATAAGAATGGACAATTCCGTTATGTGGTGTGCCGCATTTTTCGGCACTCTTATGGCAGGTTTCAAGGCTTTTCTTGTAAACACAAGGCTTGACGAAGAAAGTATTGCAGACGCTGTAAAAAGAACTGAGGCTCTTTGTGTTATCTCAGATAAAGATAACAGTATGAAAAATTATATTCCCGCCTCTACTCTTAAAAGCGACGGAATTAAAAATCCTAAGTGGGAAAACGAAATAATACTTATGACCTCAGGCACCACAGGTGACGCAAAGCTTGTAGTTTACAGCGGTCACGCTATAGCCGCACAGGTGCTTACAACTTACGGTATTATCAAGGAGTCAAAGTCAATTATCCAGAACCGCAAACTTGACATCAAACTTCTTGCACTTCTTCCCTTTTATCACATTTTTGGCTTAAGTGCCGTGTTTTTGTGGTTCACTTTCTTTGGCAGAACCTTAGTGTTCCCCACTGCTTTGGACAGTGACGCTATCCGCTTTGCCTGCAAACGCGGCGGTGTTACCCACTTTTTTGCAATTCCTGCAGTGTGGGTGCTTGCTACCCGCGGACTTTTAGCCGAGGCTAAAAAGCAAGGCAAGGAAGAAAAGCTCAGAAAGGGCATTAAAATATCAAACAAGCTTCAGTCCCTCTGCCCAAAGTTCGGCCTTTTTGTGGCTCGTAAAATCCTCTTTAAGGATGTAAGAGAGCAGATTTTCGGCACAAGCGTTTGCTTTTGCATAAGCGGCGGCGGATTTCTCAGCGATGAGGCTGTTGAGATTTTAAACGGCATAGGCTACAGCATGCACGTTGGCTATGGAATGACCGAAACAGGTATTACCGCTGTTGAGCTTTCCGAAAAGCCTAAGGTAAGAAACTTAAATACAGTAGGCAAGCCTCTTGAGGACATTGAATATATGATTAACGAAGATGGCGTGCTCTGCGTTAAGGGTGATGTTCTGCACTCTGCAATTATCACCAAAGACGGCAGAACCGAGCGTAACCCCGAGGACTTCTTTGTTACAGAAGACAGTTGTGAGGTAGATGAAAGCGGCCGCTGGCGCCTTAAAGGCAGACAGGATGACATTATCATCGGCGAAAACGGTGAAAATATAAGCCCTGATATGATCGGCTTAAAGCTTACTCCTCCTGCCAACCGCGGTTTCTCTGTTTTAGGTCTTGAGGTTGAAGGTGACCTTCGCCCTGTGGCAGTGCTGAGCCTTGCAAAGGGTGCCACAGACTACGAAAAGAGCAATGCCGCCAATGCACTTTACAAGCAGATTGACACCCTGCCTCTTACTATGCGTCCTCAGGGGGTTTACATAACAACCGATGAAATCCCCCAGAATTTAGGCAAGGTAAAACGCTCATTGCTTAAAAAACAGATTGAATCAGGGGAAATTAAAATCCAGCTTATTAAACGCACCTCCCAGCAAGAGCTTACTCAGATGTTTGACGAAGGCTTTAACAAAACCCTTGAAAGAATCATAAGGCTTTTTGCCCGAACACTTAACTGCGACGTTGAAAAGGTGGAGGCAGGCTCCAACTTTATCTACGATTTAGGCGGAAGCAGTATGGCCTACTACAATCTTTTCTCTGAAATTTCAAAAGAGTTCGGTATTGAGCTTAAAATCGATTCTCAGAATCCTATGTTTACGCCTGCGGAATTTGCCAATGCAGTTCTTAAAGACTCGGAGGATTAAAATATGAAGCATGTATTCAGAATTTTTGCAAAAATCATGACCCTCTGGTCTATCGGTCTTGGCTTTCGAATCCGCATAAGATACGAAAGCAAAAAACGCCCCCGTGATTCTTTTCACTTTAAAGGCCCTGCGGTAATCATAAGCAACCACAATCATTTTCTTGATTTTACAATTCTGCTTTATGTTTTTGCTTTCCGCTACATTCGCTGTATTGTTGGCAAAACCCTTTACGAAAGCAGTAAAATACTGGAAACAATCCTTAACTGCTTAGGTTGCATCAAGGTTGACCGTTTCTCCTTTGATATGGAGTTTTTCTTTAAAGCACTTGATGTACTTAAGAAAAAAGGCGTTGTGCTTATCTTCCCTGAGGGCAAGTTCTCTGTTACAGGCGAAATTGACGAGTTCAAAAGCACAGCAGCACTTCTGGCACTTCAGGCAGGAGTTCCCATTATTCCTGTGTATCACACAGCAAACTATGGAGCTTTTAAACGCACAGATGTTATTATAGGCGACAGAATTTATCTTAAGGATTTCTGCAAAAGCAAAACTCCCAGCGAAAAAGAGCTTTTAGAGCTTACCGAAATGCTGAGAAATAAAATCATCGAACTTAAAGAGCTTTCTGAAAAGGACGGTGGCGTAAGATGAGCAACACCACAAAAATGCCTCAGGACAAAACTTTCAACAGAGTTATGTACCGTGTGGCAATCGCAACCTCTACAGTCTTTAACGCCATTATCGGCAGGCCTAAAATTTACTTCGAAAGCGAAAAGGCAGAGTTTAAAAATCTGCCTCACAGGCTTATTATCATTTGCAACCACACTTACTGGCTTGACCCTGCGAACCTTTCAATCCTTTTCAGAAAAAGGCTTGTAAACTCCGTTGCCGCCAAAGAAGTTTTTGAAAGTGGCAGAGGACCTCTTATGAGAGGGCTCAGGTGCATTCCTCTTGACAGAAGCACTATGGATTTAGCCTGCATCAAGGAATGCGTAAATAGACTTAAAGACGACCAGAGGGTTGTAATTTTCCCTGAGGGTCAGCTTAATCTTACTGATGAAATTTTAGATTTCAAGGCAGGTGCCGCACTTATTGCAATGCAGGCTCAGAGTGCAGTTGTGCCTGTTTACACCTCAGGTGTGTACAGACCCTTCGGCGGACTTAAACTTATTGTAGGCAACCCTATTTCTTATGACGAGCTTTTTCCTGAGTCTTTAGGTGCAACGGCTATGGTAAATGCCACAAGCCTTATGCAGAAAAGAATGCAGGAATTAAAAGACAGTCTTATGGAAAAGCTTACAGATAAAGA
Organism: Ruminococcus sp.; assembly: GCA_045635685.1. Classification (GTDB taxonomy): domain Bacteria; phylum Bacillota; class Clostridia; order Oscillospirales; family Acutalibacteraceae; genus Ruminococcoides. The sequence continues at coordinate 4,322 of JAZTWD010000014.1, forward strand.
CAAAGAAATAAGACTTAAAGCAAGGCAAAAATTTGCCGAAAAACGCACAAAATCAGAAGAAACAAATAATTGATAAGGGTGAATAAAATGGTTATTGAGAAGCTGAAAACAATTACAAAAGCAATTATGGCGGATGCTCAGAACGGCATCGACTACGATAATATAAACGAAAATTCAAAACTTATGGAGGATATTGGACTTACCTCTATTTCAATGCTTATGCTTGTAATAAGCATTGAAGAGGAGTTTAAAATCGAGCTTCCCATTAAAGATGCCTCCAACTGCAAAACCGTAGGAGATATTGTTAAGATAATCGAAGGATGCCTTTAATAATCTTATGAAAATTTTTTATCCTGATTATTACATGGATTTTAAATGCATTGCAGAGAAATGCAAACACAACTGTTGCATCGGCTGGGAAATTGACATTGACCAAAACAGCCTTGATTTTTACCAAAACGTAAAAGGTGATTTTGGCAAGAGACTTAAAGAAAATATTTCTCTGGAAGGCACACCTCACTTCATACTCTCAGAAAATGAGCGATGCCCTTTTTTAAATAAGCATAACCTCTGCGATATTTACAGAGAGTTAGGCGAAAACAGACTTTGTCAGATTTGCACCGACCACCCTCGGTTTTACAACGAACTTGAGGATAGAACAGAGGCAGGTTTAGGTCTTTGCTGTGAGGAAGCCGCACGGCTTATAATCACAAAAAAAGAGCCCGTAAAATTCATAGGTGAAGTGGACCTTCAGGGCTTACTGCTTTTAAGAAGCAAAATTTTCACACTTTTGCAAGAGAGAAGCAAGCCTATCCCTCACCGCCTCCAAGAAGTTCAGGAGTTTCTTGGTATAAAACCAAAAGCTTTTGACATGTTTAAATGGATTAATATTTTCGAAGGTCTGGAAAGGCTTGAGGAAAGCTGGAGCGACCTGCTTTTACTCACAAAAGAAAACTTCACAAAAGCAGAAATCAACGCCTTTGACGCCTTTATGAAAGGTAGAGAAACGGAGTACGAACAGTTTCTTTGCTATCTTGTTTACAGGCATTTGTGCAAAGCTGAATTTATGGAGGACGCCGCAATTTACTTTGGTTTTGCGGTTTTGTCCTATGAGCTTATGCGTTTAACGGGTGCTGTAGTTTTCACTCAAAACGGTGATTTTACAGTTAGCGACCAGCTTAACATTATGAGGCTTTTTTCATCGGAAATAGAATACTCCGATGAAAATCTTGATATAATTTTAAATACCCTTGAAACCGAAATTTTCGGTTGTTAATTTTTATAAGGAGATGTATTTATGGATTGGAACAAACTTTTAGAGAAGCTCATAGAGCTTGGCTCCACCTGGGGCATTAAGCTCTTGGCGGCAATTATTGTGCTTATTGTTGGTGCAAAGCTTATTGGTGCTCTCACAAAATGGTTCCGAAAGTCACCTAAGCTTGATAAATTAGATAACAGCCTTCGCTCATTTTTAGTCAGTTTTTCAAAAATTGCCCTTTACATAATTCTTATTATTACTGTGGCTATGATACTGGGCATACCTGCAACCTCATTTATTACAATTCTTGCTTCCTGCGGTGTTGCTATTGGTCTTGCTTTGCAGGGCTCCCTTTCAAACTTTGCAGGCGGAATTATGATTCTTTTATTCAAACCCTTTAAGGTAGGCGATTATATCGAAGCCGGCGGTGAGAGTGGTACAGTCGAGGAAGTTTCTGTGGTTTACACTGTACTTTTAACACCCGACAACAAACGTATAACTATCCCCAACGGAACACTTACAAACTCGGTTATTGAAAACTACTCTGCCGAAAAGACCAGAAGAGTTGACCTTAAGTTTACCACTGCTTACGATGCTGATATTGAAACCGTTAAGAAAATTCTTACCGAGGTCGCCGAAAGCCATCCCAAGGCACTTAAAGATCCTGCTCCTTTTGTAAGACTTTCTGAGCACTCTGACAGTGCACTCACCTACACCGTACGTATCTGGTGCAACAATGAGGACTACTGGGATGTTAACTTCGATACTATCGAAAAGGTTAAGAAAACCTTCGACGAAAAGGGCATCGAAATCCCCTATCCCCAGATGGACGTTCATCTTTCTAAAGACTAAAAATTACGGCTCACTTGTGTGAGCCGTTTTTCTTTCATTCTATTTCTTTATTCATTACATAAAGTGCCGTTGTGTTAGGCAAAACCAAAAGCACATTTACCGTGTCGGCAATGCTCCACACAAGCTCAGAATTTATTGTAGCCGAAACAAGCACCGCCAGCACCCAAAGCACTCTGTAAAGCTTTACACCCTTAAAGCCTGATACAAATTCTATACACCTTTCTCCTATATACGACCAGCCGATTATGGTGGAAAAAGCAAAGGTAAGCAGACCAAAGAAAAGCACCGGTCTGCCTATTATGGGCAAAGTGTCAAAGGCAAGGTTTGCCAGCAAATCGCCTTCAGTTTTCAAGGCTTCATCGGGTCTCGCAAGCATTGCCGAAACTACGGCAACACCTGTCATCATACAAACCACGGCTGTGTCCCAGAAGGCCGCAGTCATTGCAACGTAGGAAAGGTGCTTGTGATTATCGCCCTCCGCCGCCGCTGACACCACCGAGGTGGTACCCACACCTGCTTCGTTAGAAAAAAGACCTCTTGCCATACCGAAGCGACAAGATGTCATAACGGTAGAGCCTACAAAACCTCCGAAAGCCGCTTTTTTCGAAAAAGCTGAGGTTACTATAAGGCTTAAAGCCTCAGTTAAATATGCCCTGTTTACAATTATTATTCCAATGCAAGCTATCATATAGGCAATCGCCATAAAGGGCACCAACACCTGACACACGTTACCTATGGACTTTACTCCGCCCATTATAACTAAAGCCGTAAGCACAGCCGCAACGACTCCAACTGTGATTGTAACAAAGTTAAGTTCCATGGTGCTCTGGGGTTTCTCTATCCTGAAAAATCCGTGAACTGCGGTAGAAACGGCATTTCCCTGCAACATTGCACCTGTAATAAGTCCGCCTAAGGATGCCGCCAAAGCATAGAAAAGCCCCAATCCCTTTGAACTCATTCCCCTGCTCATATAATACATAGGGCCGCCTACAAACTGCCCTTCTTTATTCTTTACTCTGTATTTTAAGGAAAGGAAGGACTCCGAGTACATTGTAGCAATACCCAAAAGCCCTGTTATAAGGCACCAGAAAAGCGAGCCTGCACCGCCTAAGGAAATAGCGGTGCCTATGCCGATAATGTTGCCTGTACCTAAGGTTGAGGCAAGGGTTGTGCAAAGGGTCTGGAAAGGGCTTATATTCTTTCCGCACTCACTCCTGCATTTAAAGGAAAGTGAAATCCCCTTAAAAAGTTTTTTCTGGACAAAGCCTGTTTTAGCGGTAAAAAACAGGTGAGTAAAAAGCAAAAAAGCTATCATTGGGAAACCCCAAAGATAGCTGTTAAGCGTGGTAAAAAAAGTATTCATCGCACCCTCACAGGTTAAGAATTACTTTTTTCGTCCTTTATTTTATTTTCTGTCCTCTAAGTTTACGTAGTCCTTTTCAATACAAACACTCTTATATGCAGGACGGATAATCTTGCCTGCATTAATAAGCTCTTCCATTCTGTGAGCAGACCAACCTGCAATTCTTGCAATAGCAAAAAGAGGTGTGTAAAGCTCGGTAGGAAGACCAAGCATACTGTAAAGGAAGCCGCTGTAGAAGTCAACGTTAGCCGAAACGCCCTTGTAAATCTTCTTTTCTTCGGCAATAATCTGGGGAGCCAACTCCTCAACCTTTGCATAAAGGTTGAACTCTTTCATAGAGTCGGACTCAATTGCCAGACGCTCAACATAACGCTTAAGCACCTTGGCTCTGGGGTCAGAAATTGAGTAAACAGCATGACCCATACCGTAAATAAGGCCTGCCTTGTCGTAAGCTTCTTTATGTAAAAGCTTTCTTAAGTAATCCTTGATTTCGTTTTCATCTTCCCAGTTCTTAACTGTAGCCTTAAGCTCATTAAACATTCCAACAACCTTGGCATTGGCACCGCCGTGCTTGGGACCCTTAAGGGAAGAAAGAGCCGCCGCAATGGCAGAGTAAGTATCGGTACCTGAGGAAGTTACAACTCTTGTAGTAAAGGTAGAGTTATTACCGCCGCCATGCTCTGCGTGAAGAACCAAGGCAATGTCAAGAACCTTAGCCTCTAAGGCTGTGTACTTTTTATTGGGTCTGAGCATTCTTAAGATATTCTCGGCAGTAGAAAGCTCAGACTTGGGATTATGGATGTAAAGGCTCTTTCCCTGTGCGTAGTGGTTATATGCGTGATAACCGTAAACAGACAGCAGAGGGAAAATTGAAATAAGCTGTAAGCACTGACGAAGAACATTCTCAAGAGCAATGTCGTTAGCGTTTGAATCATAACAAAAAAGTGTCAGCACACTTCGTGCCAAAGTGTTCATCATATCTGCACTGGGAGCCTTCATAACAACGTCACGTACAAAGTTCTTGGGAAGTGTACGATAGCTTGCCAGAAGATTTTTGAACTCCTCCAACTGAGCCTCATCGGGAAGCTCACCGAACATAAGAAGGTAAATAGTCTCCTCAAAGCCGAAACGGTCGTCAGCGGCAAAACCCTCAATAAGGTCATTTATGTTGTAGCCTCTGTAAAAAAGCTTGCCGTCTGTGGGCACAGCCTCACCGTCTACAATCTTGTTCTGTCTGATTTCAGAAACATCTGTAAGGCCTGTAAGCACGCCCTTACCCTTAAGGTCTCTGAGACCTCTCATTACATTATGCTTTCCGTAAAGGGTGGGGTCAATCTGAGAATTCTGTACACATTTTTCACAAAGATTTTTCACCTCTTCAGAAGTAACGGAGTATTCATTGGTTAAAGTATTCACAGCAATCACTACCTTTCTTTTAAACTTTCTTTCCCTTTAATAATATATCCATATACCTACCGCTTGCTGTGAGTAAGCGGACTTTAAATATACTCAATTATATATATGACTTATTTTACCATAACATACTGCATTAAATCAAGTTTTATTTCTAAAATAAAAGAATCATTAATATTTTTTGCATAATCTTTTCCTGAATTATTCATTTTTCGCTATTATTCAGGGTGTTTCGTCAGTTTTCGAAAAGCTCAGAGTGAAGCCTTGCATAGTGAAAGATATATTGCTGAGCGATTCCTGCAAACTTTCCAAAGTCCGCACCCGTAAAATCAGGGAACAAAACCGCCATTGCACGCTTCATCCACACATCCATAGGAAAGCCCTCAAGCTTATGAAATCCGTATAAAAGCACACAGTCTGCCACCTTACTGCCCACACCTTTGATTTTCATAAGCTCGGCTTTAGCTTCGTCAAAACCGAGAGCATCGAGAACACTTAAATCAACCTCACCGCTTAACACCTTTTTAACGGCATCTTCAATATATCTTGCACGAAAACCTGCTCGGATGGGAGCCAAATCCTCGGCAGTTAATTTACCCATAGCCTCAGGAGTAGGAAAAGCAAAAACACCCTCCTCTATTTCTTCTCCGCAAAGCTCACAAAGCCTTTGTACAATACCTGAAATCCTTTTAATGTTGTTATTCTGGGAGATAATAAAGGATATAAGTGCTTCAAAAGGCTCCTGCTTTAAAATACGTATACCCGGAGCAAATTTTGCGGCTTCCTTTAAAGTAGGATGAATAGTGCTTAACTCCTCTTTGATTTTGCCATAGTCAAGCTGTAAGTCAAAATAACTTTTCCAGATATTTAAAAAATCCTCTTCATTTGTATATAGAGTAAGGGTGTCCTCTGATTTACTTAATGTAATCACCCTGCCAAAGGCAACACCGAAAAAGGTACCGTTGGCATTTTCTTTAAAGCGGAAGCACTGACCGCACAGTAAGGTATCCTTAAGCTCAAAGTCGGTAACACCGTAAACTTCAATTCTGTTTTCAAAAACTTTATAATTCATTTTTATTCCTGCCTTTAAAAAAGCATAGCATTATTAATAATATTATGATATACTGAATTTAAACTAAAATTAGGAGAAGTGTTATGAAAGAAACTATCTGCACCATACCTATTAACGATATTTTTAATCTTCACGATGGATGTCCTTTCTGCCGTATGTACGAAATGCTTGAGAACCAGTACGCAACCTTTATTACAGGTTCGGCTATGATGGACCCCGAAACCCGGGTGGCCACCAACAAAAAAGGCTTCTGCCCAAGGCATTTTGAAAAAATTGTTGAAGTAGGCAAAAGGCTCCCTGTAGCTCTTATTTTAGAAACTCACCTTGATTTTATCGACAATGAGATACTGCCTAAAAAAGCAGGAAAGCCCGACAAAAAGGCTTTGCAGAAGGTGGAGGAAATTACCGACAGCTGCTATATCTGCGACAGAATTCAGTTTGATATCCAGCATTTTCTGCAGACTGTTTTTGTTGAATGGGCAAACTCTGAGGAGTTTAAGAAGCTTTACAAAGGTCAGGACTTCATCTGCCTGAGACACTACACCGAGGTAATGAAATACGCAAATGCAAAAATGCCTTCGAAGCACCTTTCGGATTTTCATAAGGACACTCTGGCTCTTACAAGAAATTATCTTAGCACCCTGAAAACCGACACAACCCATTTTTGCCGAATGTTTGATTATCAGAACCGCGGTGCCGACTGGGGCAACAGTAAAGATGCCATTGAGCGTGACATCAAGTTCCTTTCAGGCTATCTTGACAGGTTAACCACCTGAGGGCATTTCGCCTTTGGAAAGGTTAGAGTGAGTCAAACTTTCATCAACGGCGGGCTGCTCTTATATTATAAAAACAATAACTGCACGCATTGCGTGCCACCGCAATTTTCCATTTTTAATTTTCAACTTTTCACTTAAACAAAAGCTCCCCTTTCGGGGAGCGTTGTTTACAATTTACTATATTCTGCGGATTTCAGAAATTGAGGGTACGTCGTGATACTGCTTTATGTACTCGCTTAATGTGCAGTTGTAAACATTCTTGAAAGCGGCAATAAAAGCCTTAACGCTAGGAAATCCGTTTTCTAAAGCTGCCCTTGTTTCTGAAATACCTGAGGTCTGAATATCCCTTAAAGCATTTTCAAGCCTTACAAGGTTTAAGTACTGCTTAAAGGTTTTGCGGGTATTCTGCTTGAAATACCTTGAAAAATATGTAGGAGTAAGACCAACATGAGACGCAATCTCACCCAGAGTAATGCGTTCCTTGTAATTAAGCTTAATAAAATCTATTGCTTTTTTGGCGTACTCCAGCTCCTCATGCTCGGGAGTTACCTGAGTACGGGTTCTTTCTTCCTTGCAGGAAACGAAAAGATGCACAAGAATCTGAGACATAGAGGTGGAAATCTTAAGGTCAGAAAATTCAGTCTGGTCCTGAGTTTCCTCCACAATCTCCTTTAAGAGCTTGGTAATCTCAGCCTTGGCGGCGGCACTCTTGTTTACATTGAAATTGTAAGACTCAAAATCATCAAAGTAAGCCTTGATGAAATTATAGGAAAACTGAACGCAAAGGTACTTTACGTTTTCCTGTGGAAGCTTACCGCAGGTCTGGTGAATATCGTCGTTATTAATAACAATAAAATCACCGTCGGTAAGGTCGTTGTCCACGCCGTTTATCATAACCCAGAAGTTACCCTTGATTATGTAAATAATTTCAATATTTTTGTGCCAATGCTTGTTGGTGTAGCACTCCTGTCCGGGCTTATCAAAAAGAACCACCTTACCCGGCAAATTATCATCAGCAGATATAATTTCGTACTTATAGCGGTAATTTTTAGGCATAGCACTACCTCCTTTTTACATTAATTTCAATATCCTTATTTTACATTGTACCTAATAAGATAAATTTTGTATACCCTTAATTTGTCATTAAAAGAATTTTATGGACTTATTTTATCCTAAAAATGTAAAATTTCTTAAATTTTAACCGAAAAATACCCAATATTTTCCAGAAAGCGGGTGTAAATTTGAAAAACAGACTGAAAATCCTACTCTTGTCGTTTTTTATCCTTATATTATTAACAAGCGGATGCGGTATTCCCATTTCTTTAACCGATAATTCAAAAGAAGAATACGACGGACTTACTGTGTCTTTTATTGACGTTGGTCAGGGCGACTCTACCCTTATTGAATGTGACGGCGAGGCTATGCTTATCGATGCAGGACTGTATTCTGAAAAAGACAAGGTAACCTCCTACATTGCCCAAAGAGGTATAAAAAACCTTAAATACTGCGTTGCTACTCATCCCCACTCAGACCACATAGGCGGTATGAGCGAAGTTATATACAGGTTTGACGTTGATACCCTTGTGTACCCTCTTTGCGAAAGCGACTCGGACTCTATGAACTATGTTCTTGACGCCTGCGACGAAACAGGAGTATCTTACTTCAACCCTGAGCCTCTTGACACTTTTACTGTAGGCGATGCCACTATAACCGCACTTTCCCCTGAGGCTTACGCTGACTACGGAAACATTAACAACAACTCCATAGTACTTAAGCTGGAATACGGAAGTACATCTTTCCTTTTTATGGGCGATGCCGAAACCGAGGTTGAGGAGGAGTTATTAAATAAAGGCTACGACTTAAGTGCCGATGTGCTTAAATGCGGTCATCACGGAAGCTCCACAAGCTCATGTACCCGTTTTGTTAATGCGGTTAATCCTGCAGTCTCCATAATTTCCTGCGGTAAAGATAACAGCTACGGTCATCCCCACCGCGAAACTATAAGCACTCTTAACAAGCGTGAAGTTGAAATTTACCGCACCGATAAACTCTCTACAATTATTGCAAACTCCGACGGTGAGAGTATTACTTTTATGGACGAAAACGAAGTTTTAAGCACCATAACAGGTAACGTAAAGCCAAGCTTAGATTACAGCTACACAGGCAACTTAAACAGCAAGGTTTTTCACTATAACGATTGTGATTCCGTAGCTAAAATGAGCGAAAAAAACAAGATATCTTTTGAAAATAGAGAAGAAGCGGTAACCAAGGGTTACAGCCCTTGTAAAGCCTGCAATCCTTAATGCTATGAATATTACAGATAAAATTTTGCAAAATCTCTCAGTATGGGAAAAACTTAAAAGCGAAAACCGCGCCATTGTGCTTTACGGCACAGGCAATGGTGCCGATACTGTCCTTGATATTTTTGAGAGTCTTGGAATAACCCCTTCGGCTGTATGTGCCAGCGACGGCTTTGTAAGAAGCCGCACCTTCCGCGGGTTTGAGGTTATGAGCATAACTGACGCTAAGAAAAAGTTTGAGAGTCCTCTGTTCTGCCTCTGCTTTGCTTCAAGCATTGATGAAGTTATGGATAACATAAAAGCTCTTAACCCATTGGTTCCTGTGGTGCCTGTTTTCGGATGTGACTACATCGACAGAGATTTTCTTTTAAAGAATAAAATCAAAATTAACTCTGCCTACGATTTACTTGCTGACGAGAAAAGTAAGGAAATTTTTGAAAACATCCTGACCTTTGAGTTTACAGGTGAGCTCTCATACCTTTTAAAAACCGAAAGCACCAGAGAGGAAGCCCTGTGTGAGCTTTTAAATTTAAGCGGCAAGGAGCATTACGCAGACCTTGGAGCATATCGAGGCGACACCGTTGAGGAGCTTATTAACCTTTGCGGAGGATTCGAAAAAGCCTACGCCTTTGAGCCTGACAAAAAGACCTTTTTAAAGCTTGCGTATAATACAAAAAACTTAGAAAACCTGACCCTTTTCCCCTATGCTTTATGGAACGAAAATAAGATCCTCACTTTTTCGGGCGGAGGAGGCAGGCAGAGTGCTTTAAACGATAAGGGCTACGAGGTAGAGGCTGTTGCCCTTGACAATATTTTAGGCGATAAAAAGCTAACCTACATCAAAGCCGACGTTGAAGGCGTGGAGAAAGAAGCCTTAGCGGGTATGAGCAGGATTTTAAGAGAGCAGAAGCCGAAATTATGTATTAGCGCATACCACAGAAGCGGTGATATTTTCGAGCTTATTCTGCAAATCCACCAAATAAACCCCGAATATAAAATCCACCTTCGCCACCACCCCTACATCCCGGCCTGGGATACGAATTTATATGCTATTTAAATCCCACGCGTCAGCGTGCCACCGCATTTTTCCATTTTCAACTTTCAATTTTCCACTTTCCCCTCAGGGACTTTCTTCAATATTACATATTACTTAAAGAAAAAGCTCCCAAACGGGAGCTTTTCTGTTTACTGAGCCATAAGCTCTGCACCTAAAAGTGTGTAGAGCTCGCTTTTCTTAAGAAGCCCTGTGGCTTTATTAAGGGGTTTGCCTTCCTCAAAAAGTATAAAGGTCGGTACCGCCGAAATTGCAAAGGCGGTTTTAAGGCTTTGCTCCTTGTCGATATCCACGGTGAAAAAGTCCGTTGCAGAAAAATCACGCTCTGCCTTTTCGCACATTAATTTCATAGACCTGCAAAATCCGCACCAAGGTGCAGTAAAAAGCACCGCACAGCGTCTATCCCCAAAGTACACCTTTTCTCTGAAATCCTCTGTATTTAAAACTTCCATTTAATCACCTTATTTAAACATATACTGGGCGGTGTCGAGCATATTGCTCATAGACTTAAGGGCTTTGCCTGCTTTTTTCTTCATTGTCTTTTTGGCACCCTTGTCCATTACCTTTGAGCCGATAACTCCTGCGGCTACTCCTGTCATAACACCTACCGCCATACCTTTTACAACGCTCATTGCTTTCATAATTTCACCTCCCAAATTCATACTTGCATATTTAGTATTTACAGTTTAAAATACTTTTAGAGGTGATAACTTTTGCCAGAGCTTAATATTGTATTGGTTGAGCCTGAAATTCCACAAAACACAGGCAACATAGCAAGAACCTGTGCTGCAACAGGTGCAAGACTTCATTTGGTAGAGCCGATGGGCTTTAAGGTTGACGACAAAAAGCTTAAACGCTCGGGACTTGACTACTGGTATCTTCTGGATATTACATACTATAAAGATTTAGACGACTTTTTCGAGCGTAATAAAGACGGAAAGTTCTTCTATTTTTCCACCAAAGCAAGGCACACCTACGCCGAAATTGAATACCCCGACAAAGCATACCTTGTTTTCGGCAAAGAAACCGCAGGTTTACCTGAGGAGCTTTTGATGAAAAATAAGGATACCACCGTGCGTATTCCTATGATTGGCGAGGCACGTTCGCTTAACCTTTCAAATTCGGTGGCAATCGGCGTTTACGAGGCTTTACGCCAGTGGGACTTCCCTGAACTTCAGAATTTCGGTGAGCTTCACAGACACACGTGGGATTAACCGTTAGCCACGGTGGGCGGTTCCACCTTTGGAAAAATTAATATATAGATAACCTATCATCAACGGTGGGAATAAACTGCAAACTGTCCAAAGGACAAATAAAGCTTTCCGCTATACATTACAATAACTCAGACCCTTTCGGGAGGGAAAAACCTCCCCTACAAATAAACCGACCCGCCGTTAATTTAAGCTCATATTTAACTGAACTTTTCCAAAGGCGAAATGCCCTCAAGTGGCTAACTTGCATATTACTTTGATAATTAGTCCAAAATTACTGTAAATACTTATTAAAATGCAAATATATACTTGTATTTGGCGTAAGATTGTAGTATAATTAACAAGGTAAATTTTGCTTAATTCTATAAGGAATAAAACAAAAAATTCAATTGAAAGGAATAATTCCAATGAACCTTAACAAAGTAAGTGTTGATGACATCAACGTAGCAGGCAAAAAAGTATTAGTTCGCTGCGACTTTAACGTTCCCCTTAAAGAGGGCGTTATCACTAACGACAACCGTATCACAGCAGCTCTTCCCACAATCAAGAAGCTTATCGCAGATGGCGGTAAGGTTATTCTTTGCTCTCACCTTGGCAAGCCCAAGAACGGCCCCGAGGAGAAGTTCTCTCTTGCACCTGTAGCAGTTAGACTTTCTGAGCTTTTAGGTCAGCCCGTAGTATTTGCTAACGACGACGAAGTTGTTGGCGAGAACGCTAAGAAGGCAGTTGCCGAGATGAAAGACGGCGACGTTGTTCTTCTTCAGAACACACGTTTCAGAAAAGAAGAGACAAAGAACCTTGAGCCCTTCTCTTCCGAGCTTGCATCTTTAGCAGAAGTTTTCGTAATGGACGCTTTCGGTTCTGCTCACCGTGCACACTGCTCCACAGCAGGTGTTACTGACCACATCAAGGACACAGCAGTTGGTTACCTTATGCAGAAGGAAATCGCATTCCTCGGCAACGCAGTTGAGGAGCCTGTTCGTCCCTTCGTTGCAATTCTTGGCGGTGCTAAGGTTGCAGACAAGCTTAATGTTATTAACAACCTCCTCGAGAAGTGCGACACACTTATCATCGGCGGTGGTATGGCATACACATTCATCAAAGCTCAGGGCGGCTCTGTTGGTACATCTCTCGTTGACGATACAAAGATCGACTACTGCCTTGAGATGATTAACAAGGCTAAGGAAATGGGCAAAGAGCTCCTCCTTCCCGTTGACGCTATGACAGTTAAGGATTTCCCCGACCCCATCGATGCTCCTATTACTGTTACTCCTTGTGCAGCTAACGAGATTCCTGCAGACATTATGGGTCTTGACATTGGTCCTAAGACTCAGGAGCTTTATGCTAACGCTGTTAAGAACGCTAAGACAGTTGTATGGAACGGTCCTATGGGCGTTTTCGAGAACCCCTCTTTAGCAAAGGGTACAACCGCTGTTGCTGAGGCTCTTGCTGAGACTGAGGCTACAACTATCATCGGCGGTGGCGACTCCGCAGCTGCTGTAATCAACCTTGGCTTCGCTGACAAGATGAGCCACATCTCCACCGGTGGCGGTGCTTCTCTTGAGTATCTCGAGGGTAAGGTTCTTCCCGGTGTTGCAGTTATTGCTAACAAATAATTAAACCAATATAAATCTCAGGGCGGAGCTTTTTAACTTCGCCCTGTAGCTATGTAAGAAAGGAAGATTAAAATGAACAAGGCTACAAGAAAAACAATTATCGCAGGCAACTGGAAAATGAACAAAACTCCCGCAGAGGCTACAGCTCTTATTTCTGAGATTGCTCCTCTCGTTAAAGACGCTGATTGCGAAGTTATCGCTTGCGTTCCTTACGTTGACCTTTACACAGCTTTAGAAGCCGCTAAGGGCACAAACATTCAGATCGGTGCTGAAAACTGCCACTGGGCAAAGAGCGGTGCTTTCACAGCTGAGATTTCTGCTGATATGTTAGCTTCCATGGGTCTTAAGTATGTTATCATCGGCCACAGTGAGAGAAGACAGTACTTTGGCGAGACAGACGTAACTGTTAAAGACAGAGTTCGTGCTGCACTTGACGCAGGTCTTACAGTAATTCTTTGCGTTGGTGAGTACCTTGAGCAGAGAGAGCAGGACGTTACAGCTGAGGTTGTAAGAATGCAGACTAAGATTGCTCTTTTAGGTGTTACTGAGGAAGAAATGAGCCGTATCGTTATCGCTTACGAGCCTGTTTGGGCTATCGGCACAGGTCTTACAGCTACTGCTGAGCAGGCTGACGAAGTTTGCGGCATTATCCGCGAGTGCATTGCAGAGCTTTACACAGAAGACGTTGCAGAGGCTACAACAATTCAGTACGGCGGCTCTATGAACGACGCAAACGCAGACGAGCTTCTCTCAAAAGTAAACGTTGACGGCGGTCTTATCGGCGGTGCTTCCTTAGTTGCTGAAAAGTTTGCTGCTATCGTTAAGGCTGCAAGCAAATAATCGGAGTTGAAAAATATGAAAAAACCTTTACTTTTATGTATTCTTGACGGCTTTGGTATTGCTCCCAAAGAGGGCAACGCTATTGAAGCCGCTAACACACCTAACCTTGACAAAATCTTTGCCGAGAACCCCGTAACTGCTATCGGTGCATCAGGTATGGACGTTGGTCTTCCTGAGGGCCAGATGGGTAACAGTGAAGTTGGTCACACAAATATCGGTGCAGGCAGAGTTGTATATCAGGAGCTTACAAGAATCACAAAGTCTATTAAAGACGGTGATTTCTTCGAAAACGAAGCTTTAGTTAAAGCTGTTGACAACTGCGTTGCAAATGGCACAGCTTTACACCTTATCGGTCTTCTTTCCGACGGCGGTGTTCACAGCCACAATACTCATATGTACGGCATCCTTGAGCTTGCAAAACGCAAGGGTCTTTCTGAGGTTTACGTTCACGCATTCCTTGACGGCCGTGACGTTTCTCCCACAAGCGGTCAGGGCTTTGTTGCTGACTGTGTTGCTGAAATGGAGAAAATCGGCGTAGGTAAGGTTGCTTCCGTTATGGGCAGATACTACGCAATGGACAGAGATAATCGTTGGGAAAGAGTTGAGAAGGCTTACGCTGCTATGGTTTACGGCGAAGGCGAAAAGGCTTGCTGTGCAGTTCAGGCTGTTGCTGACTCTTACGCAAAAGATGTTACCGACGAGTTTGTTATCCCCACAGTTATCGAGGGCGGCAAGACTATCTCTGAGGGCGACTCTGTAATCCTTTACAACTTCCGCCCCGACAGAGCAAGAGAGATTACCCGTACTTTCGTTGACGAGGATTTCGACGGCTTTGAGAGACGTAACGGCTTCTTCAAATTAAACTACGTTTGTATGTCTCAGGACGATGCAACAATGCCCAATGTTCAGGTTGCATTCAAGCCCCAGACACTTAAGAATACTCTCGGCGAGTATGTTTCCGATATGGGTCTTTCTCAGCTTCGAATTGCAGAAACTGAGAAGTATGCTCATGTAACATTCTTCTTCAACGGCGGTATCGAAAAGACATCCGCAGGCGAAGATAGAATCCTTGCTGCTTCTCCCAAGGTTGCAGCTTACGATTTACAGCCCGAGATGAGCGCTTACGGAGTATGCGACAAGTGCTGTGATGCTAT
>JAZTWD010000015.1:0-24755 GCA_045635685.1 Ruminococcus sp.
AGTATGGGATAAATCCGAATAGAACCGATTAGGGGCGTTTTAAAACTCTTTAAAACGCCCCTTTTCTTTAATTTATTTTGGAAACCGCAGGCTCACAAATTTGAAAAAATCTAGTAATAATCAGCAGTTTTAGGTTTTTTGAAAACGGAAACCGCAAGCCCAGAAGCACAAATTAAGCAAAAAAATAAACACTAGATTGAAAAAACCTAGTGTTTATCGTACTTGGCAGGGGCAGAAGGACTTGAACCCTCGGCACGCGGTTTTGGAGACCGCTGCTCTACCAACTGAGCTATACCCCTATATATTAAATTATCGGAACAAGAGATATTTTAGCACGAAGGGGCGGGATTGTCAAGCGTTTTGTTGAAATGAAGGCGACTTATTTTAAGATTGCAGGTTGATACAGGCTTTGGTGGTTTATGTATTTATGGTATTGTGGCTGTTGAAAGTTGGTTTTGGGATGGTTGAGGAGAGAAGAGTGGATTAAATATGTAATATGTGTTAAGTGAAATTTAAAATGAAAAATTATAATGTTGAAACGAAAATTTTGACCATATCTAAATTAAAAACCTCCGCTTTTTACTTGATTAAAGCGGAGGTTTGGGGTTTATTACAGTTGTTGTAACTTGCTTATTACTTTACGGAGAAAGCGTCATAAGAAGAAGTGAGTACTTTTATAATCTCTTCTTCGGAAAGGTCGGTTGCCTGTACGCCGTTTTCATCAACGAAGTTAGTCCAACCGAAGGTAGCAGTACACTTTGTGTAGCCTTCCTGGAAGTAGTTCTCGACTGCTTTGTTGAAATCTTCCTCAGTGATAACTTCGTCATCTGTGCTGCTCTTGTAGGTTGTTGTATCACCGGAAATTGTCTTGGAAGCGATTGGTTCATGAACGAGTCGGTTGTCTCTGAATGTGTACCAGCCTGTGGTTTCGATAATTTCAGAAGCGGAGGCACGTGCTACGTCGTTGTAGACAAAGAATCTTTCGCCTGTTTCTTCGTTAACATAGCAGGGTGTGGAGTCAACAATGATGTCGGGTTCGCTGTTTTTGCTGATTTCGGCAGGGTTGCAGGAGTTGATACCTCTGCCTTTTTCGTCAACCTCGAAGAAGTCAGATTCGGTGAAAAGGCCTGAGCCCAAGCAAGCAGATGTGATTACATCGAGGATACCGTCGTTGTCGAGGTCAGTTACTGCAAAGTAGAAAGCCTCAGGTGTGCCTGATGTATCGAAATTCATATGCTTTAATATGGATTTGTGTACTGCGAGAATTCTGAACTGATTGTCAAGACTGAGAACATCTGCGTCTGTATTAGCAGTTGTAGTTGCGGGAATTGTTTCGTTCTGAGTGTTGTTTGTGCAGGCTGTGAGAACTGAAAGCACAGCTAAGATTACAAGTGCAAGAGCAATGAGTTTTTTGTTCATTATAATCATTCTTTCTTAATATATTTTTGACAGGTTTTATTTTAGCTGTCAACAGTTGTAATTTTACTGTTTTGCTCCGCAAAAGTAAATATTGATATTGACGAATAATTTTATTAAAATTGAGCAGTTTTTGTTTTATTTTGGAGATTGTGTTTTTTTGATTGTGTTGCTTTTACATAAATTAGGTATGTTCAATTGTGTTTTGATAAAAATCGACTCGCCGTTGATGAAGTCTTCCTGTAAATTTAACCTTTTCAAATGTGGAGTTGACCACTTTGGCTAACGGTCAGAAGCCAATTTTTGAAAGTGGTTCTTTTGGGGTTGTGGGAGTTAGGTTTTCAGTTGTTGAGTTTTTGTTTGATGTGGGGTCGGGAGATTCGTTGTCATTTTCGGGGTCAGGAGGTACGATTAAGGCAATGGCGCTTGAATGAGTTACAAACATAATCTGAGCGAAAGCGGAATCACCGATTTTATCCCAGATTCTGCCGGCGCTCCGGGTGCCTGAGTAGACGGTGTGGGTGGAATTGGCGACGTTGCCGATTTTGTCGATAAAGGGCAGGTAAACGCCTATGGCTTCGTTGTCATATTGATTGTCGGGTTCTTTGATAAGCTTTACTGTTCTGCCGATTTCGAAGGGCTTTTTGCCATAGTAGTGGTTGATGCCTGTGATTGTGATGAAAATGTTTTCCATAATTAAACCTCCTTTTTCTTTCTGATAAAAGTATATCAAATTGACTGTACGTAAATCCTCCCAGTGATTGGCGGGTTGACAAAGAGGCTGTTTGGGGATATATTTAGATTAGAATTTTTCGGAGGTTTATTATGAGATTTGTTTCCTGGAATGTTAACGGATTGCGTGCCTGTGTTGGTAAAGGCTTTGAGGATATATTCAAGAATTTTGACGCAGATGCTTTTTGCCTGCAGGAGACTAAGCTGCAGGAAGGGCAGATTGACTTTAACCCCGAGGGTTACTTTGGCTACTGGAATTATGCAGAGAAAAAGGGATATTCGGGTACGGCGATTTTTACAAAGCGTGAGCCTTTAAGCGTAGCTTATGGAATTGGCATTGAAGAGCACGACCATGAAGGCAGAGTTATTACTCTGGAGTTTGAGGGCTACTACCTTATTACGGTGTATACTCCTAACTCTCAGGACGGCCTGAAAAGGCTTGACTACAGAATGAAGTGGGAGGCTGATTTCTTTAACTATCTTAAAGGCTTGGAGGAAAAGAAGCCTGTGATTTTCTGCGGTGACCTTAATGTTGCCCATAAGGAAATCGACCTTAAAAATCCTAAGACCAACCGCAAGAACGCAGGTTTTACCGACGAGGAAAGAGCTTGTATGACCAAACTTCTGGATAATGGCTTTACGGATACTTTCAGACTTAAATATCCTGATTTGACGGAGGCTTACTCTTGGTGGAGCTACCGCTTTAACGCAAGGGCAAAGAACGCGGGCTGGCGTATTGACTATTTTATTGTCAGCGAGGCTTTAAATGATAAGGTTGTTGACGCTAAGATTCACCCCGATGTTTTCGGTTCGGACCATTGCCCTGTGGAACTCCTGATTGAATTATAATTCCATATAAAATAAAACACACCGACTGTTTTGTGCAGTCGGTGTGTTTTATATATTGGCGATGATTTTTTTGAAAAAATAAAAATATTTTTTAGTTGGTACGAAAAATTGCATGTTTTTATGCAATTTTTTCTTTTTATGGGGGTATAGGTGAGGAGGTAGTTTTTAAATAAAGTGTATTACCTCTTCTTAACAGAAAGGAGGAGTCTGATGAAAAGGAAAGGTCTTTCATCAAAGGAAAAAGAATTTTGCAGGCTGTATTTAAGCTTTGCCGACCCTAAGGCTGCCGCGGAGAAAGCAGGCTTTACAGGGGACTTTGCCAAGGCGGGAAATGTGCTTCTTGCAAGGAATGATATTGCCGATGAAATAGCGAGGCTTTGCTCTTTGCAGAGAAAGTCTATGTCTAAAATGGCGGCGGTGGGATACCAGAGGCTTGCCTTCGGCAGTATTGCGGATGCGGTTTCCTTGCTTTATATGGAAAGTCCGACTCCCGATGCACTCAGAAAAATGGACCTTTTTTCGGTGTCGGAAATCAAAAGACCCAAGGACGGGTCAATGGAGATTAAATTCTTTGACCGTATGAAGGCTCTTGAAAAACTCAGCGAGGGTGAAAACGGCGACGGGGCTGTTTCATTTTACGAAGCAATTTGCCGTTCGGCTCAGATGCTGAGGGATAAAGAGCAGGAAGAAAAACCTTGAAAATCGAAAAGCTTTCAGCTAAGCAGCTCAGGGTAATGAGCTGGTGGTGTGAGGACTCAACCTATAAGAGTCGTGATGCAGTTATATGCGATGGTGCGGTGAGGTCGGGCAAAACCTTTGTAATGGGAATTTCCTTTATTGCGTGGGCGTTTTACCGATTTTCTGATGCTACCTTTGCCATATGCTCAAAGACGATACGCTCAGCAAGGCGAAATGTTGTGAGTCCTATACTTCCGGTACTGAAAAGTCTGGGCTTTGAGGTGGAGGATAAGATTTCCTCAAATCTTCTTATTGTCACTTACGGCGACAGGGTTAACCGCTTTTACCTTTTCGGCGGTAAGGACGAAGCCTCTGCTTCATTAATTCAGGGTATGACGTTAAGCGGGGTTTTACTTGACGAAGTTGCCCTGATGCCACGGTCATTCGTTGAGCAGGCTCTGGCAAGATGCTCGGTGTCGGGCTCCAAATTCTGGTTTAATTGCAACCCCGAATACCCTGCCCATTGGTTTTATCAGGAGTGGATTAAAAAGCGTGAAGAGAAAAACGCACTTTATCTTCATTTTACTATGAAGGATAATCCCTCGCTGAGTAAAGAAACCGTCGAGAGGTACCAACGACTTTATACGGGTACATTTTACAGGCGGTTTATAAAGGGCGAATGGGTAGAGCTTGAAGGTGCGGTGTATCCCTTTATGGCAAATGAGGATGCTTTTTGGGATGTGCCAGAACCTCCTTTTGAGGATTACTGTGTAAGCTGTGACTACGGCACGGTTAATCCTGCTTCCTTCGGACTCTGGGGTAAAAAGGAGGATGCGTGGTACAGAATTGACGAGTATTATTACAGCTCTAAGCGTGAGGGTGCTCAGCGCACAGACGAAGAGCACTACGAAGCTCTTAAAAAGCTTATAGCAGGCAGAAGGGTCAGATGTGTGGTGGTTGATCCCTCGGCGGCAAGCTTTATTGAGCTTATTAAACGCAGAGGCGAGCTTTACGTAATGCCTGCCAGAAACTCCGTGACAGACGGAGTAAGGCAGGTTTCGGTGGCTCTTAAAGAGGGCAGGATAAGAATATGCAAAAACTGCGTTGACTCGGTAAGGGAGTTTTCGCTTTACCGCTGGGCTTTAAAAGGCGACGACATACCCGTTAAAGAAAATGATCACGCAATGGATGATATCAGATATTTTGTCACAACGATTTTAAATAGCGGCGACGACTGCGTAGTTGCGGTTGCCGCTGACAGGAGGACAGGCTGTGAAGTTATTTTCTAAAAAAAATAAAACACAGTATGCCGCGGTGCAAAGTGCACCAAGCGGCAGTTATACGGCACATCCTTTCTCGGTTTTAAACAGGCAGACGGCATTCGCTGAAAGAGAAATGTACAAAGCCTTAAGAGAGGCGGTGCCCGTAATTGATGCGGCAATCACTAAGATTGTGCGGCTTACAGGTGAGTTTGAGCTGGTGTCTGAGTCAAAAAGGTGTCAGAAAATTTTAAAGGATTTTTCTGAAAATGTTAAGGTAGGTGGTACTGCCACAGGGCTTAAAAGCTTTGTGTGGACTTATCTTGAGGATTTGCTTACCTTCGGCGAGGCTGTGGGTGAGATGATTCCTTATAGCGACTTCAGAGGTCTTTACGGACTTTACAATGCACCTTTGGAAGACATTGAGCTTAAAGAGGGTGACTCCCCTATGGAGGTTAAGGTCTGCAAAAAAGGCGTGGGAGAAAGCTCGGAGCTCCCCTTCCAGGAGCTTTTATCGGTTTCTCTTTTAGCCCCTGCTGCAGGTTCTTTACAGGGTACGCCAATACTCAGAGGACTTCCCTTTGTAAGCTCGATTTTGCTTAAAATTTTCGGCTCAATAGGCAAGAATTTTGACCGTATCGGCAATATCCGCTATGCAGTTACCTACAAGCCTAATGAGGGCTCAATTGTAAACCCCGAGGAAAGGGCAAGGGTTATTGCGACAGAGTGGAGCAAGGCAATGCGTGACCCTCAGGGAGTTTACGATTTTGTCTGTGTAGGTGATGTTAGCATTAAGGTAATTGGTGCCGATAATCAGGAGCTGGAGTGTGATGTGCCTATTAAGCATATTTTAGAGCAGATTGTTTCTAAGCTTTCCATTCCGCCGTTTTTGCTTGGTCTTTCCTGGTCAAGCACAGAGCGAATGAGCAGTGTGCAGGCGGATATTTTAACCAGCGAGCTTGAATATTTCAGAAGTGTTTTAACACCTGTAATAAAGAAAATCTGCTCTATGCATTTAAGGCTTATGGGGCTTACCTCGCCCTTTGAGGTTAAGTGGAGCAACATAAGCCTTATGGATGAGGTGGAGCTTGCAAATGCAAGAAAAATTAATGCTGAGGCAAAAAGCCTTGAGCAGAAGTTGGAGGCGGAAATTTGACAGAGGACATTAAGACTTCAAACTCTATCCCTGACGAGGAGGAGCTTCAGCTTATAAACAAGTATACCCGCAGGGAGTTTAAGGCTGAGGAGGTTTACGTTTTTTCGCTGACTCTTTGCGACAATGACGTGGACAGGGATTTTGAAAGATTCACGGTGGAGTCTCTTTTTGAGCTTGAAAAGCTTTTTGTAGGCAAAACAGGAATTGTGGACCACGAAAGTCGAAGCAAAAATCAGACTGCACGTATCTTTAAGTGTAAAGTTGAGGCTGTAGAGGGCAGAAAAACCGCTACAGGCGATGATTACTTCAGGCTTACTGCAAGAGCATATATTCCTGTTACCAAGGGTAACAACGAGACCATTGCCTCTATCGACAGCGGTATTAAAAAGGAAGTAAGCGTAGGCTGTGCAGTTTCCGAGAGTATTTGCTCGGTATGCGGTAAAGCTTTCGGAAGCCACGAATGCAGTCATCAGAAAGGAAAAACTTACGGGGGTGTGCTTTGCTTTGCAGAGCTTATTAACCCCTATGATGCTTATGAATGGAGCTTTGTAGCAGTACCTGCTCAGCGTGAAGCAGGTGTTACAAAGTCATTTAAAAAGCTTAAGGGAAGGAATGAAAAAACTATGGAAGGTATTATGAAGAGCCTTGAAAAAAGGTGTGAAGTTGCCTTTACAAAGGCAGAGTGCACTAAGCTTTTTGATTATATCAGAGAGCTTGAGAAAAACGCACAGGCAGGCAAAGAGTACAGAAAAAGCTTAGAGGCTGACTTTACAAGGCTTATGGCACTTTTGGAGCCTGAAATTTCAGAGAATACGGTAAAGGCGGCAATGTCAGGTCTTGATACCGAAAATCTTAAGGAGTTTATCAAGGCTATGAACAAAAAGGCAGAGGGCACATTCTCCTATAAGCCTCAGCTTGCAACAGGTAAAAAGAATAGAAGCAAGGCTTCTCAGAACAATGAATTTACAATTTAACGGAGGTAATTTATGAATATCGGTTTTAACGGATTTTATGATAACACTGTGACCTTTGAGGCAGACTCTACAGTTGAGAAGGGCACACTTTTAAAGCTTATTGACGACAACACCGTTGCCGCCTGCGAGGACGGCGACAAGGCTATGGGCGTTTGTGTAAATGTAAGAGAAGGTTACGCCGCTGTAAAGCTCTACGGCTATGCAGAAATTCCTGTTGAGGGTGCTGTAAACGTAGGTTATCAGAACCTTTCTGCGGCTTCAGATAAAGCTCTTAAGGCTGACACAAACGGCAGAGAATACCTTGTAGTGTCAGCAGGTACTGACACTATCGGTGTAATTCTTTAATTTTTTTGGAGGTATGTGAATATGGCATTTTATGAGAATATTTCTTTAGAAAAGGGCATGTATGCAAACAGAGAAAAAAGTCTTACAGCAGTTCTTGAGGAGCTTGACCCTTCTGTAAATTATATGGGCACAGAGCTTGAAGGTTTAGACGCTTTTTCACGTCAGCTTAAGCGTTTTGACATTAAGGTAAGCGGCGCGGCTTCTGATAAGGTTGAGAAGTTCTTCCAGACAACAGACTCTGCGGCACTTTTCCCTGAGTATGTAAGTCGTGCGGTACATCAGGGTATTGCTGAGGCTGATGTGCTTTCTAACATTGTTGCAACAAAAACAAGCATTACAGGTATGGACTACAGAAGCATTACTTCTACTCCCTCTGAGGAGGATAAGAGCCTTCTGGTGGTGAATGAAGGTGCATTTATTCCCGAAACCAAGGTAAGTACTCAGGAAAACCTTGTTAAGCTTAAGAAACGCGGCAGAATGCTTGTTTCTTCTTACGAGGCTTTAAGATATCAGCGACTTGACCTTTTTACTGTTACTCTTAAGCAGATTGGTGCTTACATTGCCCGTGCTCAGCTTAAGGATGCTGTAGAGGTGCTTTTAAACGGCGACGGCAACGGTAATCCTTGTGAGGGCATTACAGCCAAGGAGACAGGCAAGCTTACTTATTCTGACCTTGTTGCTTTATGGGCAGGCTTAAGCCCTTATGAGCTTAACACAATTTTAGCTCCCACGGCTGCTATGCAGAAGCTCTTGGAAACTACCGAGCTTAAGGATTCTACTGCAGGTCAGGCTTTCCACGGCACAGGTAAGATGGTTACACCCTTAGGTGCAAATCTTATTCATACTCAGGCAATTGATTCCGATCTTATTATCGGTATGGATAAAAACTGTGCTCTTGAAATGGTAGTTGCAGGCGATGTTGTAACCGATTATGACAAGCTTATTGACCGCCAGCTCGAGCGTGCCGCCATTACATCAATTGCAGGCTTTGCAAAGATTTACAAGGACGCTGCCAAGAAGCTTACATACTAAGAGGTGACGGTGCTTGAGTTTTTACGATGTATTAAGGCGTTTTGAGCTTTTAAGCTCACTTCAGGGCAAAGACTTAAGCCGTTATCAGGACCTTTGCAGAGAAGCAATAGTGGATATCAGAGCTAAGCTCAAGGTACCCGAGGTGAGCCTTTCTGAGGGTAAGCGATTAAGACTTTCCTACGCCGCAGGAGCACTTGCTTTTTACAAATACTGCCTTTTGATTTCGGCAACAGAGCCTGAAAGTTTTTCGGCAGGCGAGGTTAAAGTGACTATGAGCGACAAAAAGCTGAGTGCCGCCAAGCGGCTTTTCGACGAGGAATGCAGAGCCCTTTCAGATGTGCTTTCTGACGAGAGCTTTTACTTCGGGAGGGTGAGGGCTTGAGTATTTACAAAAGCATTATCACAGAGCTCAGGCGTTTTGGCGAAGATATTACTGTTACTACAGAAAATGGAAAAACTGTGGTTAAAGGTATTCTTGAGCCTTTGCTTTACAAGAACAAGCTTTACTTAGGCGGTAAGCAGCTTCCTCATGGCTATTTTGACAGCGGAAATTACCTGCTTATATGTCCGCCAGAGGCAAATCTACCGGTGTTAGGAACGGCTTTTGTTGAGGCAAAGGGCAGAAAATTTATTTTAAAGCGTAGCGAAATCGTTACTGCAAGGTCAGAGGCTTTCTACATCTGGGCGGTGCTTATGCCCTACGGTGAGCCTAAAGAGGAGGATTTTTATGACGCCTGAGAGTATTATCAAATGCATAGTTCGTGCAGTTAAATCAAAGGAAGAGCTTAAGTGCGTTACCTGTGTGTATTCTGATGCTCGTGATATGGCACAGAATCCTGTTTGCTCCTTTACTCTTTGTATGGGACTCGGTAGAGTTAAGTACAGCAAAAATCACGATAGTGCAAGCCCTGAATTTCTTACATCAATAAAGCTTAGCCTTCTTGCCCCTTTGGGGGCAGGAGGCAAGCGGCTTACAGAGGTCGCAATGTGGATAACCGAGGCTGTAAGAGAAGCTTTAAACGTAAGTCTTATTGAGGTAAGCGAGCCCAGGTTTATTGATACAAGCTCAACTCTTTATTCTGACATAACCGTAACGGTTGAAGAGGTAAGCCTTGCGGATACATCCTGCAAGGTTTATATCAATTCGGCTGAGGCAGAGGGCATTATTTCCTATGAAATAGAGAGTGCAGAACTTACAGAAAAAGAGCCTCAGCTTTTAAATGGCTATACCGTAGTAAATACAAGTAGTAAGGAGCATTTTATTAAGCTTAAAACTAAAAGCCTTCTTAAGCTTTCGGATGCTTTTGAGCTTAAGCTGAGCTTTGAAAACTACAGCGAGGTTTATAAAGCTTGCAAACTAAACAAGGTTAGCCGAGAGCTTACCAAATGGGGAAATATGAGCTTTACCTATGAGATTATTGCAGAAAGCACGGAGGTGCACAATGAACAATAGTATAAGAACAGAAGCTTACGCTGACCAAAGTGAAAGCTACGAAGAAAGCCTTGCGGCAATTTTAAGCTTAGAGCTTCAGCGTGACAGCAGACGTTATTCGGCTGATTTTGAAAACTAAGGAGGGATAAAATGGAGCTTGCATTAATGAGATTCAAAGGCTTTACCTTGTGGTGTAATCCTCTTTCCATTGAGGTTACAAGCGAAAAATATACCGCTGATTATATGCTTCCTTACAGCGGTGAAAGGTTTGAGGATTTAGGCGGAAAATGCAGGATAATTAAAGGCAAGGGCGAGCTTAAAGGCAAGGACTGCTTAGAGCAGTATGCAAAGCTTTACTCCCTGCAGGCAAAGGGTGGCGAAGGTGTGTTGTCGCTTCCTACAATGGAGCCTGTTTTGGCTTTGTTTACAAAGCTTAGTGCTGAGGCTTCGGTCACACCCGATAAAATCAGCTACAGCTTTCAGTTTACCGAGGTATATAGCGATAAATCTCCTGGAACCGTGAAAATCCATAAGGTAAAGGCAGGAGAAACCCTTTTTGATATAGCCTTTAGATACGGGGTAGAGGTGGATACGTTGGTTAAGCTTAACCCCCGCGTAAAACGCCCTGATGAGCTTAATATAAACGAGGAGATAAAGATATGCTGAGTGTAGATGTTACGGATATTAACAGAAACGTGATAAACATAGGTGCACCTGTAAGCGTTGTTATGGATAAAGAAGAGGACGTGCCCGCGGATTCTGTGGTTATAAAGCTTTCGGAAGTAAACCTGCCTGAGCTTATGTTTGTTGCGGTTTACCGCGATGATGAACTTATTTTCAGCGGAGAGGTAGACGAGCAGACAGAGGTTTTCGGCAAAAATTCTTATACCGAGCTAATGGCACGCAATAGTGCTGCGAGCTTGATTGACAGCGAGGCATATCCTATGAGCTTTGTAAATCCCTCGGCTCAGGATATTTTCGATTTTTACGCCAGACCCTTTGGTTTTAATGTGTTGGTTGGCGAAAACAAGGCGTTTGGCGGCAAGTTTACCGTTAACAAGGGTATATCCTGCTATACCGCCATAAGAAGGTTTGCTATGGAAGTATATGGAGCTTTTCCAAAATGCGACGGCGACAAGCTTTATATTGAAGGCTTTAAAAGCGACGAAGTTGTTAAGCTTGGCGGAACTGGTATTCCTGTTACAGATATGAGGGTTGTAAATCTTCGGTGCAACAGGGTTTCGAGAGTTTACCTTAAGCACAAGGAAGGCGAGGGTTACAGCTCATTTTTGTCTGATGCCGGTGCTGAAAAAGACGGCATCAAAAAAGTAAGATACATAAACTTAGCATCAAACGGCTCAACTTTTAAGGATGCAGATATTATCTTTGATGAGGCTAAGAAAAAAAGCTTTTACGCTGATGTGGTGTGCCGTGGGTTTTATGGCGATGCATTGGGAAAAACCGCTTGCTTTGATACTCTGGATGCTCAGTATTACGTATCTTCGGTAAGATATGTGGCAGACAAAAACGGCGAGCTTACAAAGCTCAGGATTCTGAGAAAGGAGGGATAAGTATGTGGCTTACATCATTTTTAAATAAAGAAAGACAGACAAATACTGCAACTAAGGGCAGTATTACAGGCTCTCAGCAAAGAAAGATTCAGGTGGATGCATCCACTCAGCACAGAGATGTGGCGGTGGTTGCACCCTATGGCATTGCATATATTCCCCCTGTTGGTGAGGGTGCGGTTATAGTTCCCTTTGAGGGCGGCGAGGCTTGCGTTGGAGTTATTGCAGATGCTCCTCTTAAGCTTAGCCGAGGTGAGCTTATGCTTTACTCCATGGGAGGTGCAAGCATTGTGCTGAAAAATGATGGCTCGGTGCTTATTAACGGAGAGAAGGTGAGCGGGTAACGGATATTTTACTTGTAAACGGAGACGTAAGTATTTCTCAGGCAGGAGAATACAGTTTTGTAAACGGTATTGAAGAGATGCTTCAGAAATCAACATTGTGTGCACAAATCCGAAAGGGCAGTTTTATTTATAATAAAACCTTGGGCACAGAGCTTTCGCAGGTTGATATAAATAGCCCCCAAGCCTTGCAGACTGCAACGATGTTCTTAAATGAAGCTCTTATAACAGAAAAAGGCTATAAGGCAGAGGTGGAGAGCATAAATAAAACTCAGGACGGAAAGCTCAGGGTACTGGTTGCGGTTAAAAACGAAGAAGAAACAAGAAGGGCACAGGTGACGGTAAATGCAGACTTATGATGAAATATTAAAAAGAATGACGGAAAAATATACCGAGATTTCGGGAATTACGCCTTCGGATGCTTCGGATATCGGCATAAGGCTAAGAGTACTGGCAGGCGAGATTTACTCAAATGTTGTGAACACAGAGTGGCTTAAAAGGCAGATGTTTGTGTCTACGGCTGAGGGTGAATATCTTGATATGCACGCTTTTGAAAGAGGTATTGTAAGGCGAGAGGCAACCCCTGCTTTCGGTGAGGTTACCTTTTCGGTAAACGAAGCTCTGACAGAAAGAGTGAATATTCCTAAAGGTACGGTTGTTGCTACCTTTGCTTCTCTTTTGCGATTTGAAACTATATCGGATACGGTTATTCCTGCAGGCTCTTTGTCGGTAACAGTAAAAGCGAAGAGTATAGGCTCAGGCAGAGAGTATAACGTGCTCAAGGATAATATAACCGTAATGGTAACTCCTCCTGCAGGTGTTGACAATGTAAAAAATGCTCAGGCTTTTTCAGGCGGTTGCAACAGAGAGAGCGACGAAAGCCTTCGTGAAAGGGTTATAAACAGCATAAGGTTTCCCCAGAACGGTGCCAACTGTGCATATTATGAAGGCTTGGCTGAAAGCATTGACGGAGTAAGTTCAGCTTCAGCGGTGCCCAGAGGCAGAGGCGTAGGTACAGTAGATGTTTACATAGCCGCCGAGGGTAGTATTGCCTCAGATGAAGCCTTGGAAAATGTTCAGACTCTTCTTTCAGAAAAACGAGAGGTAAATGTAGATGTGCTCGTTAAAAAGGCTCAGCCCTCTGAGGTGAATTTTTACCTCGAGGTTGTTATCAACGAGGGCTACGGCTTTGACGAC
This sequence comes from Ruminococcus sp., assembly GCA_045635685.1. Lineage (GTDB taxonomy): Bacteria > Bacillota > Clostridia > Oscillospirales > Acutalibacteraceae > Ruminococcoides. Next base: position 12,980 of record JAZTWD010000015.1, read on the forward strand.
GTAAAGGACAGAATAAGAGAGAATATAGCTGATTATATTGCTACACGGGGAGTAGGCGGTGCAGTGCCTATGTGCGGTATTTCAGAATGTGTGTACCATACCGAAGGTGTAAAGAGCTTCAGCTTTGTACCTCAGCTTAATAGCGACTACATTGCCGACAAAGGATGTTTCCCTGTGGCAGGTACAATTTCCATTGTCAGGAGAAAAGTATGAGTTGTCTTGAGTCGATGATTAAAAAGCTCAGTCCCTTAGGGGTTTATAATCTCAGCGAGGGCAGTATTGTGTATGCTGAGCTTGCGGCGTTTTCAGCAGGACTTGACATACTGCGAGAAAATCTTGATATGCTTCTTAAGGAAAGCTTTATTGCTACTGCCGAGGACTTAGGTATAGAAATTCCCGAGAGGCTTGTGGGAAATCTCAGGGATGATTTGCCCCTTTCAAAAAGGCGAGAAATGCTTAGTGGAAGACTGAGCTTAAACGTAACGGATTTTACTCCCGAGGGCTTTGAGAAAATGATGAAATTACTGGGTATATCGGGAGAAATAGAGGAATACCCTCACACTCAGCGAATAGTTCTTAATTTGTCTGAAGAGGATTACACCGAGGCTCAGCGGGAGTGGATAGTTTCTCAGGCTAAGGCACTTTTGCCTGCTCATCTGGTAAGCGATGTGGTGTTTTCAGGCTTTGACTGGAGAGAGTCAGACTCTTTGGCTAACACCTTTGCACAAATCGACGGCAAGGGCTACATATGGAACGAAATAGATTATATGGTTTAGAAAGGGGATAATAAATGCCATCAACAAATAAAACAACAAATCTTTCCCTTAATCAATGGGCGGAAACAGACCGACCGATGAGAAATGATTTTAACAGCGACAATGTCATTATCGACAGGTTGTTGGGAGAACACATAAAAAACGAAAATATTCACGTAACTGCTGAGGAAAAGGAGTTTCTTAAGGATTCCCATGCTGTTTATATGTATACAGGCACAGGCGAAAGCTCAAAAACAGTAACCCTTACAGAAAAGTTCAGATATGTTTTCGTTTTTGCAAACGGCAAGGCTCTGGCAGAGTCGGGCAAGGTGTATTCTGCCGTAGGCTACGCCGGGCTGGGGTCAAGCTTAGGGCTCAGTATTTCGGCATCAGCTACAGGCTTTACAGTAAGCCAGAACGGCACAGCCTGCCTTAACGAGTCGGGCGTGCAGTATAAAGCTATAATGTTTAAGTAAGCGTAAAGAGGCAATTTGTATTCGGATTGCCTCTTTTGTTTGGCATATTAAACAAAAGTAGGCGTGCGGTTTTGTTTATGTATACGAATTGTAGATTTTTCGAAAAAATGTTAAAATTTTAGTGTGAAGATTTTTAAAAAATTACGTCTAATAGGTGAAAGACAAAATTTTAGAAGGAGGATTTTTTATGAAAAAAATATTATCTTTTGTTTTAGCACTTTTAGTTTTAACATCCTTTTCAGCGTTCTTTGTAAATGCCGAGGAAAGCACAGATTATATTTTGATTCCTACTGTGGATGAGGCTGTTGGGGCTGTGACCTACGGCTTTGAAAATCCAGAGTACTGGAAAGACGTGTATGTTTATGCTACAGGCGGCAGGTCTGAGGAATATGGCGACGTTATGACCTACCCCGGTGTAAAGCTTGAGGAAGAATATGTGGATGACTACGGTTACATTCATACTTTTACCTTTGCCACAGGCTACTATGATACCTTGCTTTTTAACGACGGCACTAAAAACGATTACAAAAAAGACCTTAAAGAAAGCTTTTACGATTACTGCGTAGAAAAGCTGGGTGAGCCTCTTTATGAAGCTGACGTGCGTATCGAAAAAACAATGAGATATCACGATGGTACAGTTGTATTTACCGCTACAAGCTGGGAAGAGCCTCTTAACAGTCCTTGCACAGAGATTATTGGCGGTCGTTGTTATCATCGCAGCGCAACGTTTTCTCCTTATGAACTTGGTGTTTATGTAAGCACCAATGATGAGATTTATACTCTTGAAGAAGCCTTTAACTTAAAGGGGTTCTTTGGTGTTTCTATGGACCACGGCTTCAGCGGATATGAGGAACACATGGTTTATAAAGAGAATCAGGACCTTGACCTTGTGCACAAATGCATGTATGCTTTTGGCGACAGATACGGCTACAAGCCTCAGGAGGGCGAAAGCATCTATTCTGAGACTATTGGTTATGTAGGTGAAAATCTTATTTTCAGAGCATATTACGCTCACTATGCTTACCCGGCTATGAACACAGAAGAGCAGATTGGCGATTACTATTTTTACTATGGTTCGCCCTGCGGAAGGGGTGAGAAAAACTCAGTTGCACTTTATGTTCTGACTCCCGAAAATAAGGTTTACACTCTTTACGAAGCATTTACAGAGGGCGTTATAACCGACCTTGGAGCAGTTGCAAAAATTGCAGGCGGTGAGCCTATTTACGGTAATTACGGCAAGAGAATTCTGGAGCTTCTTGAAATTGATATTACAGATGAAAACTGGAACTACATTTATGAGCAAATCAGCCCTTACTGGTACAGCAGCAACACAGCAACTCCCGATTTTGTAACAGTAGTTGCAGGGGAGAGTACAGTTGACGAGGGGTATTTTTCTAAGCGTGTAGGTGAGTATGTGATAATAAACGACGCAAAGTATGCTCCTTATGACTTAGGTTACTATGTTTATTTTACTGCTGAGGACAAGGTTTACGATTTAGAGACAGCCCTTGAAAAATATCCTGAGTATCAAGAGAAACTTTTACGCTCGCTTGATACAAGCTCAGCACCCCACTACAGACTTATCGGTGACGCAGAGAATGACAGAAAGCTCAACATCAGAGACGCCACAAATATTCAGAAGTTCATTGCAGGATTAGGCAATGTCTGGGAATATGATAATGAATTTTATAATGATGTGGCAGATTTTAACGGTGACGGCAAGGTTAATGTAAGAGACGCCACAGCTATTCAGAAAATGCTGGCACATGTAGAGTAAAATAATAAAGACGGTTCGGTGAGATTGCTCACTGAACCGTCTTTTTGGTTTAATGGTTATTTAATTTGCTTATTATATACAGGTATTATTCAACCCGCCGTGAATAAAACATTTCCTCAAAATCGATTTTGTCCAAAGGCGGAATCGCCCTGCGGGTGGCTAACCCGCGGAATCGCCCACCGCGGCTGGAGGTTTAGAAACCGTCGTTGTAATCGTCGGGGTTAAAGGTTCGGCGGTTTTCACGCTGGGTTCTGTTTGAGGGCTGAGGTTTTTTGTTTCGGTCTGCATATCTTGCACCGCCTGTTTTGGCAGGTGCTTTTTTCTTTTTAAAGGGGTTATAAAGAATTACAAAGGTAAAACCTGCAAGAGAAAGGAAGATAAGCACAATACCAACAATCAAAAAGCCTGCGATGCTGTCGTTGCCTTTGGATTTGTCGTTCTGGATTGCGGCAAAGCTTTGTTTGCCGGGAGCAGGGTCAGCACTTAAGTCAAGCTGGATTTCCTGCCAGTCCTTTTCTTTAAAATCCTGATCTGCAGGAGTGTAAACAGGTGCAGGGCTTACATAGTCTGAGTAGGTGGAATCCTCGTCAGGCTCTGTAGGCTCAGGAGGATTTGTGTGTACTTCTGTAGCAGGAATGTCAGTAGCCTCTGTAGAGTCGGGAACTTCTGTGCTTTCACTTGTGTAAGGCTCTGTATAGTCAGAAGGAGTTGTGGTATAAGTTTCGGTGTATATAGGGTCTGTGTAGTATGGGTCAGTAACAGGCTCTGTAAAATCATCAGGCTCTGTGTATACAGGTTCCTCTGTAGCGAAAACATCCTCAGTAGGTGCATCATCAAAATTGGGAAGTGTTTCGGCAAAGGCTGTAAAGGGACATAAGCCAATAAGCAGAGCAAGAAGTGTTACCGCAAAAATTCTTATTTTCATATTATTACCTCCCTTTTAAGTGTTAAAGGTTATCTTCAAAAATTGCGGGGTTGTATTTTTCTATAGCCTTTTCGTTAACCTCTACCTTTACGTTTTCAGTAATCTCGTCAAGGTAGTTTCTAAAGTCCTCAGTCTTAAGAGTCTGAAGAATTGTGTGGCGGTTACCATCAGCTTTTAAGTATTCCTCGGTTTCGTCCTCAATATTGAACTTTGTAACAAAGTACATAACCGAAGTATCGCCTGTGCCTACTTTAAGGTAGGTTGCTTTGCCTTCTTTAAGGCCTTTAACTGCCTTTAAAACCTCTTCGCCTAAAGCGGAGTTGTCAAGAATCTCAATGTTATAAACTGTGGGGTTATCGGCAATGTTGTGAGCCTTCATGTACTTGTACATAACCTCTGTATAAGGTGTGCCTGAGTTAACCAGCTCAGCGTAAGATTTAAGCTCTGCCTCTACACCGTCAATGAGCTCCTGAGAGTAGGGGATGTACTCCTGCTGATTGGTTTCGGTGTTAATAGAGGTTTCGTAAAGGTTAACTGTAAAGTAAGCATAACTTGTGTAGTTTTCGGTGAAATAATCCTCTATTTCCTTGTCGCTTACTTCCTCAATTCCGCCTTTGCCGTAAAGGTAGTCAAAAATCGCACTCTGCTTTACGCTGGCAAGATAGGTTGAGGTAAAGAAGCTGTCGAAAGAAATGCCATAGGGAGAGAGCATTTTTTCGTAAGAAGTTGCCTCATAGCCTGATGCTACGTAATATTCGTAGTAAGGGCCTAAGTACCAGTCTTCTCTTGCAAGCTCCCTTGCACTTTCAACCTGAGTTTTATCAAGAGTAATGCCGTATTCGGCAACCTTTTCGTCTAAAGCTGCAAGGTTTTTTGTGATGATATCAGCCTGATTTTCAATCCAGGTTTCGCAAAGTACTTTGCCGCCTTCGCCTTCTTCACCGTCGAAATCTGCTGTGATGTCAAGGATAGATGCGGTAGCGTCAAAATCGTCGCCTAAAGTTTCCTGCAGAATGGTGTATGCCTCATTGTAAGCAGAGAAAAGAGAGTAAATGTACACGCCCTCTGCGTAGCTTACGTTGTCGGTTCTGTAGCTCCAGGTAGGCTTTTTGCTACATCCTGCCACAGTAAAAATCATCAATACCGCAAGAATTACGGCACAGATTTTTTTCAGGTTATTCATCGGGATATACCCCTTTCAGTACTTTTAATAATAAATCACACTAAATTATACACAAACCGACAGAAAAATTCAATATAAATAAGAAAATAAACCGAATTTTCAGCAAATGTTCAGATAAGATTTTAATATATATTGGTTTTGAATACGCTTCTTAGGGCACTCAAAGGGTCTAACTTGCTTTTAAGCTTAACTGAGATGTAGGGCTTACTGCCTGCGCTTAAGAGAGCGTTTCCTTTTTGCTCGCAAATAAGATTTATAATCTCAGGGCTTTTAATGTCCTTAACATATAAAAGCACGTTCATATCGTTCTGTTTGATTTCGTAAATGCCCATATCTGCCGCTTTGTTTCGGATTAAAGCAATTTCGATAAGTCCCATAACAGATTTTGGAATATCGCCGAAGCGGTCAATAAGCTCATCAATAACGTCCTCGGCGTCTTCTTTTGTGCGGATGTCGGCAATGAGCTTATAAACATCAAGGCGAAGTGTAAGGCTTTCGATGTAGCTTTCGGGAATATGTGCGGCAAGGGAAATGTCAACAAGGCAGTCGGCATCCTCACGATATGTGGGAAGCTCGCCTTTTTCTTCCTTAACTGCATCACCTAAAAGCTTCAGGTACATATCATAACCAACGTCCTCCATATGGCCGTGTTGCTGTGCTCCTAAGATGTTGCCTGCACCTCGAAGCTCTAAATCTCGCATAGCAATCTTAAAACCTGAGCCGAATTCTGTAAATTCACGGATAGCCGTAAGACGCTTCTGAGAAATTTCAGAAAGCACCTTCGCTTTCGTAAAGGTAAGGTAAGCGTAAGCCCTGCGGTTAGACCTGCCGATTCTGCCTCTGAGCTGATGAAGCTGAGAAAGGCCGAAACGGTCGGCATTTTCGATAATCAGTGTGTTTGCGTTACTGATGTCAACACCTGTTTCAATAATGGTGGTGCAGACCAGCACGTTTATTTTCTGCTCAAGCATATCGCTCCATACCTTGGAAAGCTGTTGTTCGGTCATTTTGCCGTGACCAACACCAACAGACGCCTCGGGAATCTGGGAGCCTAAGCGAGCCGCCTTAGCCTCAATGGATTCAACATTATTGTGCAGATAGAAAACCTGACCTCCACGCCTGAGCTCTCGGCGGATAGCTTCGTTTATAACTGCCTGTTCGTGCTCTAAAACGTAGGTCTGAACAGGGTAGCGGTTCTGGGGAGCTTCCTCTAAAACTGACATATCCCTGATTCCGCTCATTGCCATATTAAGGGTTCGGGGAATAGGAGTAGCTGAAAGGGTCAGCACGTCAATATTGGGGTAAGCTTCCTTTAGCCTTTCCTTTTGTGCAACACCGAAGCGTTGCTCCTCGTCTATAATTACAAGTCCTAAATCTCTGAATTCAACATCTTTCTGCACAAGTCGGTGAGTACCTACCACAAGGTCAATCTCACCACGCTTAAGCTGTTTTAAAATCTCAGCCTGCTGTTCTTTATTTCGAAAACGACTCAGAAGCTGTACTCTTATGGGGTAGCCCTCAAAACGCTTGCATATTGTCTGGAAGTGCTGCCACGCAAGAATGGTGGTGGGGCAAAGCAAAGCACATTGCTTGGAATCAGAAACACACTTAAAGGCGGCACGCAGGGCTACCTCGGTTTTGCCAAAGCCTACGTCACCGCAAAGGAGTCTGTCCATAGGGGAAGTACGCTCCATATCACCCTTGATTTCGTCGGCACAGCGAAGCTGGTCGGGGGTTTCTTCATAGTCAAAACGAGCCTCAAAATCCCTTTGCCACTCGTTATCTTCCGCAAAAGCGTGGCCCTGTGCCTGCATTCGCTTCTGGTAAAGTGCGATAAGCTCCTTTGCCATATCCTTTACGGCTTTTTTTACTCTTGCTTTTGTTTTCTGGAAGTCCCCTGAGCCTAAGCGGTTAAGCTTAACGGCAGAGCTTTCTTTGGGACCGATGTATTTTGCAACCAAATCAAGCTGAGTAACAGGAACATAAAGCACGTCGCTTTTTGCGTAGGAGATTTTAATGTAATCTTTGACAATTCCGTGGGAGTCAAGCTTTGTAATTCCGCCAAAAATACCCACACCGTGAATTGTATGAACAACATAATCGCCTACGGAAAGCTCAGAAAGGCTGTAAATCGCTTGTCCGTCCTTGGGAAGTTTGTGCTTTTTCTGTAGTTTTACCTGAGTTGTGCTCTGGGTAAAGAGCATAAAATCCTTATCGGCAATTTCAAAGCCGCCGGAAAGTATGCCCTCGGTAACGTGGATGTAGCCTTTGGTTAAGGCCTCTCCGTCTTTCCAGATAATAGCCTTTTTGCTCTGTTCACACAAAAGCTCAACTACATTCTCAGCCGCCTTTCTTGTGTTACATAAAAGCACAACGGCACATTTGTCGGCGTTTGATGACTCAAGGTCAGACACAAGGGTTGCAATCTGGCCGCTGAAAGGGGGAAGTAATCTTAAATTAAAACTTGAAAGTGCCTTTAAAGGAAGTTCATAGGAGCCGTGGGCAAAATTGTCCAGATAAACCAGTTTGTTTTGGGAAAGCCTTTCTATAGAGTCTTCCCAGCTTATGTTGTAAGTGTCAAAGCCGCGGCAAAGCACACCCTCGGCAAAATACTGAGGCATATCCTGGGAAAAACGGAACTCTGTACCCGCTACTCTGTCTTTTACGGCTGTGTGCTCGGAAACAAAGCCAATAAAACTGTCATCAATATAATCAAAAAGTGTGGCAGTTTCTTCGTAAACAAGATGAATAAATTTGTCTCTGTTAGCAATGTAAAGCCCTTGGCGAATCTGCTCAGCCTCGGAGTATAGCACTTCCTTAGCTTTTTTTGCGGAGTCGGCTCTTAAGTATGAAGCTTTCTTTTCAATCTTTTTTGCAAGCTCTTCTCTGTCACTTATGATAACCTCGGAAGAGGGGCAGAGGGTTACCAAATCCACAGCCTCTGTTCTACGTTGGGTGATGATATCGAAGTAACTTAATGAGTCAACCTCATCGCCCCAGAACTCGGCTCTTATGGGATTTTCGCTACCGGGCGGGAAAAAGTCAAGAATACCGCCTCTGAGAGAAAACTGACCCTCACCCTCAATTGCGTCGCATCTTTCGTAACCAAGCAGGGTAAGGGATTTAATGCAGGATTCAATTGTTATAGTCTTGCCTACACGTAAATTCAAAGTTGAGTCTGCCAGAGCATATTGAGGAATTGTGTACTGAGCTGCCGCATCAGGGCAGGTAATTACACCGTCGCAGTCCTCCGAGAGTAAGCTCATAAGCACCCCGATTCGTTTTCGCTCATCATCGTGGGAAACACCGCTTACGTTCTGAAATGTAAAGTCACGATAAGGGTAAAAAAGCACCTTCATACCCATAGTTTTAAGGTCGTCGCAAAGGGTGTTTGCTTCCCGCTCGTCGGCACAAATGCAAAAAGCCTTTGAGTTTTTCTCTTTGCAAAGGCTATAAATAACGCTTGCCTTGTGAACGGAAGAGAGCCCCGTAGCTGCCACGGCACAGGGGGAAGTGAGAGCAGAACTTAAGCTTATGTAAGGCTTGTGACTTTTGAATAAATCGAAAATAAAATTCATATTTCCTCCAAAGGGTAACGGCTCGCAAGAGTAACACAGGGGTGTACTCAGCGAGCTTGATTAAGTGAATAGTGAAAATTGAAGAGGTGCGGTGGCACGCTATGCGTGGGATAGTAGTTTTTATTGAAACCAATCTGCCGTTTATGGAAGGTCGCCTTTATATGTAACCTGTCCATAGGCGAAATGCCCTCAAGGGGCCGCCTTGCGAAATGCCGGCCGTGGCGAACAGTTAATTAAACTTCTGCATTGCAAGGTCGGTTTTGTCCTGCACAATAAGTGCGGCGGACTCAGCGGCGTTATCTAAAACCTCGTTTAAGGTTTTCATATCTTCTTTTGAAAAGCGTGAGAGCACCCAATCCTTAAGGTCGTATTCGGGATGAGGCTTTTTGCCGATGCCGATTTTAACTCTGGGGAATTTATCAGAACCGCTTAAGTAGATGATGTTTTTCATACCGTTCTGACCGCCGTCAGAGCCACTTCGTCTTATTCTTATTCTGCCAACATCTAAGGATATGTCATCAAACATTATAATGGTGTTCTCAGGTGGAATTTTGTAGAAATTCATAGCCTCTACCACAGCCTGACCCGAAAGGTTCATAAAAGTAGAGGGCTTCATCAATAGGCACCTATGGCCGTTGATTGTACACTCGCCTGTGGTGGATTTGAAACGGATTTTGTTTATCTTGCAGTTTTCCTTTTCGGCAAGGCGGTCAATAGCCATAAAACCGCAGTTGTGGCGGGTGTTTTCATACTGCTTGCCGGGGTTGCCGAGGCCTACAATAATATATTCGATAGAAGATGAAAACTTGGATTTCTGGAACATAATTATCGCCTTTCAAGGGAAAATATAGGCGGCAAAGACTTTCGTCAGAGCCGCCGTGAAGTTTAATTTTTAATTAAGTAAAGAGGGGAGAAACAGGCTTGTCAGCGAAGATTCTCTCGATAGCCTCTGCAAATACAGGAGCAACAGGAAGAACTGTGTACTTGTCAAGCATATTTTCCTCGGGAACGGGAACTGTGTCAAGAAGGATAAGCTCCTTGATAACAGAGTTCTTGATTCTCTCGGTAGCAGGACCGGAAAGAACTGCGTGAGTAGCACATGCGTAAACCTCAAGAGCACCATTGTCGATAACAGCCTGAGCAGCGTTGCAAAGTGTGCCTGCTGTGTCAATCATATCGTCAACAAGAATAACCTTCTTGCCTTCGATATCGCCGATGATGTTCATAACCTCAGAAACGTTAGCCTTAGGTCTGCGCTTGTCAATAATAGCAAGGGGGCAACCGATTTTAGCAGCAAAGTTTCTGGAACGTGTAACAGAACCAAGGTCAGGAGAAACAACAACAAAACCCTCGGGGTCTTTGCCGATTTTCTTCTTCATGTGGTTTGCAAGCATAGGAGCACCGAAAAGGTGGGCAACAGGAATATCAAAGAAGCCCTGAATCTGGTTTGCGTGAAGGTCCATTGTAAGAACTCTGTCAGCACCTGCGGCTGTAATAAGGTCAGCGCAAAGCTTAGCTGAAATCGGATCTCTTGCCTTTGCTTTTCTATCCTGACGAGCGTAGCCGAAGTAGGGCATAACAGCGGTAATGCTTGCAGCAGATGCACGCTTTAAAGCGTCAATCATAATGAGCATTTCCATAAGGTTGTCGTTAACAGGTGTGCATGTGGACTGAATTACAAAGCACTCGCTACCACGAACAGACTCGTGAAGAGAAACAGAAATCTCGCCGTCACTGAACTTTGTGCAGCTTGACTTGCCTAAAGGTAAACCGAGGCAGCCTGCAACGCCCTGAGCAACGCTGGGATTAGAGTTACCTGAGAAAATCTTAATGTCCTTACCATGAAAAATCATTTGTTTATTCCCCTTTATATAAAAATAATAAAGTTTAGCAAAAATATGTTATACGCCGTAGCCTTTGGCTTTGGCAATTTCCTCCAAGCCCTTTAACTGTTCAGGGTCATTAGCACCTAAAACTGTATCGGGGTTTTCGGCAATATATACGGAAACACGCTTGCCGTCAGATATAAGAAGCTTCAATGCATCGGGCAGGTAGTATTCCTTTGCGTTGTTATTCGCTGTGATTCTGTCGAGAACAGATAAAAGACCCTCTGTGTCAAACCAATAGCCGCCTGAGTTGATTTCCTTAACCTTAAGGGTTTCTTCGTCGGCGTCCTTCTGCTCAACAATAGCCTTGAGAGAACCGTCGGCTTCTCTGGTAATTCTGCCGTAACCCTGAGGGTCATCAATAACTGCAGAAATAACTGTGGCAAAAGCTTCGGTCTTTGTATGCTCTTCGTAAGCTTTGGCAATGGTGTCGGCATCCATAAAAGGAGCATCGCCGCCTAAAATTACAACAGAGCCTTTGTTTTCCTTTAAAAAGTCCTTAGCCATCATAACGGCGTGACCTGTACCAAGTCTTTCAGCCTGATATGCAGTAGCTACGGGATAGGGAAGGGTTTCGAGGTATTCGTCAATATATTCCTTGGCAAAGCCCTTGATAACACAGATGTTATCAATACCAGAACCTTTAAGGGCATCAATAACCCACTGGAGCATAGGTTTGTCTAAAACCTCACAAAGGGTTTTGGGCTTAAGGCTTTTCATACGTTTGCCTTCGCCGCCTGCAAGGATAAGTGCACATTTTTGCATAAATCGCAACTTCCTTTCGCCTATATATAAATGAAAACACTTTGCAAAAAGCCAAGCGTAATAACAGATACTAACATTATCGCATAAAAAATAGATTTTTCAAGGTGCTTTGTGCACTTTTTTTGATTTTTGTTATAGATAAACAAATTGTTTGGCGTAAATTTTAAATATTGGTTACATTTTTTGTCAAAATACTTTCAAAAAAATGTGGCAATTTTAAACTTTATTTGTTATAATAGCTATTAGGCATGAGTAGGCGGTAAAATCCGCTGATAATGCAAGGCAGATTTATTTTTGCTGCCTGTTATTACACATATTATTTAATTGGAGGTTTTTCAAATGAGCCACAAGTATGTTTACCTCTTCTCAGAGGGTAACGCAACAATGCGTGAGATTCTTGGCGGTAAGGGTGCTAACCTTGCAGAGATGAC
>JAZTWD010000016.1:0-3456 GCA_045635685.1 Ruminococcus sp.
GCCCCATTCTCTTGTGTCGAGGTTGTATGCAACGTTGGGAACGCCTGCTTCTTCACAAGCCTTAGGTGCACCCTCGGAGTCAGCGTGCTGAGGAATAAGAACGCAGTTGTCGTTGATAAGAGCGTTAGCTGTTTCCTTTTCCTTAGCTATATCAAACCAGGAGTTTGTGAACTTAACATCCATTGTAACTGTGGGGCAAATGCTCTTTGCACCAAGGTAGAAGGATGTGTAGCCTGACATAACCTCAGCATATGTGAAAGCACCAACGTAGCCCATCTTAGCCTCTTCAGCCTTGATTTTACCTGCATCAATCATCTCGTTAAGCTTCATACCTGCAGCAACACCTGCAAGGAATCTGCCCTGATAGATAGAAGCAAAAGCATTGTGGAAGTTGTCAAGACCTGCTGTGTGAGCCTGTGTACCTGTAGCGTGGCAGAACTCAACGTCAGGATAATCCTTAGCAGCGTTCATAAGAAAAGCCTCATGACCGAAGCTGTCTGCAAAAATTACGTTACAGCCGTCAACCTCGATAAGCTCAACTGCTGCATCATAGCACTGGTTGGACTCGGGAATGTTTGTTTTCTGAGCATACTCAACACCCATTTCCTCGCAAGCAATCTTTGCTGCGTCCATAAAGTTCTTGTCGTATGTGGAGTTTTCGTCGTGAAGGAAGATAAAGCCAACCTTAACGTCTGCCTTATCGCCGTCTGTTGTTGTTCCGCCGCAACCTGCAAATGCCATGCATGTGCCAATCGCTAACACAAGAACAAGAAGAATTGAAAGTACCTTTTTCATTGTTTTTCCTCCTCGCCTTTCGGCAAATTTATATTGTAAAAAATTACAACCATCATAACAGCATAATTATATCATTCCCAAAAATCAGTGTCAATTATGTTTAAAATTTTTGTCAAAGTTACAAATTTTTTAGCACACTTAATATGAATAATGCCAACAAATAATTGCAAAAAAGAAAAAAGGCGACAAACGCCGCCTTTTTCATTCATTCTTCGCCAAAAAGCCTCACCACAGTATAGCTGTGATTAAGGTAAGGCAGGATTTTTTCTGTTAAGTTTCTTATGCTTATTTTAAGGCTTGATGTGTTAACGCAAGGATGACAGCCGAAGTATTCTTTCTTAAGAACATCCTCATCAATTACAAGCCTTACTTTATTTTCCTTGTCATTCAGAAGTCCCATAACGCTTGCAGAGCCGGGTGTTACACCTAAAAGCTCCTGCATTTTGTCCGCCTCGCCGAAAGAAAGTCGTGAAACACCAAGAGTTTTAGAAAGTTCCTTGGTTTTAAAAACCTTGTCAGCAGGCATCATCAAAAGATAAAAGTCGGTTTTCTGGCGATTTGTAAGGAAAAGATTCTTGCAGATAAGTGCACCTAAAGACTTGTCGATTTCCCGGCAGATTTCCATTGTAAAGGCAGGCTCGTGATCTAAACGCATATAATCAATTTTAAGTAAGTCAAGCATTTTATAGACTGCTTTTTCTGCCTCTGCCCTGCAGTCAAAATCTTCTGGCTTGCCGTTTTTTAGTTCAAGCATTTTTACTCCTCAAGCATTGCTGTAAGATTATTAAAGGGTGACAAACTGCGTTTTAAAATGCCGTGGATGTGGGCAATTAAAACGCCGTAGTTAACAATTGGCGTGCCCTCTGCCTTAGCCATATTAAGGCGGTAAGCCATTTCGCGGTTATTAAGCATACATCCGCCGCAATGAACCACCAAAGCGTAAGCTGACAAGTCCTCAGGAAAATCTCCGCCGCTTGTAAAGGTAAACTCAATATCCTTGCCTGTGTAGTCCTTAATCCACTTTGGAAGCTTAACCGTGCCAATGTCGCCACATTGGCGGTGGTGGGTACAGCCTTCGCTTATAAGCACCTTTTGGCCGTCTTGTAAGCTTTTAAGGGAGGCGGCACCTTTCACCAGAGCCTCCAAATCCCCTTTATATCGAGCGAAAAGAATGGAAAATGAGGTGAGTGTTATGTCATCAGGTACATCCTTTGAAACCTTGCCGAAAACCTGAGAGTCGGTGATTACAAGGCGAGGCTTAGTTTTGAAGTTATCTATGGTAGTTTTAAGCTCCTCGGGCTGACAAAGAATAACCTTGCAATGTAAATCCAGAAGCTCACGAAGGGTTTGCTGTTGCGGGAGAATAAGCCTGCCTTTTGGTGCAGACTCATCAATGGGAGTAACCAGAATCACGGTGTCTCCTGACTCTACCAAATCGGCAAGAATGAATTTTTCTTCTTTATCTTTTAAAAGTGAGGCCATAAGTTCCTTAAGCTCGGTGATATTCTTACGGCTTACGGCACTTACTGATATTTCGTTTTTCTCTTTTATCTCGGCTTCGGTTAAATCGGCTTTGTTATAAGCGATAACGAAAGGAATGCTACGCTCTTTAAAAAGCTCTATAAGGGTTTTGTCGTCATCTGCAATACCCTTTGAAGCGTCAACAACCAATACGGCAATGTCAACTGAAGCCAAGACTTTTCGGGTTTTTTTAACACGCATTTCGCCTAAATAGCCTGTGTCGTCAAAACCGGGGGTATCTATGATTACAACAGGGCCTAAAGGCAAAAGCTCCATTGCCTTTTTAACAGGGTCGGTGGTGGTGCCGAGCACTTCGGAAACCACCGAAAGTTCCTGACCTGTTACGGCATTTACAAGGCTACTTTTGCCTGCATTACGCAGACCGAAAAACCCTATATGAATACGTTCTGCACTTGGTGTATTATTAAGGCTCATTGTAACGCCTCCTTGAAATTAAAATAAACATTTACTTAAACCGCCGTTTTGGAAAGGTTTTCTCTACATTAAGCTCTTCCAAAGGCGAACCGCCCACCGGTGGCTAACCGGCGAACCGCCCACCGTGGCTAACGATTAAAAGCGGAAGTCTCGGCGATTGGAGTTTTTGATGTTCTCGATGTTATCTTTTGCAATTTCGAGAACCTTGGGGTTTGTAATCTTAGAAAGCTCGTCTTCAATCATCTTGTAGCCGATTTCTTTGGTTTCATCACTTGCATAGTCTACCAAAAACTCGGTAAGAGTCATAAGAGCATTGGGATGGCAACAGTTAACAATCTGGCCTGACTTGCAAAGGCTCATAAAACGGTCGCCTGTTCTGCCCTCGCGGTAGCAAGCTGTGCAGAAAGAAGGAATATGGCCGTTTTCCATAAGCCAGCGAACAACCTCATCAAGGGTACGCTGGTCAGAAACGTCAAACTGCTCTGTATCATGTGGACGCTCCTCCTCAGTATATCCGCCAACAGAGGTACGGGAAGCACCGCTTACCTGAGAAACACCGCAGTTAAGCAAACGTGAGCGAACCACCTGAGACTCTCTTGTTGAAATAATGATACCTGTGTAAGGAACAGCAAGACGGATGCAGGCGATGATTTTTGCGAAAGTATCGTCATCAATACCGTTATCAAAAGAAACAGGGCCAATATT
>JAZTWD010000017.1:0-43665 GCA_045635685.1 Ruminococcus sp.
CGGCGTTGACCACTACACAAAGATTATTACAAGCGAGGAGTTCTGGGGTGCTGTTCCCGATGTTCAGTATTTCTGCGACCAGCCTTTGGCAGACCCTTCCTGCATAGCTCTTTACTTTGTTTCTCAGCTTGCAAGCAAGTACGTTAAGGTTGTACTTTCAGGCGAAGGTGCCGACGAGCTTTTCGGCGGTTATCAGGTTTACAGAAGCCCTATGCACTCTAAGCTTTACCAGACCTTGATACCTTATCCTATCCGAAAGCTTCTTTGCAAAATTGCTCTTAAAATGCCTGACATCAAGGGCAGGGATTATATTATCCGCTCAACTCATCCTTTAGAGGAGCGTTTTATCGGCAATGCATATATGTATGAGTACGAGGAGAAGAAGGAGCTTTTAAAAGACCCCTCCATTGCCTCACGTCCTCAGGAATATACCAAGAAGTTCTATCACCGTGCCAGAAAGTATGACGATGTTACCAAGATGCAGTATCTCGACATAAATCTCTGGATGGTTGGTGATATCCTTTTAAAGGCTGACAGAATGAGCATGGCAAACTCCCTTGAACTTCGCGTTCCTTTCCTTGATAAAGAAGTGTTCAAGGTTGCATCTTCTATTCCTACCAGACTTCGAGTTAACAAGCACAACACAAAGTACGCACTTCGTCAGAGTGCTATGCGTCATATGCCCTCCGATAGTGCCCAGAAAGAAAAGCTTGGCTTCCCTGTGCCTACCAGAGTTTGGCTTAAGGATGAAAAGTACTATAATATAGTTAAAAAGGAGTTTACTTCTCCCACAGCTCAGAAGTTCTTCAACATCGACATTCTTACCCAGTGGCTTGATACCCACTATGAGGGCAAGGCTGATACATCCCGTCAGGTATGGACAATTTACGTTTTCCTTATCTGGTACAAGATGTATTTCGGTGAGGTAGATACTCAGGAAATTACCGACAAGGCAGTTGCCGAGGTAGAAGAGCAGATTGTTTTGGTTGAAGACACAACCATAAATATCGGTGAAAAAATCAACACCGACCAGTTTGACGCTTTCTTCGGTATTGCCGAGGAAAATGCCGAGGAAGAACCTCAGGCAGAGGCTCAGGAAACACCTGAGGCTGATGCTGAGGATAAAGCAGAGTAAGTAAAGCTAAATTGCTTTTATATATTAAGGATTTTTTGAAAAATGTATCGTAAGCGAGAAAAGGAGGTATATATGATTCATTTTGACAAAGTTGTTCCCACCACAGTCCCTACAGCGGTAGCCTTAGGTTGCTTTGACGGTGTGCATCTGGCTCACCGCAAGGTTATCGAAGGTGTGCTTAATTGTCGTGAAGAAGGGCTTACCCCTGCAATGTTTACCTTTGCGGATTATGCCAGCAAGGGTATATCCAAGCGTATTTACACTCAGGAAGAGAAGCTTAACGAGCTTGAAAATTTAGGTATCGAGCTTGTGTATTGTGTTCCCTTTCCCGAGGTTTGCCTTATGTCTGCATCTGTGTTTGTTACTGATGTTCTTAAAGCCAACTTAAACGCCAAAAAGGTTTTCTGCGGATTTAACTATAAATTCGGCAGAGGCGGTAACTCTGATGTTTCGGTGCTTAAATATCTTTGCGAAAAAGAGGGCATTGAGGTAGTTGTAGTTGACGAAATTACTCTTGACGGTGTTACGGTTTCATCTACTGAGGTCAGAAGGCTTCTTGATGAGGGCGACATTAAAACCGCTTCCAGAATGCTTAACAAGCCCTTTGCTCTTTTCGGTGAGGTTGTACACGGCAATGCTCTGGGCAGAAAAATGGGTATTCCCACAATTAATGTGGGCACTGATGCAACCAAGCTTTTGCCAAAATACGGCGTATATGCCGCCAATGTTTACATAGACTCTGATAATAAGCCTCTTAAGGCTGCCCTTAATATCGGTATGAAGCCTACAGTGGGCACAGACGAGCCTACTGTTGAAGCTTTTATTATTGACGAAGCAGGCGATTATTACGGCAAGCAGGTTAAGGTGGAGCTTATTGACTACATTCGTGAGGAAAAGAAGTTTGCAACCTTGCAGGACTTGCAGTACGCAATTGAAAGCGATATTGAGAAGATAAGAAACCTGTGATGTGCATTCCCTGAGCGAATGCAATGAAGTACACACTTGCGTGTGGTTATAGTGGAGTTAATTTGTAGGGGAGGGGTTATCCTTCCCGAAACATTGCCTTTAAATTAAACCTTTCGGGAGTTGTGGTACGGCAGTCGCCCGGACCCTTTTGTCCTTCGGACATTTCCCCTGTTAGGGGAATCCCGGCGCCCCTACGATAGACCTGTCATTAAAATTTTACCCTCCGTTTATGTAAGGCTACCTTTATATGACCCTGTCCGTAGGAGAACTGCCCCGCAGGTGGTTAATCTACCACAATATATTGTGGTGTGGTTACAAACAGACACAATTCATAAAAACACCCTCAAACCTTGGCTATGACTGGGTTTGGGGGCTTTTTGTGCCCTTTTTCGGGGTGTTTTTAATTCTTATTAATCAATAAACATTAACAAAATTGTCACAATATATTGTGGTTTTTCTCTTGACAAACCACAATTTTTTGTGGTATTATCTCTTCGGACGCGAAAACGAGACAAATTTATGAAAGGATTTTTGATTATGTATAAGGTTATTAAAAGAGATAACTCGGTAGTCGAGTTTGACATCAAAAAAATCGCAAACGCTATACAGCAGGCATTTGAAGGTATCAACAAAGAATATCATCCTTCAGTTGTAGATTTTCTGGCTTTAAAGGTTACGGCTGATTTCGAGCCTAAGATTACTGACGGTCAGATTGCTGTTGAGGACATTCAGGACTCTGTTGAAGACGTTTTAATTCAGGCAGGCTACGCAGATGTTGCCAAGGCATACATCGTTTACCGCCGCCAGAGAGAAAAGGTAAGAAAGATTAAGTCCACCATCCTTGACTATAAGGAGATTGTTGACAACTACGTTAAGATTAACGACTGGCGAGTTAAAGAAAACTCCACAGTTACATATTCAGTTGGCGGTCTTATCCTTTCTAACTCAGGTGCAATTACAGCTAACTACTGGCTTTCTGAGATTTACGACAAAGAAATTGCAGATGCTCACAGAAATGCTGACATCCACATTCACGACCTTTCTATGCTTACAGGTTACTGTGCAGGTTGGTCTTTAAGACAGCTTATCGAGCAGGGTTTAGGCGGTATTACAGGTAAGGTTACATCTTCTCCTGCAAGCCACCTTGCAACACTTTGCAACCAGATGGTTAACTTCCTCGGTATTATGCAGAATGAGTGGGCAGGAGCTCAGGCATTCTCCTCCTTCGATACATACCTTGCTCCCTTTGTAAAGGTTGATAACCTTTCTTACGATCAGGTTAAGAAGGCTCTTGAGTCCTTTATCTTCGGTGTAAATACTCCCTCCCGTTGGGGTACACAGGCTCCTTTCAGCAATATTACTCTTGACTGGGTAGTTCCCCCCGATCTTGCAGAACAGCCTGCAATTGTTGGCGGTAAGCCTCAGGACTTCAAGTACAAGGACTGCAAAAAGGAAATGGATATGATAAACAAAGCGTTTATCGAGATTATGATTGAGGGCGACGCCAACGGCAGAGGCTTCCAGTATCCCATTCCAACATACTCTATTACAAGAGATTTCGACTGGTCCGACACTGAGAACAACCGTCTCCTTTTCGAGATGGCTTCCAAATACGGCACACCCTACTTCTCAAACTACATCAACTCCGATATGGAGCCTAATGATGTTCGTTCCATGTGTTGCAGACTCAGACTCGACCTCAGAGAGCTCAGAAAGAAATCCGGCGGTTTCTTCGGCTCAGGTGAAAGCACAGGTTCAATCGGTGTTGTAACAATCAACATTCCCAGAATTGCTTACCTTTCTGAGACTGAGGCTGATTTTATGAAGCGTCTTGACTTTATGATGGACGTTTCCGCACGCTCACTTAAAATCAAGCGTGATGTTATTACAAAGCTTATGAATGAGGGCCTCTATCCCTACACAAGACATTACCTCGGCACATTTAACAACCACTTCTCCACAATCGGCCTTGTTGGTATGAACGAGGCAGGCCTTAACGCTAAGTGGATTGGTAAGGATATGACACATAAGGAGTGTCAGGACTTTACAGAGAGAGTTCTCAACCATATGAGAGAGCGTCTTTCCGACTATCAGGAAAGATTCGGCGACCTTTATAACCTTGAGGCTACTCCCGCAGAGTCTACTGCTTTCCGTCTTGCAAAGCACGACAAAAAGCGTTACCCCGAAATTATTACAGCTAACGAAGAAAGCGGCACACCTTACTACACCAACAGCTCACACTTACCTGTTGGCTATACTGAGGATATCTTCTCAGCGTTAGATGTTCAGGATAAGCTTCAGGTGCTTTACACATCAGGTACAGTTTTCCACGCATTCTTAGGCGAGAAGCTTCCCGATTGGCAGTCTGCTGCAAAGCTTGTTCGCACAATTGCTGAGAATTACAAGCTTCCTTACTACACACTTTCTCCTACATATTCCGTTTGTAAGAACCACGGCT
Source organism: Ruminococcus sp. (assembly GCA_045635685.1). Classification (GTDB taxonomy): domain Bacteria; phylum Bacillota; class Clostridia; order Oscillospirales; family Acutalibacteraceae; genus Ruminococcoides. The sequence goes on from JAZTWD010000017.1 coordinate 4,560, forward strand.
ACATTCAGGGTGAGCAGTTCACCTGCCCCCATTGCGGCGAAAAGGCAGAGGTTTACAGCCGTATTACAGGCTACTACCGCCCCGTTGCAAACTGGAACGACGGTAAGAGCCAGGAGTATAAGGACAGACTCGTATACAACATTGCTAACAGCAAGTTAACAAGAAACGGCAGAACAGAGGAAACAGAGAGCAACGTAACAGAGCTTCCCACAGCTCAGCTTACAGATGGTCTTTACCTCTTTGCAACTCAGACCTGCCCCAACTGCAAAGCTATGGCTACACTTTTAGATAAAGCAGGCATCGGCTTTGAGAAAATCTTCGTAGAGGATAATCAGGAGCTTGCTAAATCCTTAGGTCTCCGTCAGGCGCCCACACTTGTTGAGGTTAAGGGCAACGAAGTTACAAAGTACGAAAACGTAGTTCCCATCAAGACATATATTTCCAACAAGATTAAAGGCATCGGTTAACCGTTAGCCACGGTGGGTGATTCGGCCGTTAGCCACGTCAGGGCATTTCGCCCTTGGAAAGCTTCATATAGAGGCGAGATATCCATAACGGTGGGTCGAAGAATTTTTTAATTAAAAACTCGTAGGGGAGGGACCTTTTAACAAGGTCCCTCCTGAAAATTTAGATAAAAGGGAAATAATAAGAAAAAAGAGAGAAAATAACAGGATAGCTATGTAATGATTTTTAGTTTATTAAAAATGCACACACAGTATACCACCGACACTTTTCACTCTTCATTTTTCACTATTCACTCCTGAAAGGTGATATTATGTACGATATTATTATTATCGGCGGAGGCCCTGCAGGCCTTACTGCCGCAGTTTACGCAAGGCGTGCAGGAAAATCTGCCTTGGTGCTTGAGAAAGCCTCTTTCGGCGGTCAGATTACCTATTCGCCCAAAATTGAAAACTTTCCCTCGGCTCTTTCCATAAGCGGTACCGAGCTTGCCGACAAAATGATGGAGCAGGCTCTTTCTCAGGGTGCTGACATTGAGCTTGAAGAGGCAATGTCAGTTGAGAAAACAGGCGATACTTTCAAGGTTGTTACCGACTTTTCAGAGTATGAGTCAAAGTCAATTATTATCGCCACAGGTGCAAAGCACCGCCTTTTAGGCGTAGATGGCGAGGAGAATTTTGTAGGCAAGGGTATTTCCTTCTGTGCGGTTTGCGACGGAGCCTTTTATGCCGATAAAGAGGTTATGGTTATCGGTGGCGGAAACTCTGCTTTGGTTGAGGCTACGCTCCTTGCCGAAACCTGCAAAAAGGTAACCATCGTTCAGAACCTGCCCTATTTAACAGGTGAAAAAACCACCGCCGACGCACTTCTTGCCAGAGGCAACGTAGAGGTTATTTACTCAACAGTTGTTAAGGAATTTAAGGGTGCTGATGAGCTTGAGGCTGTTGTGCTTAAAGCTGAGGACGGCACAGAGCAGACACTTACACCTGATGGCGTGTTTGTGGCTATCGGTTTGGCTCCCGAAAACTCAGCTTTTGAAAATCTTGCAGAGCTTAACGAGTATGGCTATGTGCTTTCAGACGAAAACTGCCTTACAAAAACTCAGGGCGTTTTTGTTGCAGGTGACTGCCGTACAAAGGCAATCCGCCAGATTGCCACAGCAGCGGCTGACGGTGCAGTAGCCGCACTTAAGGCAGTTGAATATATCGACAGTAAAAAATAAAAACTTAAAGCCACCTTCGGGTGGCTTTTTTGTGCTTCTTCAATGGTATTGTTGACGATAAAAAATGGTTGCGATATAATTAACATATAATCAAAAGGGGGAGTAATATGGCTAATATAAAAAGACCCGAATCTTCTTTAGTAAAAGAACTTATAACCAGAGCAAACTCTCAGCTGACGGATTTTAAGGCTATTGTTGACAGTGAACATGCCGAACGAGAAGCCGTGCGTGTTAAGGCGCAGGCTCTTTTTGATGATAGGTTAAAAACCGCTTTGGAAACAATGGAGGTTGAGCATCTTTCAAAGGGCAAACAAGGCATACGTGTAGCACTTTTAAGAGATAAAGGCTACACCAATATGTGGCAGATAAGTAAGCTCAGGTTTTCGGATATTTGCGGTATCGAAGGTTTAGGTGAACAAAGTGCCCGCAAAATTCTTGATATAACAAAGCAGACGGTTGAAAATACCAGAGAAAATTTAAAAGTCAGAATTAATCCCGATTATCCTACGAATGCCGACAACGAGCTTGTGAAAGCTCTTTACATAATGATTAAAAATCAGTCTGTACGTGTTGAGTGCAGTAGGATTTTTAACGCGAATTATCAGGCGGTTAACAGCGAAGTTAATGCACTAAAAAAGGCTAAAAACGGTTTTGGTTGGCTTTTTGCCTCCAATACAAAAAAGCGTAATACTGAAAAGGCGGCTGAATCTCTTGGTGTAAGGCTTTCAGGTGAGTTTGGGAATAATGCTCTGATTGATGCTTTCAAAGCAAATATCAACGCAGACCTTAGCCTTTGCTTCGGCGATTTTGCCGTAAATTCCGTGGCTTATTACACCGCTCTGGAGCAGTCGGGTAAGTCCTTTGCTAAAGAAAATGTAAGCGATACAGGTCTTTCCTCGGAATTGCTGGCAGAGATTGAAGCACACAACCTGAATCTTGAAGGACTTAAGGCAACCTTAAGAAGCTACCAGACCTTCGGCGTAAAGTACATAGCTCATCAGAAGCGGGTGCTTCTGGGTGATGAAATGGGACTTGGTAAAACTATGCAGGCAATAGCCTCAATGGTAGCTCTTAAAAACGAGGGCAAGCATCATTTTATGGTAGTTTGTCCTGCAAGTGTGCTTATAAACTGGTGTCGTGAGGTTGCAAAATTTTCTGATTTTGAAGTTACCAAAATTCACGGCGGAGATGATGAGGCATTGCTTAATTGGCGTAAAAACGGTGGTGTTGCCGTAACTACCTATGAGTCAATAAGCCGTTTCGAGCTTCCCGAAAAATTTAAATTCTCTATGCTTGTGGCAGATGAAGCACACTATGTAAAAAATCCTGAGGCAAAGCGTACAAAGGCGCTTTCTTCTTTGCTTTCAAAAACCGAGAGCGTACTGTTTATGTCGGGCACACCTTTAGAAAATAAGGTAGAGGAAATGTGCTTTCTTGTTAGTCTTCTTAACGAGGAAATTTCCAAAGAAATTGAAGATGTCAAGTATATCTCAACTGCCCAGCAGTTCAGAAGTGAGCTTGCTCCCGTTTACTTAAGACGTACAAGAGAAGACGTTCTTACAGAGCTCCCTGAGCTCGTAGAAAAAGAACAATGGTGCGAAGTGAATGCTTCAGAACAAAGCGCTTACAAAGATGCAGTAATGAGCGAAAACTTTATGGCTATGCGTCAGGTAAGCTGGAATGTGGTGGATATTAAAAACTCCACAAAGGCACAAAGGCTTTTAGAACTTTGCGACAAAGCAAAGGAAGAGGGCAGAAAGGTTATTGTTTTCTCGTTCTTCCGTGAAACTTTAAGAAAAGCACAAACTTTGCTTTCTGACAGATGTATGGAGGTTATTACAGGCGAGGTTAGTCCTCAGCGTCGTCAGGAAATTGTAGATGAATTTGGAAAAGCTCAGCCGGGTGCTGTGCTTATAAGTCAGGTGCAGGCAGGCGGAACAGGCATAAATATACAGTGTGCCTCAGTAATAATATTCTGTGAGCCTCAGATTAAGCCCTCTATTGAAAATCAGGCTATATCCCGTGCCTACCGAATGGGTCAGGTAAGGGATGTGTTGGTTTACAGGCTTTTAAGTGACGAAACCGTAGATGAAAGAATGCTTGAAATTTTAAAAGAAAAGCAGGTGGCTTTTGACAGTTTTGCAGACAAATCTGTAGTAGGCGAAGAATCCCTTGAGTTTGAAGCAACAAAAACTGCCAACGAGGAATCGTGGATAACAAAAATGGTTAAGGAAGAAAAAGAAAGACTTACAGGCTGAAAAATAAATATAATATTTGACACCGTTTGTCAGTAGGTGTAAAATATAAGAGACTTTAAGATAACAAATTACCTATTTTGAAAGGAGAATATAATTATGGGACTTATTAAGGCAGGTATTGGCGCTGTTGGCGGCGTTATGGCTGACCAGTGGAAAGAGTTTTTCTATTGCGAAGCTCTTGACAGAGATATTTTGGTAAAAAAAGGTACTAAGCAGATTGGTGGTCGCTCTTCTAACACAAAGGCAAGCGACAACATTATTTCCAACGGCTCAGGTATTGCCGTTGCAGATGGTCAGTGTATGTTGATTGTTGACCAGGGCAAGGTTGTTGAGGTTTGTGCAGAACCCGGTGAGTTTACTTACGATTCTTCAACAGAACCTTCTATCTTTGCAGGCAAGTTAGGTGCAAGCATTGTTGAAACCTTCAAAACCATTGGAAAGCGTTTTGCTTATGGTGGCGACACCGGTAAAGACCAGCGTGTTTACTACATAAACACAAAGGAGATTATGGACAACAAGTTTGGCACAGCTAATCCTATTCCTTTCAGAGTTGTTGACTCTAAGATTGATATGGATGTAGACGTAAGCCTTCGTTGCTCCGGTGTATATTCCTATAAAATCGCAGATCCCCTTCTTTTTTACACAAACGTTTGTGCAAACGTTACTGACGAATTCACAAGAAGTGAGATTGACTCTCAGCTTAAGACAGAGTTTGTAAGCTCACTTGCGCCTTCTCTTGCAAAGCTTTCAGCTCTTGAAATCAGACCCAGCGCAATCCCCGGCTATATGCCCGAAATGGAAGCTGCTGTAAATGAAACTCTTTCTCAGAAATGGGGCGAGTTAAGAGGTATTAAAGTTGTATCTGTTGCTATGAATCCTCCCGTACTTCCCGATGAAGACCAGCAGATGCTTAAAGATGCTCAAGCTGAGGCTCGTCTTCGCAATCCCGGTCTTGCAGCTGCACACCTTGTGGGTGCTCAGGGCGAGGCTATGAAGACTGCCGCAGGTAATCAGGGCGGTGCTATGATGGGCTTTATGGGTATGAATATGGCTATGAATGCCGGCGGTATGAACGCAGGTAACCTTTTTGCTATGGACCAGCAGAATCAGCAGGCTCAGGCCGCACAGGCAGCTCAGGCTCAGGCAAATGCAAATTCATGGACTTGTGCTTGCGGTGCTACTGTTAATGGTAACTTCTGTCCCCAGTGCGGTGCGAAGAAGCCCGAACCCAAGCCTGCAAACGGTTGGACTTGTGCTTGCGGTGCAACTGCTACAGGCAAGTTCTGCCCCGAATGTGGTGCAAAAAAGCCCGAAGAACAGAGAGGATGGACTTGTGTTTGCGGTGAAGTAAACCTTGGCAAGTTCTGTGCAGAATGTGGTGCCAGAAAGCCCGAGGGTGCACCTCTTTACAAGTGCGACAAATGCGGTTGGGAGCCTGAAGACCCCAAGAATCCTCCCAAGTTCTGCCCCGAGTGCGGCGATATCTTCGACGATAGCGATAAGCAGTAATTTAATATAAACACAAACGGCTCTCCCTTTTTGCGGAGAGCCGAATTAAAGAAAGAAGGAGAGGGTAAAAATGTCTACACTTCTTGATTATAAATGTCCATGTTGCGGCGGTGCCATAGAGTTTAACACAACTGCCCAGAAAATGAAGTGCCCTTATTGCGACACCGAGTTTGAAATGGAAGCATTAAAAGAATACGACCAAGAGCTTCAGAATGACGCGCCTGACGAAATGAACTGGGAAACAAACGCAGGAGCAGATTGGCAGGGCGAGGACGAAAACTTTGTTACTTATGTATGTAAGTCCTGCGCAGGCGAAATTGTCTGCGACAAAACCACAGCGGCAACTTCCTGCCCTTACTGCGGTAACCCTGTTGTTATGGCAGGCAACCTTTCAGGTATGCTTAAGCCTGATTACATTATTCCCTTTAAGCTTGATAAAAAAGCCGCCAAGGACGGTTACTTCAATCATATTAAGGGCAAAAAGCTTCTTCCCAAGATTTTTAAGGATGCAAACCATATTGACGAAATCAAGGGCATATATGTTCCTGTATGGCTTTTTGATGCAGGTGCAGACGCCAGCATCCGTTACAGAGCAACCCGTGTTCGCCATTGGAGCGACAGCAACTATAACTACACAGAAACAAAGTATTATGCAATTTTAAGAGGCGGTAACATTGCCTTTGAACGTGTTCCTGTAGACGGCAGCGAGAAAATGGACGATGCTCTTATGGAGTCTATCGAGCCTTATAACTTCAACGAGGCTGTGGATTTCCAGACAGCTTATATGGCGGGCTACCTTGCCGATAAGTATGATGTTACTGCCGAAGCGAGTATCGGCAGAGCCAACCAGAGAATTAAGAATTCTACAGAGCAAGCTTTCCGCTCAACTGTTCATGGTTATACCTCAGTTATGACCGAAAACAGCAACATCAGACTTAATAACGGTAAGGCTAAGTATGCTCTTTATCCTGTGTGGATTCTTAACACGACTTATCAGGATAAAAAATATATCTTTGCAATGAACGGCCAGACAGGTAAGTTTGTTGGTGACTTACCCTGTGATATGGGTCTTTTCAGAAAGTACCTTTTCACAATCGGCGGTATAGCTTCAGCGGCAGCTTTTGCTTTAAGCTGGCTTGCTTATCTGATTCTTTAAGGAGGTAGAGTAAAATGAAAAAGTTTATTGCGGTTTTGTTCTGCCTTCTTATTACACTTTCGGTTTGTGTTACTGTTTCAGCAGATACAACCCCCGATGAGAGCATCCGGCCCAGACTTGTTGACGGCGCTGATATTCTTACTGATGATGAAGAAGAAAAGCTCATTTCAAAGCTTGATTCTGTAAGCGAAGAACTTCAGTTTGATATTGTGGTTGCTACCACCTACGGCTTAGGCGGCAGATATATCAGAGACGTTGCAGACGATTACTATGACTATAACGGTTATGGTTACGGAGCGAGTGCTGACGGCTGTATTCTTCTTGTTGATATGGAAGGCAGAGAGTGGTGGATTTCTACCTGCGGCTACGGTATAACCGCCTTAACCGATGCAGATATTCAGTATATCGGTGACCAGTTTGAGGATGACCTTTCAGACGGCGATTATTACGAAGGCTTTGTAAAATATGTGAATCTTGTTGAGGATTGTGTTGTTCAGGCAGGAACCAGCGACTCTTATTATTCCGAGGACACTCCCAAGGCCGGTTACAACTGGTTCTTCGGTATTGTATTTTCTCTTGGTGCAGGCTTTCTTATTGCACTTATCTCGGTGCTTGTTATGAAGGGCAAGCTTAAGTCTGTAAGACGTCAGGCTGCTGCTCATGATTATCTTGTGCCCGGTAGTATGAACGTTACTTTAAGCCGCGATATGTTCCTTTATCGCAATGTAACACGCAGAGCCAAGCCCAAGGAAAACTCAGGCTCCAGCACACATTCTTCCTCCTCAGGCAGAAGCCACGGCGGCGGAGGCGGAAGCTTCTAAAAAAATCATCCCACAGTGCAATTTGCACTGTGGGAAATTTTTTAGGGTGAAAAGTTAATACGAAGAGTTGAAAATTGTGGTGGCAGATGTTACCTGCGATTATAAATTTTATATATTGAACTCTTCTTTTATTTTTTCAACAATATTATTTTTTGCCAATGTATAAGCAATCTCAATAATACTTACCATTGTTTCGCTTGTGGCAGCACCGTGGCCTTTGATAACAGGCTTTTTAACGCCTAAAAGCACAGCTCCGCCCTGAGTATTGTAGTCGTAGCGTTTGTAAAGCTTGTCAGCAAGGTTGAGTAGCTTTTCTTTTTCCTCGTTTTCCAAAGTATCGGCATATTCACGGATATCCTTAATAACCGAGGTTGCACCGCCTTCAAGGGTTTTTAAAAGAACATTGCCCGAATAACCGTCAGCGGCGATAACATCGGCATCACACTCTAAAACATTACTACCCTCAATATTGCCTGCAAAGTTAAGGTCTGATTTCTTTAAAAGTGCGTGGGCTTCCTTAATAAGGGCTGTGCCCTTTGAGTCCTCAGCACCATTTGAAAGAAGCCTTACCACGGGGTTTTCCACACCTTTTGCCTTCATATATGCACTGCCCATTTTGGCAAAGCTTACGATTCTGTCAGCAGGGCAATCAAGGTTTGCACCGCAGTCAGAAATGCAGAAGTACTTGCCGTCTCTTTTGAGTAATTCGCAAACAAGTACGGGACCCATAGTGGGGCTTAAGGGCTTAATAATCATCATAGATGAAACCATAAGCACGCCTGTGGCACCGCAGGAAACAAAAGCACCAACCTCGTCATTATCTCTGCAAAGGGCAGCACCCTTTATCATGGATGAATTCTGCTTTGTGCGGATAACCTCCATAGGGTTGTCGTAGTTTGTAATTACTTCTGTTGCATCAATAACCTCAAACTGTGCGGGGTTTGTGTTTTTTTGTTTAAGGGCATTCTCAAGAATTTCTTTGGTGCCTAAGATGTAAACGAAAAGGTCAGGGTTTTCCCTTATTGCATCAATTACACCCTCTAAAAGTTCCAATTCGCTTCTGTCGGCACCTAATAAATCTACTGCAATTTTAATCATTAGTCATTATATCCTTTGGGGTTATTTTTTTGCCAGTTCCAGGCATCCTTGCACATATCAAAAAGTGTGAGCTTTGCTTCCCAACCCAGCATTTCTTTTGCTTTTGTAGCTAAAGCATAGCTTGTGGCAACGTCGCCGGGACGGCGGTCCAAAAGCTTTACAGGAACTTTAAGGTCGTTTGCCTCTTCGAAGGTATGCACAACCTCAAGTACGCTGTTGCCTTTGCCTGTGCCAAGGTTAACAGCTTCGGTACCCCTTGTTTTAAGAGCATAATTTACTGCGGCAACGTGACCCTTTGCAAGGTCAACAACGTGGATAAAGTCACGCACACCTGTACCGTCGGGAGTATCGTAGTCTGTACCGAATACGCCTAAAAATTCACGCACGCCAACAGCGGTCTGGGTGATGTAGGGCATAAGGTTGTTAGGGATTCCGTCAGGTGCTTCACCGATAAGACCTGAGGGATGAGCGCCGATGGGGTTGAAGTATCTGAGTAAAACAGCAGAAAGCTCTTCCCAAGATGCGGAAAAGTCTCTTACAATCTGCTCAATCATAAGCTTAGTGTTGCCGTAAGCGTTTGTAGATGTAGAGGTGGGCATTTCCTCGTTAAAGGGAGCAACGTTCTTGTCGCCGTAAACTGTGGCAGAGGAGGAGAATACAAAAGTTCTGCAATCTCTTTCTTTCATAACCTCTAAAACAGTCAGGGCTGTGTCGATATTGTTGCGGTAGTAGCTTAAAGGAATACGGGTGGACTCGGGCACACTCTTGTAGCCTGCAAAGTGGATAACACCCTCCACCTTGTTTTCGTCAAAAACTTTCTCAACGTCTTCTTTAACTGCAACGTCAATCTGATAGAACAAAGGCTTTTTGCCTGTAATAGTTTCGATTCTGTCCAGAACCTTGGGAGAGCTGTTGGAAAGGTTGTCTGCAATAATAACATCATAACCTTCATTAATAAGCTCAACAGCGGTATGTGAGCCGATAAAGCCCATTCCGCCTGTTAAAAGAATAGCCATAAAACCACCCCGAAAAATTATTAGTATATTAAATTAAGTTTACCTTATATGGCTGATAATGTCAATTAAATTTATATTTATGATTTGGCTGTTGAAAAAAGTTTTTTGTATGGTAATATATTTTTAAAGGGGTGATATGATGAGCAAAAAACGTTATACCGTTCTTGATGCGCTCAGGGGACTTTGGGTGGTTGCTATGGTTATTTACCATACTTTGTGGGACTTGGTTTATATGTTTGACGTAAACATTCCGTGGTTCGGTTCAACAACTGCCCATATATTTCAACTTTCAATCCGTTGGGCGTTTATTCTTATTTCGGGCTTTTCCTGGCACTTAGGAAGTAAAAAGCTTAAACGTTCATTAATTGTAATGGGTGCGTCAATAGTGATTTCGTTGGTTACTTTTATTTTTACCTATGACGCAAGGATTCTTTTCGGAGTACTAAGCCTTTTGGGTGTTTCTATGCTCATGGCAATTCCCCTTGATAAATTATTTTCAAAGGTTCATCCGGTATTGGGCATTTGTCTGATGTCGGCTTTGTTTGTGCTTACTTACAATGTGCCAAGAGGTTACATAGGTGTTGGGGATTTTGAGTTCTTTGAGCTTCCGTCAATTCTTTACTTCAATAATATTACCGCCTGTTTCGGCTTTCCTCCAAGGGGCTTTTATTCGGCAGATTACGTTCCGCTTATTCCTTGGGTGTTTATGTTCTTTATAGGATATTTTCTTTATCTTTTCTTTAAAAAGCACAACATCCTCAGATTTTTAGCTTCTTTCAGGGTAAAGCCTCTGGAATTTATAGGCAGACATTCCCTTATAATTTATATGGTGCACCAGCCTTTGGTGTATGCAATTCTGCTGTTGATTTTTAAGTGCTTTAGTGGTAAAATATAAATTTAGATAAAAGAATTTTACACAGGAGTGATTATAATGTGTGATAACAATAAGTTTTACATTACAACCCCCATTTACTACCCCTCCGGCAATCCTCATATCGGTCATTGCTACACAACCGTAGCTTGCGACTCTATTGCAAGATATAAGAGAATGCAGGGCAAGGATGTAATGTTTTTAACAGGTACAGACGAGCACGGTCTTAAAATTGAGCAGAAAGCCGCCGAAAAGGGCGTTACTCCTAAGGCTTATGTTGACGAAATTGTTGAGAATTTCAAGGCTTTGTGGAAATATATGAATGTAGATTATGACCGCTACATCCGTACTACCGACGATTACCACGTTGAAGCTGTGCAGAAAATTTTCAAGGCTCTTTACGACAAAGGCTACATCTACAAGGGTGAGTACACAGGTAAGTACTGCACTCCCTGCGAAAGTTTCTGGACAGACAGCCAGCTTGTTGACGGCAAATGCCCTGAGTGCGGCAGAGATGTTATTGAGGCTAAGGAAGAGGCTTATTTCTTCAAAATGGCTCCCTTTGCAGAGAGAATCGAAAAGCTCCTTACAGAAACAGACTACTTGCGTCCCAGAACAAGAGCCACCGAGCTTGTTAATAACTTTATCAAGCCCGGACTTGAGGATTTGTGTGTTTCCCGTACAACTTTCACTTGGGGCGTGCCTGTAAGCTTTGACGAAAAGCATGTTGTTTACGTTTGGATTGATGCTCTTTCCAACTACATCACAGCTTTAGGTTATGAGAATAACGCATATAACGACTACGCAAAATACTGGCCTGCAGATACTCATATGGTTGCTAAGGATATTATGCGTTTCCACGCAATTATCTGGCCTGCAATGCTTATGGCACTTGACCTGCCTTTGCCCAATCACCTTGCTGTTCACGGCTGGATTACCTTTAACGGCCAGAAGATGAGCAAGTCTTTAGGCAATGTTGTTGACCCCTTTGTTTTAGGCGAGAGATATGGTGCTGACGCTATCCGTTACCACATTTTACGAGAAATGGCCTTGGGTGCTGACAGCTCCTTCTCCAACGAAATTATGATTAACCGCATTAACACCGACCTTGCAAACGGCCTCGGCAACCTTGTTTCACGTACAGTTGCAATGGTTGAAAAATACTTTGGCGGTACTTTACCTGAGGTTCAGTCTGAGGGTGAGTTTGACGATTCTCTTATTGAGACAGCCAAGGCTTTAAAGGCAGAGGTTGATAAGTTTATCGACGAAACTCAGCTTAACAATGCACTTGCTGAGATTTTCAAGGTTGTAAACAGAGCTAATAAATACATTGACGAAACAATGCCTTGGGTGCTTGCAAAGGACGAAGAGCAGAAGCCCCGCCTTGCAAGAGTTCTTTATAACCTTCTTGAGGCTATCCGTGTTGCAACAACACCTCTTTCCTGCTTTATGCCTTCTACAATGCCCAAGGTTTGGGAGCAGATTGGTATGTCAGCTTTGGAAGCAACCTACGAAAATATGGACAAGTGGGGAGTGTTACCCCGTAACGTAACCGTTAAGCGTGGAGAGGTTCTTTTCCCCAGAATTGACGTGGAAAAAGAGATTGAAGAGCTTAACAAGTTTATTTGCAACAACGAAACAAAGGCTGAGGAAAGCAAAGAGGAGCCTAAGGTAGAAATCCCTGAGGGATTGGCTGAAATCGGCATAGAGGATTTTTGTAAGGTTGACTTAAGAGTTGCTAAAATCGTTGATGCTGAGCCTGTTAAAAAGGCAAAGAAGCTTTTAAAGCTTACTGTTTTTGACGGAGTTAAGGAAAGAACAGTTGCCTCAGGTATTGCTAAGTACTACACTCCTGACGAGCTCAAAGGCAAATCAATCATCCTTGTTTCAAACCTTAAGCCTGCTACCCTTTGCGGTATTGAAAGTGCAGGTATGATTCTTGCCGCAACAAGCGGTGAGGATGTTAAGGTAATCTTTGTTGACGGTGTGCCTGCAGGCTCCAAAATCAGCTGATGAGTTATAGTAATATTTTTGACGTGCACGCCCATTACGACGACGAAAAGTTTGACTGCGACAGGGAAGAGCTTTTAAGCTCTTTGCCCGAATTGGGTATTAAGGCGGTGGTTAATGCTTCCGTTGACCTTGCAACTGCCAAAAAGGCAATTGAGTTTACCGAAAAGTATCCATTTATGTATGCGGCGGTGGGAGTTCATCCCGAAAATCTTGAAGGACTTGAGGAGAATTATTTAAATATCCTCGGAGACCTTTATGAGAATAACAAAAAGGTTGTGGCAGTGGGCGAGATTGGCCTTGATTATTACTGGGATATTCCTAAAGAGCCTCAGCTTAAGGTCTTTGAAGACCAGCTTAAATTGGCGATTGACCTTGACGCTCCTGTGGTTATCCACGACCGTGAAGCTCACGCCGACACAATGCGTATTTTAAAGAAATATACCCCCAAAAAAGTGCTTCTGCATTGCTACAGCGGCAGTGCTGAGATGCTTAAAGAGGTTATTAAGCTTGGTGCGTTTATAAGCCTTGGCGGTGTGGTTACCTTTAAAAATGCAAGAGTACCTGTAGAGGTTGCCGAATCGGTGCCGCTTGACAGGCTTTTCTTAGAGACTGACTGCCCCTACCTTTCGCCTGTGCCATTCCGTGGCAAGCGAAACAGTAGCGAGAAAATCGCCTTTACCGCAGAGCGTATTGCCCAAATCAAGGGTATGGATACACAGGTTCTTATTGACATCACTACCAAAAATGCCGAAGCGTTTTTTGGCATTAAATAAAATCCGGTTTATTTTAATAGAAATAATGCACATATAAAACCCTGCTATTCTATCAATAATGTTAATTGATAGAGCGGCAGGGTTTTGTTATAATTATTATGTACGATTATGGGTGTCTATAGGGCACGAAAAGGAGGATTTTTAATGAAAACAAAAAAAATGGCTAAAGCTTTACTTTCAGTAGCTTTGGTTATGGCAATGCTTTTTTCTATGTGCATTGTCGGTTATGTGGGTGTAAGTGCCGCAGGGCTTACACTTAACTACGAGTTTGCCTATAATAATGCAGGCTATGCAGAGGGCAGACTTAGCCTTTCAGGCGAAAGCGGAACATACATCCTTTATTGGGCAGACGATACAGCCGCCCTTGAAGGTTACACAGGCATTGCTCAGGTAACTGTAAATTCAGGCACAAAGTACTTTGAGATGGGTGCCAATACAGCTATTCCTGCAGGTGCTACCAAGGTTATAGCTGTTAAAAGCGGCGTAGATGCAACAGTTGCAAATGCCTCTGCAGTTTTTGACGTTCCTGCCGAAAAGCAGTTTAAGGGCGGCAATAAGGAGTACTCCTTTGAGGCACTTTCTGACATTCACATCCAGTTTGACGACTCTTACTGGTACTTAAGTAAGCCTCATTTTGCAAATGCTCTTGAGGTAGCTGCAAAGAGAAATGTTGACTTTATGACCATTTGCGGTGATATGGTAAACGGATACGATTATTCTAATCTTCAGAAAGAGTATCCCCAGTATCTGGAGCTTATTGCAAAGTCTAACTACAACAATCCTATTTACGAAACAAACGGCAACCACGAAATGAAGGGCGGCAGCACCACCCAGAATCTTGACCTTTACAGAAAATACACAGGTCTTAACACCACTACAGGTGCCGTAGGTGCCAAACCTTACTACGAAAAGACCATCAACGGCGACCATTATATTTTCTTGGTTCTTGAGCTTTCTGGTTCTCCCAACGAGAGCAGCGAGTTTACACAGGCTCAGCTTGATTGGTTTGAAGGCCTTTTAAAGAAGTATTATAACGACGGTCACAAGATTATCGTTAACCAGCACGCTCTTATCCGCGGCTATGGTGCAGGCGATGATAAGGTTACTCCTTACTACGGCGGTCACCTTCAGCCCACTTATGCCGAGGTTAGAAGACTTATGGACCTTATGGAGCAGTACCCCGACATCATTATGATGAACGGCCACAGCCATATAGACTTTAAGTACGGCTATAACTTCGACAACGAAAACGGCAACACCTGCTACAACGTTCATATTCCTTCTACTTCTTCCACCACTCACCCCAAGAGCGGCGGCGGTCTTGACTACAAAATGGATGTTAACAGCTCTCAGGGTTACCTTGTTGATGTTTACAACGATTATGTAATCTTTAACGGTACAGAACTTGCCTACAACCTTATTTATCCTGCATATACATATATGGTTGACTATACAGGCGAAGAGCTTGACAAAAACGAGCTTCCTGAAATCGTTTATGATACAGTAACAATTACTGTTGATGTTTCTAACCTTACAGATGCTCCCACAGAGGTTATCTGTGTTGCAGTTGACGAAACAAATGCTTCAAATAATCAGAATATACCCATGACCAGAAATTCCGACGGTACATATTCTGCTAAGGTTATTGAAGAGTTTTCAAGTGTTTATTTTGCAATCAACGGTGCAACAGGTGTTAAGACAAGTGCTTTCCCCGTTGCTAACTGTAAGATTATTCTCGGATATCAGACCCTTAACTATACCCCTGCTAATTCCGTAAGCTTTGTAAGAGCTCACGTTTGGGGTGACGGCGGTGACGGCACCACTTGGCCCGGCACAACAATGACAAAATCAGGCAGCTCCTATACAACAAGAATTCCTGCTTCTGATTATACAGGCGTTGTATTTAACTGGGGCGACGGTGATGCATACAAGTCTGCAGACCTTAATATTGCCGATTATATTACAGACCGAGTTGATGACGTTTATATTAATCTTGATGGTGACGTAACTGAGCCAACAACTCAGGCTACAGAGCCTACAGCTACTGCTTCAAAGCCTGCAGAGACTGAGCCTACCGAGGTTACCACAACTCCTGTAGCTACAGAGCCTACTGAGATTACCACCGAGGCTACAGAGCCTACTGAGAACACAACCGAGGCTACTGAGCCTACCGAAACTACTGAGGCTACAGAGCCTACAGAAATCACAACCACAACACCTGACGAAACAACAGTGCCTACAACTGCTACAGTTCCCACAACTGCACCAATTGTAGAGTATTTTTACGGTGATGCAGACCTTAACGAAAAGGTTAATGTTAAGGACGCAACACAGGTGCAGAAGCACACCGCAAAGATGCTTACTCTTGAGAATGTGGCATTAATTCAGGCAGATGTAACAGGTGACGGCAAGGTTAACATCAAGGATGCAACCTCTATTCAGAAGTTCGTTGCAAAGATTATTGATATCTTCCCTGTAGAGGAAGGCGTGGCAGAGCTTGCCGCTGTTGGTGCAAATGCTACACTTATGGCAGAGGTTAAGTCTGTTCTTTCCAAGGAATATCAGTATGCTTCCTATGATGCATATATGGATCTTAAGAAAGCATATATGAACAACGCTTCTGATGCAGACCTTAACAAGGCATACACAGATTATAAGACAATGAAGTCAAATAATCCTCTTTCCAACCCCGGCGGTACAGCCAATATCGGTGATATCAACATCGGCCAGACAGGTACAGGCACACCTGCTATTCCCGGCCCCACAATCGGCGGCGGAAATTCAGGCGGTAACAATGATAATCCCGGCGGCGATGTTACAACAGATACAGTAAAGATTTACTTTACAGATAACGCAGGTTGGGGCAATGCATATATCTACGGCTTCTACGGTGTAGTAGGTCAGACAGCCGAAAAGGTATGGCCCTCTGACTATCCCGGTGCCGCAATGACATTTGTTGAAACCGATGCCTCAGGCAATAAGGTTTATTCTGCAGATGTTCCTGAAGATATTGATTACATCAAATTCTCTGACGGTTCAGCCGCAAATAATCGCACAGATAATATTCCCAATGCCGAGTTTGAAGAGGGCACACTCTTCACCCTTACAACCTTGGGTTCTAAGTACTGGGGCTACACAACCTCAACTTATGCAGGCGGCAGTGACGATGATAACAACGATGACGACAACACAGGCGACGATGTAACAGGCGAAACTATAAAGATTCACTTCAAGCCCGACAGCTCTTGGGCAGGCGCTTACATTTACAGCTTCTATGGCGAACCCGGCGGTACACCTACAGGCGAGCCCACTGGTGAATATCCCGGCTCAGCTATGACAAGTGAAGGCAGCGGTTGGTATGTTGCTGAAGTTCCTGCAGATATCCACTACATCAAGTTTACCGATGGTACAGGAAGCAACAGCACTAACAACCGTACAGACAATATTCCCAACTCTACCCTTGAGGACGAAGTAACCTTTAGCATTACAACAAAGGGTGCAAAGTATTGGAACTACACCGTAGGCTCAGCCATAACACCTCCCGATGATAATGACGACAACCAGGGTGGCGATACAGGCAACTTTAAAGTGTATGCCATTAACTCCGCAAATTGGAGTACTTTGGCAGCTCATGTATGGAACACAGGCGGCAGCGGCACAGAATGGCCCGGCGTGGTTATGACAAAGACCGCTGATAAGGTTAACGGTTTTGACGTTTATTCCGTTGCATTTGATCAAGAGTACGGAAACATTATTTTCAACAATAATGATAACGGTTCTCAGACTGCTACCCTTGAATTTCAGAGTGGCAAATATTTTGATATTAAGGGCGGTAAGTGGTACACATCTCTTGATGAGGTTCCTGCGGTATCTGCCTCATCTACAGACAGATACCTTGTAGGTGAATTCAACAGCTGGAGCACAATTGCAAACGAGTTTATGTCTGAAGACGGCTCTGTGGGCTATGTAGAGCTTGAGCTTGAGGCAAACACAACCTATGAGTTCAAGATTGTTCGTGAGGGCACATGGACCAGCTGTAAAACATCATTAAATATTACAGATTCTACTTCTGGTCTTGTGTTCAGCTCAAGTATTCAGGATAATACAAAGATTACAACAAAGAGTGCAGGTACATATGTATTTGCTTTTGGTCTTAACACATCTCAGCTTTCAGTAACATATCCTTGATTTTAATTTAAATCAAAAAAGGCTGACTCTTCTGAGTCAGCCTTTTTTGTGTGCTAAAAGAAACCACACGCATATTTACGTGTGGTTTTAAAACTGCTTAAGAGCCTATTATCCCATAGGTGGGTGGGGGTCGCTTCCGAAAGAGCTTTTCTTGCGGATTCTGCCGTCTCTGCCGCAAATAGTAAGCTCAGATTTCTGATTCTTTGCAATGTCTGTGGCAATGGCAATAGCCTCACGCTGGGTTTCTACAACCACAGTGGGTTTTTTGTTGCCTTCGCCCATAACCTGCCAGTAGCCGTCGTCACGGTGGGTTACAAACTGATTTTTGCCCATTTTTCTACACCTCCGAAAAATAAAGTTACAGATATTATTTGTGAGTAATGTAGAAATATGCGAACCCGTTAGTTACGGGAGGGCAATTCGCCTTTGGACAGGTTTCATTTATAGGCAAGCTTTGGATAAGGGCGGGTAGGGTTAGAAATTATATCGTAACAGCGTAGCGAAACTAAAAAAGGACTGCAAAAATGCAGTCCTTTTATTCTTTTAATTTTCAGAAATACCTCTCAGCTTGGTAACAGGAAGCTTGCGTTTAACCTGCTTGTAAAGAGCGGTGAGAGCTTCGTCAGAGTAGCCCTCAAGGCTTTGGTCAATAAGGTTGCCGGAATCCACAAACTGCTGTAAAAAGTAACGGTCACAGCCCGAAATCCAGTCTGTAATCTTAAGCAAGTCTTCCTCTGTGTGGAAGTTCTTAACAACAGTTGTGCGAAACTCCGCCTCAACCTCCCCTGAAAGCAGGAATTTTATGCTTTCGTCAATGGCGCTTAAGTCCACCATAGGCTTTCCTGAGGTAAGGGCGTATTTTTCACGGCAGTTTTTTATGTCCATTGCAACGTAGTCCACAAGGCCTTTACGGACTAAATCCTTAAGTTTTTTTGGAAAAGTGCCGTTGGTGTCAAGCTTTAAAGAAAAGCCCATTTCCTTAATAGCTTTAAGGAAATCTTCAATATCAGGTTGGAGTAAAGGCTCACCGCCTGTAACGCAGACACCCTCCAGCATACCCTTTCTTTTTGAAAGAAAGCTCAGCACTTCCTCTTTAGAAATACCGCCTTCGCTTTCCTCGGTTACAAGCAAAGCATTGTGGCAGAAAGGGCAACGTAAGTTACAACCGTAGGTAAAAACGGTTGCCGCCATTTTGCCCGGATAATCTAAAAGTGTAAGCTTTTGTAAGGCTTCTATCTTCATATAATTTTTATGTCCTCTAAGAAGTTCTTTATGGTGTTGTCGTATTTTTCCACAGCGTTGATTCTCAGGTGAGAGTGAGCACCTTTTTCAAAGGTAACAAGCTGTTTCTGGGTGGATGCACATTTGTCAAAAAGTGATTTGCATTTTTCAGGCAAAGAGTAAAGGTCGCACTTACCGCTCATTAAAAGCAAAGGCAATGTAAACTTGTGGGCAACCTCAATAGGAGCCTCTTTTTTAACGTCAATGCCGAAGCGTCTTTTGCAGATGCTTCTCATCTGCCAGATAACAGGATAAGTGGGCTTTTTAAGCTCTTTAAGGTGCTCCTTAAAGCTTTCGTAAAAGCTGTGGTATGTTCCTTCGGCAACCAAAGCCTTAACGCTTTCGGGAAAGCCTTTTTTAGTAGCCGCAAGGAAAACAGAAGCACTGCCGATGCAGATGCCGTGAAGCACAAAGGTGTGGATGTTGTACTTTTTCTCAATATGATTTACCCAAGCAGGTACATCTCTGCTTTCGGTAATACCGCAACCGTTAAAGTAGCCTTCGCTTTCGCCGTGGCCGCGGGTGTCGATAACAAGCACATTAAAGCCAAGCTTTCTGTAAGGCTCGGCGAAATAGTAGGAGTAAAGTAAGCTTTCAGCTCTGCCCTGTAAAATAAGGGCACATTTGTCAAATCCAAAGTCAAAATATTCACCGCTAAGCTTTAAGCCGTCGTTTTTGATTTCTTGGGCATTGGCAAAACTGCGGTATTTATCGCCCCATGCGATACCTTCTTCAAACATTCTTACGTGTTCTTCGTTGGTGGCACAGCTGCAATCTCTTGCCCATTTTTCCTTGGATGTACGCACAAGCTGTTCGTCAATAACACCCCAGGTGATTTTATAAGTGTATCTGAACACAAAGTAAAGCGGAACAACAATGGCAGCCAAAGCACCGATGATAATAAGGTAACCCCAGAAAGGCATAAAAAACATTCCCCTCAGATTAATATAGTTAATATATATATTATCTAATAAATTCCCTAAAAAGTAAAGTGTCGAGTTATAGAAGATAATGCGGGAATTTAAGGAAAAATAGTTTAATTTGATAAAAAATCATTGAAAAAGCGACACGCGTGTGCTATAATTCGGTTTGTTGATAAAGAATTTAGTGAGGGGATTTTATAATGAACAGCTTTACTATTATTTCCGATACTTCCTGCGACCTTACAAAGGAGCTCAGAGACCGTTTCGGCATTGCGGATTATGCCAGAGGTTATGTTCACCTTCCCGACGGCACAGCTATTAAGGGTAACCTTGACTGGACCGAAGAGGAAAGTGATGCTTTCTTCAAGGCACTTTCAGACAAAAAGTCACATTTCAAGACTGCTACACCTTCAATCGGTGAGGTTATCGATACAATAGAGCCTTTCCTTAAGAATGGCGAGGATGTACTTTGTGTAACTCTTTCAGGCGGTCTTTCAGGTATGTACGGTGTATTTGCAAATGCAAAAAGAGATCTGGATGAAAAGTACCCTGACAGAAAGATTATTATTGTTGACTCTATGCGTTACTCTACATCTGAGGGTATGGTATGTGTGCTTGCATCTCAGTACAGAGCTATGGGTAAAAACATTGAGGAAACAGCAGAGCTTTTAGAGGTTAACAAGCACAGAGTTCAACAGATTGGCAGGATGGATGACCTTTTCTATTGCAAGAAGATGGGCAGAGTTTCAAACGCCGCCGCTGTTATGGGTACACTCGTTGGTATCAAGGCAATGGCTGACTTCAACCACAAGGGTATGAGCCATGTTCTTGGTAAAACAAGAGGTTATAAAAATGCTTATAAGCTTATTGTTGAGTATATGAAAGCAACAGGCGAAGACCTTGAAAATCAGATTATCTTCATTACTCATTCTTTAAGAAAAGAACATGCTCTTGAAGTGAAGAAGATGATTGAAGAAGAAATCAAGCCCAAGGAGATTATTATCACTACAGTTGGTCAGGGCAGTGCTCCCAATGTCGGTCCCGGTATGGTAGCTGCTTTCTACTTAGGCAAAAAGGCAAGCGAAGATTTAAAGGACGAAACAGTTATCTTCGAAGAGCTTGCAGCTAAAATCAAATAATCAGAAAAAGTAAAGGACACAGCAACTTAAATTGCTGTGTCCTGTTTTTTTGCGAAAATTTTACAGGATATAAAGTCACTTGTGTATGATTTAGTACTTACTTTGGTTTGTTTTAACAAACTCAGCAGGTTGTTTTTTGCTAAAATCCACAAACTTTCAGATGTGTTCGTTTAAACGAATGTGATTGGTAAGCGAAATGAGTAAAATTTGGAAAAATTTGACTAAAAGCTATGTTCGCAAGCTAAAACTCGGTAAAAGTATTGTCTTTTTTTGTGTTGGAATAGACATTATCAAATCCAAGTAATTTATATAAAATATAATTGTAACAACAGAAAGGAGGCAGTTTAATGGAAAAAAGCATAGTTCGCCAGTTCGTTTTAGACGGCGATATCTGCGAAGTGGTTTTCAGATTTAACACCGACGCAGAAAAGTATATTGGCGATTATCCTGATTTTGAGCATTCACCAAGGGTAACTCAAAGCGGATTTCCTTGGGTAAATGCTACGCAGGACGGATGCCCGCAAGCGATACATAAATATTATCCCGACAAAACCTGCCTCGATTGCGGTTCCTGCAGTTTTTTTAAAACCGAAAAGGCAGGCGACCTTATTGGAATTTGTAATAAGAAGATAAGTTGAATTTATATATGACGAAAGGAAGATAACTATGACGAAGCGAAGAAAAATATATGCAAGGGTAATTTCAATGTTTCTTTCGCTTACAATTTTAACATTATGCATTCCCCTTGCTTCGGTTTCGGCACTTGATACTCCTGACAGCACACAGCAGATTGAGTACACAGGCGGTTGGAATCCTGAGAAATACCCCACAACAGGCGAGCTTTACAAGGACAGAATCGCCGTAAGCAAAATCATTTCTCCCACAGAGAACGAAAACTACTTTGACATTACTCTGGAGATTGTAGCAAAGCCCAGAGTAATTGACCAGAGTGTTGACGTTGTGCTTGTAATGGACGTATCAAACACAATGAATTCTACCCACGAAGGCTTAGGTGTAGGTGCGGCAGGATACGATGTTAAGGATGCCCGTCTTACCCACGCAAAATCAGCGGTAAACACCTTCCTTGATTTATACGCCAATGATGAAAACATCAGCACAGAGCGTCGTTTTGGCCTGATTACCTTTAACTCCTATGCAAATACCGTTGTTCCCCTTACAACTGTAAATACAGCGGCAAAGGCGGCAGAAATCAAGCAGACGGTAAGCGGTATTACGGCTCCTACAGGCAACCGCGAAAGATTTACAAATATCGAAGGCGGCTTACAGCTTGCCCGGAACCTATTAAATCAGTCTGAGGCGGCATTTAAGTACATAATTTTTATTACCGACGGTTTCCCTACAACCTACATTGAAAGCGGCAGAAACAGCCTGACTCAGATTGTAGGCTACGATACCTATACTACAGGTTCCTACAATGCCTCTAAGGTTGGCACAGACGGTTACTTTGCAGATTCTATAACAAGAAAAGTTTGTACCTACGGCGTTAACTATTCCGATAAAGCCGCCGACAGAGCCGACGACGTAGCCGCTGCTATCAAAAGGTCAGGTATAAACATATTCTCGATCGGTATTGACGTTGGCGTTCAGAGCATTCCCGACTATCTGAACCTCGCTACAGATACAGCTCACACTACAGTTGACCGCACAAAGTCAACTTACGTTATCGGAAGTACCACTGAGTCTTACAAAGGTTGGCTGAGAGATGCTATTGCAGGCGGTCCCTTGATTGAAGAAGCCGAGGATACCGAGGACATTCACCGCTACGCATCAGGTAACAGCAGTATCGAGCTTACAACTGCATTTGAAAATATTCTTAAGGATATCGAGCTTATTCCTGCTGAAACAATGGAAGAAGCCTACACTCTTGACCCCATGAGCGATTATGTGGAGTTTATGAACTTCTATAACCCCGACGGCACAGAGTGTGACGCAGTTATCAACACCAGAAACGGCAAAGACATTGCAACCTTCAACAGCGAAACAGAGACAATTAAATGGTGGCTTACAACTACCCAGAACTTTTATATTGACGATATTGGCAACTATGTGCTTTCTGTAAGCTACAAGGTAAGACTTAGAAATGAGATGGAAGGCTTTGAGTTTTCCAAGGCGTTTCTGACAAACGACACCACAACCTTCTACTTCAAAACCGTAGACTTCAGCACAGGCGAGCCTCTGTTCGGCGATAACAGCATCGACTTTCCTATCCCCGAGGTTGAAGGTTACTATGGCAATTTCAGCTTTACCAAAAAGGATTCCGTAACAGGGCATCCCCTTGAGGGGGCAGTATTTGCCCTTGAGCATTACGGCGGAAGTTGTCACGTTTGCTCAGGCGATGCGGTTATCGAAAGCCTTACAGCTTCCTCTGACGAGCAGGGTGTAGTAAGCTTTGAGAATTTACCCTCAGGCCACGAGTATGCTTTAATCGAAGCAGAGCCTCCTGAGGGATATCAGCCCGGTGCTATTCATTCTGTTCACGTTGCCTACGGCAAAACCTACCTTGACGGCAAGCTTTTAACAGATGAGTCTCCTGCGGTTATTACAAATAACGAAATCATTCCTGTTAAAGTTAAGCTAAGTGCTCAGAAAACCTTAGAGGGCAGAGAGCTTAAGGGCGGAGAATTCACCTTTGTTCTTGAGGGTGAATACATTAATAAGTTCCACGAAAGAAGGCATAACAACGAAAACGGAAACGTACAGTTTTACGAGATTATCTTCGACGACGAGGGAACATTTAACTTTAAGGTGTACGAAGAAAAAGGCAAGGATACATCAGTTATTTACGACCCCACAGTTTACGATATTGAGTTTAAAGTTACATTAAGCGACAATGGCAAGGAGTACCTCCTTGAGACCAAGGTAAACGGTGAGGATGTGGAAAACGATACCGCGCCCCTGCCCTTTGAGTTTACAAATACCCTGAGAAAGGGCGTAGGCGTTACCCTTAATGCTCACAAGCTTTTCGACGGAAAAGTGCCTGAAGACGGAATGTTTAACTTTGAGCTTAAGGATAATAACGATACCGTTATTGATACAAAATCCACAGTAAACGGCACAGCATACTTTGACGAAATCACATACACACAGGAAGGCGTTTACAGATACACTATTAACGAATCTCATGAATGTACTGTTGACGAAGCAAATAACACAATCTTCTTTGACCATAATGTTTATGACGCAGTGGTTACTGTAACCGCCCCTGAGAACAGCGACAGCTACAAAGCAGAGGTTGAGTATTTCCTTAACGGCGAGGTTGTTGAGAAGGTTCTGTTTGAAAACCTCACCAGAGCAAAGGCTACTCTTAAACTTAATGCACTTAAGAGCTTTACAGGCAGAGACCTTACAGAAGATGAGTTCACCTTTGAACTGAGGCAAATCAGCGGACAGCTTATTGATAAGTCTGCAAACGATAAAGACGGCAACATCAGCTTTGAAACTCTGGAATTTGACAAGGTTGGTTACTTTGTGTTTATGATTTCTGAGGTGA
Source organism: Ruminococcus sp. (assembly GCA_045635685.1). Lineage (GTDB taxonomy): Bacteria > Bacillota > Clostridia > Oscillospirales > Acutalibacteraceae > Ruminococcoides. The sequence goes on from JAZTWD010000017.1 coordinate 28,801, forward strand.
AGGGAGAGGACACAACAGTAGCTTATGACGAAGCGGTTTACCAAATCTTTGTAACAAGCGAGGCTCATCACAACCTCAGCAGTTATTACCTTGAGGTTACTGTTTACGAGAGTCACGGTGATGAACTTGAAGAGCTTGCGCATATCCACGGTGTAGACCTTGAAGTGACGGTTGAAGATGGCGTTAAGTTTGAAAACGCAGTTATTACCACCGAGCCTTCAACTGTTAAAACAGAGCCTGCCGAAACTGAACCCACAGAGCCCGTTAAAACAGAGCCTGCCCAGACTGAGCCCACAGAGCCCGTTAAGGCAGAGCCTGCCCAGACTGACCCCCCAGAACCCACAAAGGCAACACAGCCTGTGGAAACCAATCCTGAGGAGTCTAAGCCTCAGTCCTCAGAAAAGCCTGAGGACCCCGATTTTGTAAAAACAGGTGATGCCTTAAATCCCGCTTTATGGATTGCGGTGCTCTTTGTAGCAGGCGGTCTTGGTGCCGTTACAGCCAAGGCTTACAGACGTAAAGAAGAATAATCGTTAACTAACATAAGAAGCCTCCCTTTAACAGGGAGGCTTCTTTAATTATTTCCACTTCTTTGCTTTTTCAGCAATTTCTTCAAGCTCTTTTTTGGAAAGCTCAGGCAGACGCTGAAGCTTATCCAGAAAGGCAGTTTTGGATTCCTTAAACTGTGCTTCAACACAGCCGTTATAAAAGCTTACCACTACACCCGTTACAACTGCTGTTACAAACAGAGCGTAAATAGTAACAAGCACTGAAAGCACTTTGGTAATAAAGGCGGTGGCAACAATATCGCCAAAGCCTATGGTCGAAAATACTGCGTAGCAGTACCACAAAGCGTCACCGTAGCGGGTGATGTCAGGCTCAACAAGCAGTATTATAAATGCACACACAAGCAAAAAGATTACAAAGCCTAACACAATTTTATCGGCTTTGGTTTTCTTTAAAACTGCGTTTAAAATTCTAAGTCGTTTCATATCCTCACCTTAAAGCATAATGATTTCAGAGCTGTAGGGTTTAAGCTCTGTGTATACATTTCTGCCGTTTACGTTTAAGTTAAGGTTTTTCTGATTGCCCGAAATATTCACGGCAATCAGGGCGGTTTCTCCGTCTTTTGTACGGCTGTAGGCTAAAAATTCGTTTTCTAAATGCACCTGCTTGAAGTCGCCGTACTTAAGCGCTTTGGAACTTTTTCTGATTTCAGAAAGCTTTGCTATATGCTCAAAAAGCTCCTTGCCGTGTTCGGGGATTTCTATATCATCCCAGCAGGGGCGAAGGGGAGCGTCGCTGTGATTTGCTTTTTTGCCCTCAATGCCGTACTCACTGCCGTAGTAAATCGAGGGTGTGCCGGGAATGGTAAAAAGCATTGTGTAGATGTTTTTAATGTTGTCAAGATTTTTGAGGTAGCTTGCAAGGCGGTTTATGTCGTGGTTATCAACGAAGTTGTAAAGCACCAAATCCTTGTAAAGTCCCCAGTCGCCGTATTCACGAAGGAGTCCGTGGGCAGGCTCAAACATATTCTTGTCGTTAATGCCAGAGTAGTAGCCTTTGTGCATTTCGTAGTTGGTTACAGAGTGAAGCATTTCGTTGTTTGCCCAGACGCGGTAGTCGCCGTGGATAATCTCGCCCATAAGCCAGAAGTCGGCTCGTTTTTCTGTTGTGAATTTTCTCAGCCTTCTGAAAAAGTCGTGGTCAATACAGTCGGCGGCATCAAGGCGAAGCCCTTTGATACCGAACTTATCAATCCACATTTCAACGCTTTCTAAAAGATAGGTAACCACATCTTCGTTTTTAAGGTTAAGTTTTACAAGTTCCTCGTGGCCCTGCCATGCGTCATAGTGAAAGCCGTCATTGTAGCTGTTGTTCATATCAAAGCGAAGTCCCGAAAACCAGGAGCAATAGGGCGAAGCTTCACGCTTTGATTTAACGTCCTCAAAGGCGAAGAAGCTTCTGCCAACGTGGTTGAAAACACCGTCTAAAATAAGGTCGATGTCGTTTTTTTTAAGTTCTTTGCAAAGCTTTTCGAAGTCCTCGTTTGTGCCCAGGCGGCTGTCCAAAAGGCGGTAGTCGGCAGTGTCGTAGCCGTGATAAACGGACTCAAACACAGGGCCTAAGTACAGAGCATTTATGCCAAGAGCCTTCATATGGGGAATATGCTCGGCTATTTTATAAATCCTTTTGGCGGCGGTAGAGTCACCTTCGTTTTTCGTTGGTGCACCTGCAAAGCCAAAGGGATAGATGTGGTAAAAAATACATTCGTTAGGGATAAAGTTTGCCATAAGTTCCTCCGTGGAAGTTAATAAAAAGATTATACTATACATAGGTACCTTTTGGCAATAGTGCACAGTAAAAAACCGCCGGAAAATTTTCCGACGGTTTTAATGTTATTCGCTGTAATTGAGGTTATACATCTGCGCAATGTAGGATTTAAGCTGAGGGCTGAGCATTGCCGTAAGCTCCTCTGGGTTATCAGGCAAAGCAACAATAAGCTGATTGCCTGATCGGATAAGGTATCCGCAGTTTTTACCCACATTGTTTGTAAGCCTTCTGACGTCGCCGATTTCAACCTTTGTGGTTGCCAATGCACGTGAAAGCACATCAGAAAGTCGGTTTTCGCCCGAAAAGCCTAAACCGCCTATAATGAATACAAGGTTGCAGGTTTTAAGTGCTTCTGTCAGCTTTTCGCCCAGCATCAGGGGAGTGGTAGAGGCACAAACCGTGTAAAGTTCTGTTTCAATTTCAGAAAGGGCTTTTTTCAACGCTTTTTCGCAGTAGCTTGTCTTTCGTGCAAGATAGAAAACAAGATTACATTTCATACTCTCACCTCACATCAGGGTGTTGACAGAGCAACGCTTGCTTCTGTCTGGGGCTGAGTTTCCAAAACAGCGGGAGCCGTGATAACAGGCGGTAGAGTGGTTATTGCCTCGGTAGCCTCTGTGGAGGGGATAGTTGTAGGAGGCTGAGTCTGAGGTGCCTGAGTTGCGGGGGGATGAGTCTCAGGTGCTTCGGTAACTATTGGTTCGGGAGCATCGGGGATAACCTCAGGTGCCTCGGTAGGAGCCGTTGTAGGCTTAGTGGTTGGCTTGGTGGTTGTCTGAAGCTTCTTTTTAGTAAACACAGGCTTAACGGTTAAGTCCTTGGTTACATCGGTATAAACTGTGTCCCAACCCTTGAAAACATAATAATATGTGCCGTCTGAGGCTTTTCTGGGGTCATTTTTAGGAGCTTTTGCATCTCTGCCCTCAAGAATAATCTGGGTGGAAATAACCTTGCCGTTGGCATCCAAGAACTGAACGGTATACATTTTGCTTTGAGCCATATACTCAACAGTTTCGTCGCCTTCTAATTTACCTTCGCCGTCGTACCAAGAGATGTTGCCTGCCTTGTACTCAATATGGAAGGAAGAGCTTGCTGTGCTTACAGGGCTGGACGCTTTAACGGTCTTGACATATTTTGATACATCCTCGTTTTCTCTTACCTTTCTGGCAACTGCAATGGTACGCATATTGTCGGTTTCGTAAGAGCAGGTGGAAAGAGTCAGCAGGGTGTCGTTTTCGTTAATGGGAACCTCTACATCAAGGTAAGAGCGGACTTTGATGTTATAAATAAAGTTCATAAATCTTGCTGTAGAGTCAAAGTCTGCCTTAAGATAGTCAAAGACATTTTCAATGTCGTTGGAAACGTCGATTTTCATTACGGCGAAAATCACGTAATCATCAGTACCCTTGGGGGTATCGATTTTAACAACGGGGGATTTTTTGTAAAATTCGGTATTGCCCTTGGTTCTGCCGTCGGCCCTTGCATAGTTCATAAGCTGACCGAACATAGAGTCGTCACTGCCCATATTATGACCGTGAAGAATAAGGTTTTTGGCATTTACGCTTTCCTCACAGCGATAGTCAACAAAGATACTGCCGAAATCAGAGTAGCCTTTTTTGTAGTTTCGGTAAAGGTAGAACTGGTTTTCAGGGGTATCACCCTTATGCTCTAAAACAGGATAGTCGATTTTAGTACCGTCAATTTTTACCCAGGCTACAATTTCTTCGTTGATTTTCTTAAGACCCTTCCAGTTTTTAGAGGTGGTCTTAATCTCAATAACTTCGCCTTCGTCGTTGGTGGCGTAAATAACTTCGTCAACGGTGGAGTAGTAAACATCCTGAATTTCACTTATTACGCTTTGGTTTGCCATAGGCATAAATACGTAGAAGTTAAGGAGTATAACAGCACCTGCAATAAAACCGCCAATTGCAATAAGCACAATAATCTTGCGGATAATATCGCCTATACCGTCGCCTTTCCAAGGGATAAAGCTTTTAATAAAGCTCTTGCCGCTTTTTTTAGGCTTTAAGTAGGTGATGCTTTCTTTATCCAAGGTGATGATGCCTGTGGGGAACTGCTTTTTCTTTTCTTTAAGCACACCTTTGGCAGTAAGCACAGCATCAGCGACAAAGTCTATAAAAGAAACGTCTTCTACCTTTTCAAAAGCAGGGAGAGCTATAAAACGCCTGTTAAGTGCGTAAAAGCAGTAGCCCTTAATATTTGTGCCCCTACAGGTGAAGGAGTAGATATTAATATGGTTCTCAACTTTCTTGCCGTCTTTTTCGAAAGGCTTACAGCAATCCTCGGTGTCTTCGATAAGAGCCAGCATAGAGGTAAACAAATCCACAAATGAAGAGCTGTCCTCGGTATCAATGGCGTTTGCGAATATGTAGCCCTCAATACTGTCGTCACCCTCAAAGCTTTCTCTGAAAGCTTCGCGAAGCTTTTTGGGATTTCTGTCTACCTCGGTTTTAATAATAATGTGAGTATTTGAAATTTCGTCAAGTCTGCTAAACAGGCTTTTGGACTGATTGTTAAGCTCGGCTACCTCTGATGGGGTACGTCTTAAAGAAAACAGCTCTGCTCTCATACGGCCCTCCTGATACATCAAAATTAGATTTCAGTTATTTCAACATTCTTAATAGCTTCCTCAATAAGCTCGCCAAAGTTTGCCTCTTCCTCGGCATATTTTACGAACTTAAGCACAGGCCTTGTTCTGGGATGCTTGGGAGTAAAGATTGTACAGCAATCCTCATAAGGCTCAATAGAGGTTTCGAAGGTGTCGATTTTGCGGGAGATTCTGATAATCTCTTCCTTGTCCATACCTATAAGAGGTCTGAACACAGGCATAGTTGCGGCTTCGTCTGTGCAGGCAATGGCGTGGATTGTCTGGCTTGCGACCTGACCTAAGCTTTCGCCTGTAATAAGAGCACTGCACTCATAATCCTTTGCAATACGCTCAGAAATTTGCATCATAAGACGGCGCATAATAATTGTGAAAAGCTCCTCGGGGCAATCGTCGCGGATTTTTTCCTGAAGCTTTGTAAAGGGTACGGTAATCATAGTAATACTGCCGCTGTAACGGCTTACAAGCTTTAAGAGCTTCTTAACCTTCTCAAGAGCTCGCTCGCTGGTGTAAGGAGGGCTTGCAAAATGCACAGCGGTAAGTTTAATGCCACGCTTTGCCATCATATAAGCGGCTACGGGGGAGTCAATTCCGCCGCTGATTAAAATACAGCCCTGACCGCCTGTGCCAACGGGAATACCGCCTGCACCCTTTTTGCTGTCGGCGTGAATGTATGCGGCGAAGTCCCTGACTTCAACGGTTACCTTAACCTCGGGGTTGTGAACATCAACTGTAAGGTGGGGGAATTTTTCTAAAATAAGTCCGCCTAATTCCATACAAATCTCGGGGGATTTAAGGGGGAACTTTTTGTCTGAACGCTTTGCTTCTACCTTAAAGGTTTTGGCTTCATTTAAAATATCCTCAAGATAAATGGGAGCTTTTGCGTAGATATCTTCCATATCTTTTTCGCAAACGCAGGCCCTGCAGTAGCTTACAATGCCGAAAACTCTTGAGATTGCGTCTTCTACCTTGTCCATATCTACGTCTTTGCTCTCAGGTGTAACGGTAATGGTGGACTGGGCAATGCTCAGTTTAAAATATCCTAAACCGTAAAGGGCTTTTTTGATGTTTTTCTTAAGCACATCTTCAAATGTGCGGCGGTTAAGTCCCTTAAGGGCGATTTCGCCCAGTTTAACTAAAACTACTTCTTTCATTTTCTTTTCCTCTGTAATGTATTAAGTCCAAGCTCAAGAGCCTTTAATAAAGCGTCAACGTTTTCTTTTGTGCTTTCTTTTGAAAAGCTTACTCTTATGGCGCTGTCGGCTAAATCATCATCTATTTTAAGTGCCGACAAAACGTGGCTTTTGCCGCCCTTTGAGCATGCACTGCCCGACGAAACGTAAACTCCCTGAGACGATAAGTGGTGAAGCATTGTTTCGCTTCTTATTCCTTCTGCCGAAAAGTTAAGTATGTAGGGGGATGCATCCTCCGGTGAGTTAATAATTATATCATCAAGGTCACGGAGTTTTTGTCTTAAGTATAGATTAAGTTCACGGATTTTTTCGTGATTTTCGAAAACATTAATTTCCTTTGCCGCAATGGAGAAGGCACCAATAAGGGGCAGAGCCTCGGTACCCGGGCGGAGTGAATTTTCCTGCTTGCCGCCAAAGGTGCGGGGCAGAATGCGTACACCTTTCCTTACAAAAAGTGCACCTACACCTTTAGGACCGTGGATTTTGTGAGCACTTATGCTCATTAAATCGCACTTAAGGGAAGAGACGTTTATATTCTCTTTGCCAAGCCCTTGCACAGCATCAATATGAAAAAGTGCAGGCGAGCTCTTGCGTTTTATTATGGCAGGAATTTTAGAAACAGGAGGCATAAGCCCTGTTTCGTTATTTGTCATCATAACGGAAACCAGAATGGTTTTTTCGTCGATTGCTGACTCAAAATCTTTAATGTCAAATCCGTTTTTATCTTTAGGATACACAAACTCAACTTTAAATCCTAAAGCATCAAGATGTTTTGCGGTGTCAAGCACAGAGTGGTGCTCAATAGCTGTTGTGACAATTTTGTTGCCGCGACGCTTCATAGCCTCAACCGAACCCATAAGGGCAAGGTTGTTGGCCTCTGTTCCGCCTGAGGTAAAGTAAACCTCGTTTTCTTTGGCACCGATAACCTCAGCAATAAGCTGGCGGGCGGCGGTCAGCTCTTTTTCAGCATCAAAGCCGAAAGAATGCAGAGAGGAAGGGTTGCCGAAATTTTCCCGCATAAGTTCCATTGCCTTTTTGGCGGCATTTTCGCTTACGCGTGTTGTTGCGCTGTTGTCAAGATAATGAAAAGCCAAATTTACCCTCCTCAATAATTTCTCACATTACATTATATCATTAATTATTGCTGAAAGCAAACAGTTATTTATTCATATTTAAGCATTTTCAGGAAAAAATAAGGGTGGTGATGAAAATGGATAAAAATAAATACTCAAATTTGGTAAAAGAAAAATCCCCCAACAGCCACACCTTTATGGAATGCATCAGGGCGTTTCTCATTGGAGGAGGAATTTGTGCCTTTGGTGAGGTGCTTTTTGAGCTTTTTAAAATGTGGGGAGCTGACGAAAAGCAGGGCAGGACTTTTGTATCTCTTAGCCTGATTTTTCTTGCATCAGCTCTTACCATGATAGGCGTTTTTGACAAAATTGCAAAACACGCCGGAGCAGGCACCTTGGTGCCTATTACAGGCTTTTCAAACGCCGTAACAAGTGCAGCCATAGAGTTTAAAAGCGAAGGGCTTATTCTTGGTGTTGGTGCAAAAATGTTTGCCATAGCAGGACCTGTGATTGTGTATGGCGTAACTGCAAGCGTGGTTTATGGGTTGATTTACTGGGTAATACAAATGATAACGGGCGGTTAATACCGCCCGTGTTTATTGTTAAACAAAAACCTCCGACTGTTATTTTTAGTCGGAGGTGATTTTATGTGCAGATATTAATAATCAATAGTTGTGTAGCCGTCGTAATTCATATAGTCACAGGGATTAACTGCTGTGCCGTCCTCCCAGATTTCGAAGTGGAGGTGGTCGCCTGTGGACATACCTGAAGAACCTACAGCGGCAATTGTATCGCCCTGATATACAAGCTCGCCTGTTTCTACATAAAGCTCGTCACAATGAGCGTACATTGTCTGGTAGCCGTTGCCGTGGTCAATAATAACCATATAGCCATAGCCTGCATCATCCCAGCCTGAGAAGGTTACAATACCTGTGTCGGAAGCAACAATGTCGGCTCTGTAGATGCCGATATCGGCAATGTCGATACCGTGGTGGAATGAACCCCAACGATACTCAAAAAGGCTTGAGATGTTATTTGCGGCGGGAACAGGCCAGCAGAATTCCCCTGTGCCTGTGCCGGATTCAAGAGTACCTACTACAATAATTTCGTCAACAGGAGCTTCGGTTGTAGTGCTGTTTTTTACAATAGCATCTGTCTGCACGCCGTTAACGTAAACAAGGCGGTAGTAAACCTCCTGCTTGCCGTCTTTGCCTTCCTGAATTACCTGAGAGTAATTGTCGGGCTGAGTATCGTCATATTCAAAAATTGTATTGTGTGTTCTGTCGTATTCGATGATAAAGTCAGTTTCAAGTCTTACGATGAGGTAAGGCTTAGCGGCTTCAAAAAGCTCTTCAGCAGTCATAAGAGTATCTGCTGAGTAAACATCCTTTTTAACCTGAACGGAATTGTCGTAAGAAGTGGTGGTTGTGCCGTCGTAGCCTACCTTAGCTGCGTCAAGGTGAGCAGTAAGCAAGGTGTTGATTTCGTCGTAATTTAAAGTAGAGCCAAAGAAAACACCGTCTACATAAAGGCCTGATGCATCGTTTACAATGCCTGCGTTAAGGTCAACAAGCTTTGTGTAAACATCCTTGGCGCCTGAGTTGGATGTGGTTGAGTAGGGAGAGGAAATCTGCATTGTAGGTGTAACGGTTTTGTCGTTTGACTTTGAAGCAGACAAAGCGTTGTTAACCTGAGCAGTTGCCTCGGTAAGTACAGCTTCGTTAGAAATTGTAGCAACATACTTGTCTTTATAAGTAACGTTAAGTGAGTAGTCACCCATTGTCCAGAAGCAGATTGTAAAAATAAGAAGTGCCAATGCAAAGGTTGGCACCGCAATATTGAAGATGCCGCGGGGAGTTGTAAGCTGTTTGAAGGTAGAGGTGGGAAGGCAAAGCTTGCGTATGCCCATAAAGAACTTTTTGAGAGTAAGAGTTTCCCATGTAATATCCCTGAACTTTTTGGCGATATGAGCCACATCGCGGGACATCTCTGTGCTTAAACGCTTAACAAATCTTAAAAGCTTTTTATTAAATTTTTCGAGTCTTCTGTTTCTTTTAAGGGAGTCGATTTTATCGAAGCCCCCATTATTAATAAATTTAGTACTCAGAAAAATGCTCCTTTTTAGTATGTATTTCAAAAAAACCTTACAAAAATAAAGGTTACAAAACTGTAACACAAGGCTAATTATACCTAAAAATGCACAGTTTTGCAACCTTTTCACAGATTTTTCGGAATTTGACATACAGTTGCACAAAAAGCCAACGCTAAGTTTGTGCAAAATTACGGCAATAATTAATATTGCAAATCAAAAATTGTTAACTTGTTAATAGTTTCGTAATATTTAACCATCTCGGCTTTTGCACCTTCAAGGTCGTGCTCAGCGGCATTTCCACACTCAACAGGCTGACTTCCGGGGATTTCGCCTTGGTGATTAATGGAGCTTTCCAGAGCCTCGCGGATAAGGGTGAGAGTATCAAGGGAAGAAAGCTCGCGGACAATAAGGTAAAAGCCTGTGCGGCAACCCATAGGCCCGAAGTAAATGATATTGCCGCCAAAACGGCTGTTGCGTGCGTAGGTAGCAAAAAGATGCTCAATAGTGTGCAGAGCCTTTGTGTCAAGATAAGGGGGAGTGTTGGGTTTGATGAATCTTAAGTCGTAGGTTGTGATGTCGCCGTCAATACGGGATACATAAACGCCGGGTTCAAGTTTGTTGTGGTCAATCTGAAAGCTTGCAATCATTTCCATAAATTTATCCTCACTTATAATTTTTAAAACAAATGTTAAGGTCAACGTCGCCCTCGATACCCTCAACATAGCCTGTGCAGGAATACTGCCACATCATGTAGTTGTAGTACATATCGGGTTCGTCATTGTAAAAAGCATACCAGATGTCAACACCCTGAAGCTTGCTAAGGTCAAACTTCATATATGCCTTTTTACTGTCGGTATAAAGGCAGGGAATGTAGCCTGCCTCATTAATAGTATCGCAGAAAGCTTTTGCACATTCTGTCAGAGTTTCTGCGCTTATATTTTCGGTTCTGGGAGATTCCGAAGAGTCAATGGTTTCCCAGTCAAAAACCAAGGGATAATCAAGGTAAAAGCCGTCAAGAAGATTAAGGCAGAAGTTGGCTTCCTCAACTGCTTCCTCGGCACTTATTGCCTGAGAGAAAAAGTAAGCACCAACCATAAGGCCCGCCTTTTTAGCTTCCTTAAGATTGTAAAGAGCGTAGTCATCCTCGAAGATTACGCCTTCCTCGCCGTAACCTCTTCCGCCAAGACGCACAATAACAAAGTCTATGCCGTAGTTTTTAACAGCCTTGAAGTCGATGTAGCCGTTAAATGAGGAAACGTCAATGCCTGTGTAGGAGGAAAGCTCTCCGTTTTCGTAGTAATATTTAAGACCTTTGGAGTCGGTGCGGAAGTTTTCCTCTTTATATGTGCTTACAGGCACACCCTCAAGGGCAGGAATGGCTCCGTAGCCGAAGTCAGGGTTCCAGATAGGCACCATATCGCCTTTTTCGGCAAGGGTAAGCTCACTGTCCATATCGTAAACTGCACCGTGTCGCCTGCTCTGATAAAGCCTTACAAGAGCAAAGGAAAAGGCCGAGCCTAAAGCAATAATTACTGCAAGCAGAATGCATAAAAGGGCAAAAAGCTTTTTGGAGAGCCCAAAGGGGAGTTTGGAGCTTTTCATTTTTTTAACAGGTATTTCAGTGGGAATATTATTCTCAGCAGGTTGAGGAGTGAAATTTTCTTCCATAATCATATACCGCCTTTATTTTCGCATATAGACAGGATACCACAAATTTTTCATACTGTAAATATGTAAGTTGAGGTAATCTGACAGTTGAAAAGGTCTCATAATTTGTATATAATAATAAATAGTATAATGAGAGGAGGAATGCCTGTGAATAAATCTGAGCTTTTAAAAGCTATTGATAACGTGGAAAGCATCAGTGAACTTTTTGCCCTTGTTCAGACAGAAAAAATTGATATCCGTATGCATTCCTTTACTTCAGCTTCAAATATTCCGCCAAAAATGCTGGATTTAACGGATACACAGGTAAGCCCCTTGGATAAACTTAAATTCGCAGTTAAGTCCGCAGTTAATAATACAAGATATGATTAAAAAACCGCCTTGAGATTTATACTCAAGACGGTTTTCTTATTTATTGATTAATCAGGTGCCGGCCCGCCGTTACTTAAAGGTTGCTTCAATATTCAACCTATCCGCAGGCGGAATTGCCCACTGTGGCTAACGGGTGGTTAACCTGCATAGTGCCATTTGATGCCTTCGGGAGTATCGGTAACAACAATGTGCATTGCGTTTAACTCGTCGCGGATTCTGTCGGCTGTTGCCCAGTCTTTGTTCTTTCTTGCCTCGGTACGCTGGGCAATAAGAGCTTCTACCTTTTCGGCATCAACAGAACTTGATTTTTCAGCTTTTTCAGCCTTGATTTTCTCAGCCTCTTCAATAAGATTAAGGCTTAAAACTCTGTCAAAGTCCTTTAAGAGATAGAGCTTTGTAGCATCGTTTACATCTGCTTTAAGTACGTCATAAACACAGGTAAGTGCTAAAGATGTGTTAAGGTCGTTATCAAGTGCTTCCTTGAACTTTGCAATGTACTCATTTGATTTAGCCTCGTCAACCTCGCCATTATTATCCATAGCTGCAATCTTTGCAACAAGCTTGTTGTAAGCAAGGGTTGTGTTATCTAAGCTTTCGTAAGTAAAGGTAAGGGGCTTGCGGTAATGGCTCTGGAGGCAGAACATACGGTATGCAAGAGGATTGTAGCCCTTGCTCTCTAAAAGAGAAACTGTAAGGAACTCGCCTTTTGACTTGCTCATTTTGCCTGTAGAGTCAAGAAGATGAAGAACGTGGAACCAATGACCGCACCACTTGTGACCGAGGTATGCTTCACTCTGGGCGATTTCGTTGGTGTGGTGTGGGAATGCATTGTCAACACCGCCGCAGTGGATGTCAAGATGACCGCCAAGATGCTTAACGCTTATTGCGGAGCATTCAATGTGCCAGCCGGGATAACCGTTGCCCCAAGGGCTGTCCCACTTAAGCTCCTGGTCATCAAACTTGGACTTTGTAAACCATAAAACGAAGTCGGTTTTATTACGCTTTGCGGTGTCTTCTGTAACGCTGTCGCGAACACCAACTGCAAGGTCTTCCTCAGTCTGATTGCCGAAAACATAGTAGTTCTCAAGTTTGGATGTATCAAAGTAAACATTGCCCTCTGAAATATAAGCGTAGCCTGTGTCAAGAAGCTTTTCTACCATTTCAATAAATTCAGGGATGCACTGGGTAGCAGGCTCTACAACGTCAGGGGTTTTGATGTTGAGTTTTGCACAATCGCTAAAGAATGCTTTGGTGTAAAAATCTGCAATTTCAAGAACTGTTTTGTGCTCACGTTTTGCACCCTTGAGCATCTTATCCTCGCCTGTGTCGGCATCGCTTGAGAGATGGCCAACGTCAGTGATGTTCATAACACGCTTAACATCATAACCTGAGTAGCGAAGATGCTTTTCAAGAACGTCTTCCATAATATATGTGCGTAAGTTGCCGATGTGAGCAAAGTGATAAACAGTAGGTCCGCAGGTGTACATTCTAACCTTTCCTTCTTCAAAGGGAACAAACTCCTGCTTCTGCTGGCCGAGAGTATTGTAAAGTATCATTTTTCTATCTCCTTTAACTGTTTTTTCAGGACTTCTATTTCGTGCTCTAACTTACAAAGCTGCTGAGAAACAGGGTCCGAAATATGAATCTGATCAAGATTGTCGTTAACCTTGACGCCGTTAATCCTTGTAATTCTTGCAGGTACACCTACCGCTGTGGCGTTTTCGGGTACTTCAGAAAGCACAACGGCACCTGCGGCGATTCTTGCATTGTTGCCAACCTTAAAGGGACCAAGCACCTTTGCACCAGTTCCAACAAGCACGTTGTTGCCAAGCGTTGGATGACGTTTGCCGTGGTCTTTACCTGTACCGCCAAGGGTAACGTTCTGGTAAATTGTGCAGTCATTGCCGATTTCGGTGGTTTCGCCGATTACAACGCCCATACCGTGGTCAATAACAAGGCCTGAGCCGATTGTGGCACCCGGGTGAATTTCAACGCCTGTTCTGCGTCTGGCGTTTTGTGAAATCCAACGTGCGATAAACTTCATATTGTGCCTGTAAAACCAGTTGGCACGTCGGTAAGCCCTGACTGCCTTGAAGCCTGAATATAAAAAGTAAATCTCAAAGCGTGACCTTGCCGCAGGGTCTCGTTCCATATAGGCATTAAGGTCGGATTTGAGGGTATCGAACATAATAATTCCTCCCAAATTTTGTGAAGAGTTAATAGAAAATAGCGAAAAGAAGCGGTGGCGCCTTCGGTGCGATTATAGTTTTAGTAAAATATACGACCCGCCGTTAATGAAAGGTTACTTTTATATTATCCTATCCGCAGGCGAATTGCCCACCGTGGCTAACGGTCGAAATGCCCTGCGGTGGTTGACCGCAAAAATTAAAGCCGTCCCTAAAAAGGGACGGCTATACCGTGGTTCCACCCAAATTCAGCTATGTATATACACAGCCCTTTGTGACCGATAGCGGGGTCAGCCGACCTCAGATACTATCCGAACTTGCGGATTTCCCCAAGGAAGCTCACGGGTGCATTTCACCGCCGACACCTTTGCGGCTTTCAGCCTTTGCCGCAATCTCTGTGAAGTCTCGTTTGTCGGTTACTTCTCCCGCTCAACGCTTTGTTTTATAACATTATATACACTTTCTTTTAAAAATGCAATAAAAATTAAAAATCAGATATATATTCCTTACATTCCAGTATGTAGATTAAACCCGAAATAATGGCGGCAATGCCTGTAATCCACAAAAGAACTTCGCCGATAATAAGGAAAATACCGCTGAAAAGCGTTATGTCCAGAGGAATAATGCTCATCCGGCAAAGCTCCAAAAAATACTGCATAGCAAAAATTGCGGCAATGGCTACAATCTGAGAAACTGTTTTAAGCTTGCCCCAGAAATTAGCCGCAACTACGTTGCCCTTTGAAGCTGCCACAAGCCTTACTGATGTTACGGCGAATTCACGGAAAAGTACAACGATTGGAAGCACAGGGTCACACCAACCGAGGGCTACAAAGCAGATAAGGGATGCGATAACCAGAATTTTGTCAGCTAAAGGGTCGGCAAATTTGCCGAAGGCTGTGATTAAATTGCGTTTTCTTGCGATTTTGCCGTCAAGCATATCGGTAATTGATGCGGCACCGAAAATAAGACCTGCCACTAAAACGTGGTGAGGAAAGGAAATAAGCAAAGCCGCAATCATAAAAGGAACGAGAATAATTCTCAGTACTGTCAGTTTGTTTGGTAAATTCATTTTACTACCTCGCCGATAAGGTCACATTCAAGGAAGTCTGTAACCTCAACATTTACAAATTCGCCAATTGTAACCTTTTCTTCTGAAGTAAAGAAAACATTTGGGTCAACCTCAGGGGCATCGGCATAGCTTCTGCCGAAGAAACATTCGGCATATCTGTCGAAGCCTTCTACAAGGACCTTAACTGTAGAGCCGATTTTTGACTGGCAGTAGTCTTCCATAACAAGCTCCTGACTACGCATAATTGCGTCTGCA
>JAZTWD010000018.1:0-41842 GCA_045635685.1 Ruminococcus sp.
CTCCTGCTTGATTGCGGCTTCAATGCGTTCACTACCGTTTACGTGGCAGGCTGTGCCCTGACAAAGCATAATAAGGTACTTGCCGATAGGCTGAAGTCTGAACTGGGCATAAAAGGTAGCAACGCCCAAAACCCTTGCAGGAGTAGAGCCTGTACGCTCGGCAATGTGATAAATTACGTCAATGGGAAGATATCCGTAGATATCCTGAGTTTTCTGTAAAATTGTAATAAGCGAGCCCTTAACCTCTGCGTACTGATTAAGCACATCCTCGATTAAAGTAAGGTCGCTTTTTTCGTGATTACAGCACATAATAACACCTCTTTTTAAGGATACAAAAATACATACTAATTTTACTACTTTAGTAAGTTAAAATCAATGTTAGTGCCTACAAAATTCCAAGGCAAATTACGACAAATTGTGTTAGAATATGCAATTTCCTTGCACAAACAAAAATCCCCTTGAAAAACAAAGGGGATTTTACGCATTTTCAGTTATTTGTATCTGTCTTTATTTCGCCGTGGTTCTTTTCAAACTCGGCAACGTGCCGTTTTATAAACTGCTCAATTTCTTTATTTGCCGAGCGACCCTCAAACTCCGCCACATAGCGAAATTTCTGGAAAAGATTCCTATCCACCCTAAGTGTGTATCTTAAAAGTTTATCTTCCATAATTACACCTCTGATTCACCATAACAAAGTAATTTTAACTCAATTATAGTGAAATTATTGCGTCATAACGAGAATGGTGGTATTATGACGTCATACTGACGTATTGTTTTTGAGGTTAAATTATGAAAGTTGCAGTAATAGGTTCCAGAAATCTGACAATTGATAACTTGGATAAATATATTCCCCAAAATACCACGGAAATCGTTTCGGGCGGAGCAAAAGGAATTGACACCTGTGCTAAAATATACGCTACCCAAAAAGGGTTAAAACTTACAGAATTTCTTCCCGATTACAGTAAATACGGCAGAAAAGCTCCGCTATATCGTAACCTGCAAATTATACATTACGCAGATTGTGTTTTAGCTTTCTGGGACGGCACCTCACGCGGAACCAAATTTGTAATAGATAATTGCAGAAAACAAGGTAAATCTATAAGATTATTTGTTACAAAAAACAGTAAAAAATCTCCTCTTGTATAAAACAAGAGGAGATTTTTCATCTTCTGTAAATCAAATGTGCGAAAAGCACGCTTAAGGCTATTACCGCCATTTCGATAACCGCTAAAATCGCAACATACTGCGGGGTTACACCCTCAAAATTCACAGCTATAAGAGGATAAATAAACACCCATACAACTGCCAGAGTATTGATTATTGCAACAAGCACGGTGCCTGCTCTGATTCTGCCGATTCTTGAAATAAGACCTGCTATAAGTGCGTTAACAAGTATAATAGCGTTTTGCAGAATAAAATTCTGAAGCTCGGATTCAAAAAGCTTTGAAGCCACACCGCTTATCATAACATAGCCAAAGCCGATTTCAAGAGCAATTAAAAAAACAAAGCAGACCGTACGTTTAAGTTCTCTGAAAAACCTGCGTACACCCGAAAAAAGGCCAAACACCCCCATAACAGCCGCACCTATGGCAATATCATTGGAATTGTCAGGCTGAGAGTCAACTTTACGCTGTGCCTTTTCTTTCTTAAGCTCTTCCTGCCTTTGCTCGGTAAGGGTTTTCTTACGCTCGGGCTCATTTGCTTCTGTTTTTACTTCTGTATGTACCGCCTTTGCCTTGTGGGGATAAAGCTCCGCCTCGGTAAAGGCGGAGCCGCAGTATTCACAACGTCGGTTTTCAAGGTCTAAAAGACCTCCGCAATTAGGACAATTCATATATTTTTCTCCCCTGTTTTCCAGTAGTGAACAAATTCTTCGATAAACCAATCGATAAGCCCCTTGTGCCTTAAGCTTACAAGGTGGCTTCTGACTGTTGAGGTTACCATAACAAGCCCTGTAAAATCAAGTTTTAAGCCGTATTTTTTACAAAGCAAAGCTGTAATTCCCTCAGTAGTATACGGTTTAACCTTAAGAAAATCTAAAATATCCTGCCTTATCTCCTTAATATTCTGAATGTTAATTTCGGCAAGGTCGGCAATATTTTCCGTAGAATCTGTGTGGGCAGGCACGCAGAGCTTGCCGTCAAGGTCTTTAAGCTTTTCTAAGGTTTCAAGCTGGGTGTCGATATCGTAAACATAGCAGATTTTTGCCTTGTCAAGGGTATTTTTACCGTTTACAGCATCGGCAACAAAATAAACATCATCAGGAGTTTTTACGCCTATCATATGGGCTGTATGGCCGTAAAGGGGTAAGATTTTCATACCCTCAGGCAAAGGTGCCTCTGACACAGGGTAGGTTTTGCAGGGCTCGGTATTCATAAACTTTTTGCGAAAATCTTGGCAGGGAAATCCTCCATACACAAGAGTAGCCTCCACATCGGGATATTCAATGAGCATATCCTCAACCTCAGAGGCATATGCCTTGCATCCTGTAGTTTCGCAAATAAAGCGGTTACCGCCAGCGTGGTCGGTATGAGAGTGAGTGTTAACAATAAAGGCAACCTCTAATTCCTCACTTGCAAGCACCTTAAGAACCCTTTGAGCGGTTTTTGCATTCAAACCCGAGTCAATAAGCATAACCCTTTTGTGGTCTAATTTATAAACGCCTATTTTGGTAGGAATATCAAAATAATAGGTTTTATCCGTAAGTTTTACCAAATCAAACATCAATTCATCTCCAAACATACGTTGTTAGTATATCAAAAAACGCAGAAAAAATCAATTACAGGTTTAAACTACGCAGACCATATGAAGCTTCGGTGGCTCAGCGCACAAATGATATCACGCTTTGCTCACCTACGCTGTCTTAAAATAACCGCACACTCCCCAAAACCGCCTGAATGCAAATTTTAAGAACTTGCATTCTGTACGGCGATTTGCGGCGTCGTGTTTGTTATTTTAAGGCTTCGGTGGCTCAGCGCACAAAAAGGAAATCACCCTCGTTAAACCGAGGGTGAAATAAACAAGAGTGTATTTAAAGGAAGGACAATATCAAAGAATTAAACGTTTTCCCACTGATTTGTGGAATTGTTGAAAGCTTTGCCGAACTCTGCATTCACATCGCCTGTCTTGCAGTGATCGCCACCTGCGTTGAACACAATGTTTGTGTGACCTTCGGGAAGCTTAATCTTGTAGAGGCCGTTACCTAAGGATTCCATAGCTGTGCCGGGCCATGTTGTACCGTCACCGCCATTAGGCCAGGAGTGGCAATTTACTGTACCCCAACCTGCATTATCCTTAAAGTAAATGCAATCTGCAGATACCTGAATATCAGAGTTGTTATTGTTATTATTGTTGTTATTGGTGTTATTGTTATTTGAGTAAGGCTGCCAGCTACCGTCCCAAATCATACCTGTGCCCTGAACAGCAATGTCACCTGTCTGGTCGCCGTCACCGTTAAATACAACATTTGTGTGACCCTCAGGAAGCTGAATTCTGAAAATGCCATTACCTAAAGACTCCATAGCTGTGCCGGGCCAAGATGTACCTTCACCGCCATTGGGCCAAGAGTGACAGTTTACGCTGCTCCAAGTGGACTTAACATAAATGTAGTTGTCGGGCTGAGGCTGGGTGGGAGGCTCTGTGGGCTGAGTTACTACAGGCTGAGGCTCAGTTGCTACAGGCTGAGTTGTGGGAGCCTCTGCAGGCTCTGTGGGAAGCTGTGTAGGCTGAGGAGTTACTACAGGCTGAGTTGCCTGTGTGGGCTTCTGAGGTGCCTCTGTAGGCTCTATAGGAGCCTGTGTAGGATGAGGCTTAACGGGTGCCTGTGTAGGTGCAGGCTCTACGTTAGTGCCGGGAATTATGTACCACTCACCTGATTCAAAGCTCTTGATGATATTTGCACAGAACTTCTGGATTGCAGTTACGTCCTTAACATTTACCTTGCCGTCAGAGTTAACGTCTGAAATGATAAGCTGTAAGTTATTAATGGTTGACATCTTTGCAAGAGCCTTCTGTACTGAAGTAGCATCTTTGATAGAAACTTTTTCGTTTAAGTCTACGTCGCCATACCTGTACTTTTCGCCACCTGTTGTATTAGGAGTTGTAGGCTTAACTACAGGCTGAGTTACAACAGGACCAGGAGCAGGAGGAATAATAATAATATCATCCTCTGTGGGGTCTGTTTTAGGCTGTGTAGGTGTGGGAACTGTGGGTACAGGAACAGTAGGCTGAGGTGCCTGTGTTGTTGGCTCAGGCTCTGTTGTAGGCTGAGGAGGAGCTACTGTAGGCAGAGTCTGAATCTCTGTGGGCTGAGGAATAATGGGCTGAGTCTGAGGCTGTGTGGGAATAACAGGATTATCGTCGATAATTGTATGCTCTTTCCACTCTGTATCTACGCAAATCATTGCGTTGCCCGAATACTGTAAGCCGTCCTCGGCAGGATACTGATTGTTGCCGTTATCAGAGAAGATAACCTGACAATTTTCAAAGCCTGCGGGAGCCTTAATGTACCAGATGTTGTTGCCAACGCTCTGCATTTTTTCGCCGGGCCACTGAGAAACGCCCTGACCGTTCTTGTATATGTAGCAGTTTACGCTGCCCCAGTTTGTTGAAGAATTATCGTAATAAATGCCGGGCTCTGCAGGAACTGCGAGGTTGTACTCATAAGTAACTGCCTCAGATGTTTCTTTGCCGTTAGAAGCCTTAACAGAAATTTTTGTCTGTGTTCCTGCGGCTGTACCTCTGCCGATTGTAATTTTCTGGCCCTTTGTAAAGGACTGGTAAGCACCGCCGTTAATGGAATACTGACCGCTTGTAGCGTTTTCGAAGTTAAGTGTAATTTCAAATGTATCAGTTGTATAGTTTGTAGAATCGGGAGTAACAGTAGCAGAGGGACCCTCTACTCTGGGAGTTGCATTAAGTAAAACTGCAATACCGCTCTGGCCAACTTTACCTGTCATCTGAGAGCTTGTAACTGTCCATGTAGAACCTGAAACAAGGTCTTTGTATGTACCGGGCTTTGTTGTGCCGCCACCGTTAGCAACAGATACGTCTCTGTTACCGCCGCCGCCTAAAACGATAACTGCACCGCTTTCACGGTTTACTACTGCACAGCCGTTGTTGCTCTGGTAGTAGTCCTTCTCAGTTGTGCAAGCATTCTTCAGCTGGTTAACTGCTGCAACTTCTGTGTTTTTGAAAGATGTGCTGCCCTTCTGAGCTGAATGGATGCTGTTCTTATCTCTTGCGTTAGGACGGGAGAAGTAAAGTGCGTTGGAACCGTTGCGGGAAGCAACAACTGCGTAAGCTCTGTCGATTTTGTTCTGCTCGATGTTTGTAGATGCACCCCAATCGTCAGGACCGTTGGAGTATGTATCGTGGCTTTCTGCCCATAAAACCAGCTTGTTGGGAGCAATACCTCTTGCAACCCAGTTGCCGTGGGAGCCGGGAACGTTACCGCCTGCAAATGCGTTTCTTACATCAGCACCATAGGAGCTGTCAGTTACGCTCATGTAGTTTGTGTATTCTTTCATAAGGCCTTCGTGACCGCCGCCATCAGCAGGACCAACAAGGATTTCGCCGTAATGCCAGAGGCTGTTGTTCTTTGTAACAGCAGGCCAGAACTGACAGTTTTCGGAAGGAAGTGCGATGTGCTTTGCAGCATCCCAACGGATACCGTCAACACCAACACTTGCAAGCTCGTCGATGTATTTTGCAACAACCTGCTGAACGTAAGGATGCTCAGAGTTAAGGTCACGCATACCGATTCGGCCGTTAACAACCTGATAGCGGTCTGCCCAGCTGGAAACATCGCCGAAGTTATGCCAGTACTGACCGTCTCTGAGGTCGTCCTGAACATTGGATCCTTCACCGTTAAGGTGGTTTGCAACTACGTCAACAACAACCTTGATTCCGTATTTATCAGCTTCCTGACAAAGGGACTGAAGGTCGCTCTTTGAACCAAGAGGATTAGTTGCAATATAGAAGCCGAATGGCTGATAAAGCCAATACCACTCGCCTGAACCTGCAGGCTGAGCGGGAGAAGTCTGAACTGATGTAAAGCCTGCTTCGGCAATATTTTTGAGTTCAGCCTTGATATCGTTATACTTCCAGTCAAAGCAATGCAGGATATTACCATCCTGAATGTTCTTTGCCAAGCCGTAATTTGCACTTGTCTGGGCAAGCTCTGTGTTAGCTGATACTTCTACAACCTCTACTGTAGCGGCAGAAGCAGAAAAGCTAAGGCTTGTAAGTACAGAAAATACTGTACAAAGCACAAGAACCAGGCTTAAAATTCTCTTCGTTTTCATGCGAAAAATCCTCCCTATCATAATCTTAAAAATCCATGCTCATTCTAACAAAAGAATTTTTTAAAATCAAATCGCCAAGGGCCTTTTTGCCCCTTAAAATGCACCAAACTTTAGAAACATAATTTAGTTAAAAATAACAAACCGACGGCCCAAACCAGCCGTCGGTTACCTTTTCAAATCTTATTTTTTATATAAGCTATGCTTTTTTTATCCTCAAAAAAGGCATTTTTTGAAAAATTTTCATAAAATTTATTTTTGGGTATCCGTTGGCGTTTTTTGCACAGATTCCCACTTTCCTTTGCCGTGAATTATCCTGTAGCCGTATTCTCCCACAATTTGCTTGGCTCTTCTTAGCTTTCTTACAACCTTAATAACAGGCTTGCGAAGATAAAAATTATCCACCCAAAAATGAACATAACGAAGGTATTTCTTATTATCAACCGCAATGTACTTTTCCTTTCTGAAAAAGCCTGTAACAATGCCAAGGATATTCTTGTCGGTAATGTCGTACTCTATCTGATAAAGGCCGTCACCGCAGATAACGTAGCCCTTTTCCGTTACATCAATAATACGGTGAACCACATATCTGCCGTGGTTGTCAAGGTAAACCGGCAGGTCGTACTTCTTAAGTCTGCCGTTTACAGGATTGACCACCACCGAATCAATGCCGTTTCTTATCATAGGCCACATTGAAACACCGTGAGGATGAATAACAAAGTTGCCTCTTTCTATTGCGTCTTCAATTTTAGTTAAATCCATAATATCACTTCTTGTTAGTAGTTATTATAAGTTTATCACAATACAATTACCTTTGCAACCCGAAAAATAGTGCTCCCTATTTTTCTGTAAAAAAATCCACCATAGCCTTACAAGACCGTGACATTTCTATACTGAAATCGCTGTTATGCTTGCGGTTGCAAAACTTCCTTATATACTCGCCGATTTCTTCTTCAGATATACCCTGCCTCTCGCAAAGCATATTTTCCATATTCTCTGCCTTGGCTTTGTTGTATGTGTTTTGAAAAACTATATCCTCCGCCTTGAATCTGGGAGGCTTTTGCCTTACAATCTGACTTTCAGCAGGATAACCGAAGCACAGCATACATGCGGGCACTACGTAATCAGGCAAATCAAAAAGCTCTCTGTGCTTTTCAAAATTTTCTGTAATGTCGCCGATATAACAAGAGCCGATGCCTAAGCTTTCGGCAGCAACAACCGCATTCTGTGCGGCAATAAGTGCATCTGCATTGGCAAGAAACAAATCACCATAAGAGGGACTGCGCACATCATCAACGTGCTTTTTAAAAGCTTGCATCCAACGGTAATAGTCTGCACAAAAAACAAGCACCAACGGAGCTTTTGCTATAAAGGGCTGGTTATCGCAGGTTACAGCCAAGGTTTCCTTAAGCTTTTTATCCGTAACGTCAATTATTGTATAAAGGGTCATATTTCCTGCGGTAGGTGCCTGAAGTGCCGCATCCAGAATAACCGCCTTTTCGTCATTGCCTATGGGTCTTTCCTCAAATACCCTCACAGATTTCCTCTTTTTAAGAAAGCTGATAACTTCGTTCACAAAAACACCGCCTGTTACTTAACTTTAACAAGAAGCAAAGTTCCATTTCCAACGCTTACCTCTGCCTCTTTGCCTTTTATAACCTCGTTGCTGACTCCATACTGATAGTCGCAGGTGATTTCGGCATTTTTCAAAGGATACTTTGCGTTTTTTACTGTAATGCCAGTAGCCTTGCCAAAAATATTAATAAGAGAAAAATAAGGGTAGCTGTCGGGGATATACTGAGTTTCTTTGCCAACAATCTGCATTTCGCAGTAATCATCGGCAATAAGAGCCTTAAAGCCTTTGTCAAAAAGCATCTTGAGGATAGACACATTGCCTAAAGTATGGTCAAGCCTCTGACCTATTGCACCTAAAATAAAAAAATCTTCATAGCCTCTTTTTACTGCTTCCTTTACAGCAAACACCGTGTCGGTATCGTCTTTTTCTGTGGGCAGAACAATGGTTTCCACCTCAAGATGAGGGTTTTTATGAGAGTCAAAATCACCGACAATCAAGTCAGGCTCAACTCCCAGACCCGCTGTGTGCCTTAGTCCGCAGTCGCAGAAAATATAAAAATCATCCTCGGAAAGATATTTTTTTGCGTCAGTATAATTTAAAATATCGGCTCCGCCGATAACAACACATCTTTTCATAATATCCCCTCCGAGGTTGTTTCTTTATGTTTTTATATTGTAACACATATATATGAATTTTGCAAAAAAAAGAAGGCGGATTTCTCCGCCTCCTTTTAAAATATTAAATTTTAGCTAAACGCTTCTGAATTGCTGTAGCATCTTTGATGTTTATATCATTATTTTCGTCAAAGTCCGCCACAGACACATAGTAATCTCCGTATTCATAAACGTTATGTCCTGTAAAGCCGAAGGGCTCCTCTATACCCTCAAATCTTGCAACGTATTTCTGAATATAGGTTGCATCCTTAATTGTAAGTTTTCTATCGTTGTCGGCATCGCCCATAAGGTGACCCAGGCCATAATCGGTAAACACGTTCAGAATTCCCTCTACCCCTTCGTTATAAGCCCCCTGCAATGTATAAACCTTACCGTTTTCAGGGGTACAAACAAAATATCTTAAGCAATCGGGATTACCGCAGTTTTCGCAGTGCAATACGTAATCACCGATTACACCAAAGGAAAGGCTGGGAGAATTAGCGTTGAACGAACCGCTTATAAGCACATAATCAGGTGTAGCCTCAGGCATCTTCTGTGCGCCTTTGCCGTCGGTGTAATAATAAAGCTCTTTGTAGCTGTACCAGTCATCATTTATTATGTCAAAAGCATTCTCTATCTCTTTAAATTCAATTGTATTTTTCAGATATTCCTCAAAATTTCTGGAGCAAAGAGTTATTCTTGTGCCTGCTGCCTCAAGCACTTTATCCATACCGGGAAGGTTATCGTTATAAGCCTGACGAAGGGTAATAAGCTTATTTTCTTTTACAGAATAAATCAAGTACCCCGGATAAAAATCATCTGACACGTTAAGACGGTAATCGCCTATTACGCTATAGTGTAACCCTTCAGTCCATGCACCTGTATGGGCATAAATCAATGCGTAATCTGCCGTCGCACCTTCAGCTGCCGATGAACCGTCTGCCATAAACTCATAAATACAGCGATAATTTATGGGCTGCGTGTACTCTTCCCATCCTAAGGCAGAAACAACCTGCTTTCTGTAACGGGTATATTCGTTATTAACCTCGTCAATGTGAGTACCTAACATTGCCAGAACCGCTTCGGTATTGGGAAGCTGATACTCCCAAGCTGCTTCCAGCGAATAGCATCTGTTATCTTTAGTAGAACAGATAAAATATCCTAAATCATAAGGAGAATAGCAATGAGGTTGGGAGAAATAATAATCACCAATTACTTGTTGTAAAATTGTTTCATGAACCGCCTCGGCAGATACCCACGCCAAAATATAATCGGGAACTTCGCCCTCATCGGGAGTTGTGCCGTCGGCGTTATAGGCATATTCGCATCTGTAAAAATGATACTCGGGATTTACATATTCACCTAAAGCACCAAATACAATATCCTTGTACCTTTGATTTTGCTCCTGAACATCTTCTGCCGAAACTGCAATCATAGTAGCAAACAAGCACATTAAAAGTGCCAGAATAACGCATAAAATCCTTTTGTTTGCTTTCATAACATTACCTCCTTTTATTAATATAGGTTTTGCTCTTTCACCTATTAGACGTAAATTATTTAAAAAACTCACACTTAAATTATAATATTTTTTGCGAAAGAATAAAATTCGGAAGTTTAAACAATTTTAAAAGTATTGGTTTGGTTAATATGCAAAAGCATCCCTGCAAAAAAGCCCCGCTATAAAGCGGAGCTTTGATTATATCAGGTTATTCAAAATAAATTATTAATTAATGCTTCAACCTGCCGTTAACGGAAGCTGATTATTATATCAACCTATCCAAAGGCGAACTGCCCACCGTGGCAAACGGTTTATTCAACGGTTACGGATTTTGCAAGGTTTCTGGGCTTATCTACATCATTTCCGCGAAGAACAGATGAATAGTAAGCCACAAGCTGTAAGGGAACAATAGCAGACATAGGCATAAGCATTTCCTCGCACATAGGAACTCTTATAACAGTATCGGCTACGTCCTCGCCAACCTCAAAGCCTTCACCGCACACAAGAAGCACCTTGGCACCTCTTGCCTTAACCTCTTTGATATTGCTGATAGTTTTGTCAAAAAGGTCGGACTGGGTAGCAACTGCAATAACAGGCATACCGTCGGTAATAAGGGAAATTGTGCCGTGCTTTAATTCGCCTGCGGCGTAGCACTCGGAGTGGATGTAAGAAATTTCTTTAAGCTTTAAGGAACCTTCCATAGAAAGGGCATAGTCAAAGCCTCTGCCAATGTAAAGCAGGCTTTCGGCTTCCATAAGACCCTTAGCGGCTTCCTTGGAAATTTCGTCAGTAGATTTAATAATCTCAGCAATTCTCTCAGGCATAGCCATAAGCTCTGCTGTAAGACGCTTGCACTCTGCTTCATCAATCTTACCCTTGGCAAAAGCAAGCTCGAAAGAAAGCAGATACATAACAGCAATCTGAACCATATATGCCTTTGTGGAGGCTACGGCAATTTCGGGGCCTGCGTGAGTGTAAACAAGCATATCAGACTCACGTGCAATGGAACTGCCCTTTGCGTTTACAACACCCATAACCTTGGCACCAAGAGCCTTTGAAACTCTTAAAGCCTCTAAGGAGTCGGCAGTTTCACCGGACTGAGAAATAATAATAACCAAATCGCCCTCACCTACTAAAGGTGCACGATATCTGAACTCGGAAGCAATATCAACCACAACGGGAACTCTTGCTAATTTTTCAATGGCGTATTTACCCACCATACCTGCGTGCATTGCAGTACCGCAGGCTACAATAAACACCTGCTTGATGTCCTTAAGGTTTTCGACTGTAATAGCGCATTCCTCAAGGCTGGGCATACCATGGAAAACTCTGGGAGCAACGGTTTTTCTTACAGCGTCGGGCTGTTCGTTGATTTCCTTAAGCATATAATGCTCGTAGCCGCCCTTTTCGGCGGCATCCATATCCCAGTCAGCAGTCTTAAGCTCTTTCTCAATAGGATTGCCCTTTAAGTCGGTAAAGCTGATGTCACCCTCAGCAATACGTGCAATTTCGTCATGCTCTAAAAGGAAGTAATCCTTTGTGTACTTGATAATAGCAGGAACGTCAGAGGCAATAAAGCCTTCCTCATCCTTAACGCCAACAATAAGAGGACTGCCTCTTCTTACGGCATAAATTACATTGGGAATATCCTTGAAAAGAATACCCAAAGCAAAGGAACCTGTTACCTCAGAAAGGGTTTTTTCAATGGCTTTAACGGGGTCGCCTTCGTAGTTGAAGTCTAAAAGCTTTGCTACAACCTCGGTATCGGTTTCGCTGTAAAACTCTCTGCCCTGAGACTCGAGTTTCTCCTTAAGCTCACGGTAGTTTTCGATAATACCGTTATGTACCAGAGTTACATACTCGCCGCCGATATGGGGATGAGAGTTAATATCAGAAGGCTTACCATGGGTTGCCCAACGGGTGTGGCCGATGCCTGCACTTCCCACAGGGAAATTTTCTGCCTTCATTTTATCTTCAAGATTTTTAAGTCTGCCCTCAGCCTTAATAACATTTACCTCGCCATTTTCAAAAACAGCAATACCCGCCGAGTCATAACCGCGATACTCAAGCTTTGAGAGAGCACTTACAAGAACCTCGCTGCAGTCATTTTTACCTACATATCCGACAATTCCGCACATAGGAACATCTCCTTTTCAGTTAGAGTGTGTTTGCTTTAGTTTATCTTATGCTTGA
This sequence comes from Ruminococcus sp., assembly GCA_045635685.1. Taxonomy (GTDB): domain Bacteria; phylum Bacillota; class Clostridia; order Oscillospirales; family Acutalibacteraceae; genus Ruminococcoides. The sequence goes on from JAZTWD010000018.1 coordinate 12,223, forward strand.
AGGTGGGAACTATTGCGGAAAGCATTTCTACAACCTTCTCACTGTTGTTTTCATCAGCATATTTTTTAAGCTCATCAAGCTTAGAAAGCAAGTCTTCTTCATCTATGGCAATATGGTTGCCGATGAAGATTTTTTTGTTTTCGGTGGACTTGAGGCCTTCCTCATCCATAAGAAGCTCTTCGAAAAGTTTCTCGCCGGGTCTAAGTCCTGTAAATTTAATTTCAACATCCCTGTAAGGCACTTTGCCGTACATTCTGATAAGGTTTTCCGCTAAAGTTGTAATCTTAACGGGGTCACCCATATCAAGAACAAAAATCTCACCGCCCTGAGCCATAGCACCTGCCTGAAGCACCAAAGAAACAGCCTCGGGAATGGTCATAAAGTAACGGATAATGTCGGGATGAGTAACGGTAACAGGCTTGCCGCTTTCAATCTGACGGCGGAAAAGAGGAATAACCGAACCGTTTGAGCCTAACACATTGCCAAAACGAGTTGTAACAAATTCGGTTTTTGTGCTGTGCTGAGCCTTATACTGAGCAATCATTTCACAGCATCTTTTGGTAGCACCCATAACGTTTGTGGGGTTAACCGCCTTGTCGGTGGAAATCATAACGAACTTTTCAACGCCGTAAACCTCGGCAAGGGTTGCCACATTATGAGTACCGAAAATATTGTTCTTAACAGCCTCTTCGGGAGAAGTTTCCATAAGAGGAACGTGCTTATGAGCAGCAGCGTGGAAAACAATGTGAGGTTTATATTCCTTAAAAATGCTTTCCATTTTGTCATAGTCTCTTACAGAAGCAATAAGGGTAACAAAGTTGAGTCCGTCATCGTGCTCCAGACGAAGCTCCTGCTGAATATCATAAGCGTTATTTTCATATATATCTACAATAATAATCTGCTTGGGATTATAGTTTGCAATCTGCCTTACAAGCTCAGAGCCGATAGAACCGCCGCCGCCTGTAACCATACAAACCTTGCCGTTAATAAAGGTTTTGATACTCTCTTTATCAAAGGAAATGGGGTCTCTGCCCAATAAATCTTCGATTTTAATATCCTGAACCTGCTTAAGAAGGCCCTTGCCGCTGCTTGCATCGTCAAAATAAAGCTGGCTTAAATAAGGCACCATTTTGATACTGCACTGAGTTTCCGAGCAGATTTCAAGAATCTGCTTTCTTTCCTCTTCTGTACAGGAAGGAATGGCAAATAAAATAAGAGAAATATTGTTTGCCTTGCAAATCTGAGGAATATCCTGAGTATTACCCAGAACAGGAACGCCGTTTATCTTGGTACCGTACTTTGCTCGGCTATCGTCAACAAGACAAACAGGTAACATATCGTGAGAAGGGTTGTTGGGGTCGCTTTTAGCACTTTCGATATCGGCTAAAATAAGCTTTGCAGCCTGACCTGCACCTACAATAAGGGTTCGGCGGGCATTTTCCTCTCTGCCTGCCTCGGTGAGTTTTACAATAGCCTGCTTGAAAAGAACCCTTACAAGAAGCATACAGAAAAGGGAAGAAAGATAAAAAATCAGGAAGTAAAGCACAGGAAGCTGACGGTCAAACATATTGAAATAATATGAAAACACACCGCTTACCAGAAAGCTTAAGGTAACAGCTATACCGCAAACCAAAAAGTCCTTTTTGCCGTAAAGCCGCCAGAAAAAGGAATAGGCACCTAAGCTCAGCAAAAACAAAACGGTAAAAAGCACCACAATACCAAGCAAAAGCGTCATAGTAGACCAAGGAACATAAAGCACCTCGGTTATCTCTGCACCGCGCAGAATATCTGCCCACATCAACGCAAGATTGGCAAATGTACCGGTTACCGCTACAATAAGTATATCCGCAATTAATAGAAAGCCCTTACGGGAACTGAATCTCTTCATCACTGTACCTCTTAAAAAGATATAATGTGCACAATTTTACGAATAAATTATACTACTTATAACCCATAATGTCAATTAAAGATTAATATAAACATTTTTCGTTGATTTTCTTATTTTATATGTTATAATATAATGTAAATTATCTGATAATCAGCTTGTGTTAAGCTGGATTCCGCTTTACGGTCAATACAGCTTAGAACTACATAAACAAATTCACTTTTGAAAGGTATATTATGGATAAAAAATCAATTCTCATTATATTCGGCGGAAATTCAACCGAGCACGAGGTTTCCTGCAAATCGGTTATGAATTTTATCAAAAATATCTCCGATGAAAAGTATGAAAAACACCTTGTAGGCATAAAGAAAAACGGTGACTGGGTGTACTACACCGCCGACACCGCTTTAATCCCTCAGTGCAAATGGGCAACCGAGCCCTCAAATACACCTGCAATGCTTTGCCCCAACAAGGGTCTGGTGCTTTTAGACAGCAAAAACACAGTTATTAAAATTGACGCGATTGTTCCTGTTCTTCACGGCAAAAACGGCGAGGACGGCACAATTCAGGGGCTTTTTGAGCTTTGCTCTATCCCCTATGTTGGTTGTGGTGTTGTAGCATCCTCTGTTTCAATGGACAAAGCCTACACCAAAATCATTGTAAACAGCTTAAAAGAAATTCCTCAGGCAGATTTTGTTCTGGTAAAAGAAGGCGACTCTGAAAGCTACATAAAAAAAGCCGAAAATAAGCTTGGCTACCCAATGTTTGTAAAGCCCTGCAAGTCAGGCTCTTCTCAGGGTGTTTCAAAGGCAGAAAACCGCACAGAGCTTATTACTGCCGTAAACCTTGCCTTAAAGCACGACTCCAAGGTGCTTATTGAAGAAACAATCAAGGGCAGAGAGCTTGAGTGTGCCGTTCTGGAAAACGGTGGCAAAATAGTTTGCTCCAATGCAGGCGAAGCGGTAGCAGGCGATGTGTTCTACAGCTACGAGGCTAAATACAACAACGCCGACTCCAAAACCGTTCTCAATCCCGATATCCCCGAAGGCGTTAACGAAAAAGTAAGAACATACGCCGAGGCGATTTTCAGAGCTTTAGGCTGCTCAGGCCTTTCTCGAGTTGACTTCTTTATGGAAGAATCAGGCAACGTTATCTTCAATGAAATCAACACCCTCCCCGGCTTTACTGAAATCAGTATGTACCCCATGATGATGGATGCCGTAGGCTACCCCATAGAAAAGCTTATGGAAGAGCTTATTGAATCCGCAGGACTTTCTAAATAATCAGGTGATACCGTGAGGCTTTCCTGTGTTAAATTCAAAAACATCGCAATAAAGCTTACTGTTGCCATAATATTAATCGCTTTAATTTTATGTATCATAAGCATTGCCGTAAGCTACACCTCATTGGTAACAACAAAATACAGCTTAACCTCAACCGACACCGCTGAGGGGATTTCCTTTGTCCTCCTCTCTGATTTGCACGATTCTTCTTTCGGTAAGGATAATGCAAGGCTGATTAAAAAGGTAAGGGAGTGTAATCCTGACCTGATATTCACCGTTGGCGATATGGTAAGCGAATATAACGAGAACTACTCCTATCTTTCCTCTCTTTACGAGGATTTGTCTGAAATTGCACCCACCTACTGCTCTTTGGGTAATCACGAGCTAAGCCATCCTGACAGCGAAAAAATAAAAGAAATCCTGAGAGAGCATGCAAATTTTCTTGACAACGAGTATACTGAGATTAATGTAAAGGGAACCGATATACGTCTTGGCTCACTTTCAGGGTATCATCCTGCTATAGAAGAGCTTAATGAGTATATCCGCGACTTTGCCGACACCGACAAATTTACTCTTTTGCTTTCCCATTGTCCTGAATATTATTTTTGGGGAGTGGATAAGGTTAAGATTGATTTAATGGTCTCTGGCCATACCCACGGCGGTCAGGTGATTCTCCCCTTTAAAGGCGGAGCTTACGCCCCTGAGCAAGGCTGGTGGCCCAAATTTGACTATGGTGTTTTTTATGAAGAAAACGCAACTTTGGTTATTACCCGCGGGTTAGGCTCCTCAAAGCAAAGTGTTCCCCGCTTTAATAATCCCCCCGAAGTCCTTTGTCTGACTCTTACCCCTGAGGTGTGAAATGGATAAAAAACCTTTGGAAATCGAATACAAATTCTTAATCGAAATGCCTGACCTTAAGATGCTGTCAGCTCAGCCTGATTTTAAAGAAAAGAAGCTTTGCCAGATGTATCTTGAACTGCCTCAAGGTTTCAGCGAATTCGGCACAAGGTGCCGTATCAGAAGAAGTGAAGAAAACGGAAAAGTAATTTTTCGCAAAACCTTTAAAAAAGACGTAACAGGCATTACAAGAATTGAGATTGAAGAGGAGATCTCTGAGGCTGAGTTTAAGGAGCTTTCAAGATTCTTAAGAAAAGGTACAGCTCCTGTTGAAAAAACTCGATACACTTTCTTTTATGAAGGCTACACCTGCGAGGTGGACATTTTCCCATTCTGGAGCGACAAGGCTTTTCTGGAAATCGAGGTAGAAAGCGAAAATGTTCTTCCGCCTGTTCCGCCTTTTATTAAGGTAATAAAGGATGTTTCCAGAGATAAAATGTACCGAAACTCGGTGCTTGCTCAAAGGATTTTTCAGGGTACAATAATATAAAACATTGACTTATGACAATTTGCGTGATAGAATAAACTTAGAAATATAATTTCGGAGGAATTTATTATGACAATCAAAACTCTTGATACCAAAAATCTCTGTGAGTCCGCAAAGTGCGGCGGCTGTGGCGAGTGCCAGACTTCTTGCCAGTCTGCTTGCAAAACAAGCTGTGGCGTTGCAAACCAGGAGTGCGAGAACGCAGAGCAGAAGTAATTGATTTTTAATTACACAAATCAAATGCCGCCATATGGCGGCATTTTTTGTAGGAGTGACATAAATGATACATTGCTATAAATTAGGCGGACTTAACATAGTCCTTGACATTTACTCAGGCTCGGTTCACGTTGTGGACGAGGTAGCCTTTGACATTATAAATATGTATGAGGAAAAATCTCAGGCAGAGATTATTGACTTCGTATTAAACAAATATCCTGATAACCCTGAGGTAAACGAAGCTGAAATCAAAGATTGCTTTAATCAGATTGAAGCTTTAAAGGAAACAGGCAAGCTTTTTACACCCGATACATACGAGGGTATGGCAGGCAAGCTTAAAGAAAAAAGCAAAGGTATCGTAAAGGCACTTTGCCTTCACATTGCCCACACCTGCAATCTTAACTGCTCCTACTGCTTTGCTTCTCAGGGCAAATATCACGGTGAGCGTGCTATGATGAGCTTTGAGGTAGGTAAGCGTGCCCTTGATTTTCTTATTGAAAATTCAGGCACAAGACGCAATCTTGAGGTTGACTTCTTCGGCGGTGAGCCGCTTATGAACTTTGAAGTTGTAAAAGACCTTGTAGCCTATGCCAGAAGTGTAGAAAAAGAGCACGGCAAAAACTTCCGCTTTACTCTTACCACCAACGGCGTACTGGTTGACCAGGATGTTATCGACTTTGCAAATAAAGAATGCAGTAACGTTGTTTTAAGTCTTGACGGCAGAAAAGAAGTTCATGACCGTTTCCGTGTAGACTTTGCAGGCAACGGAAGCTGGGATAAAATTGTTCCTAAATTCCAGAACTTTGTTAACCAGCGTGGAGGCAAAAACTACTATATGCGCGGCACCTTTACCCACGCTAACCCCGACTTTTTAAACGACATTAAAGAAATGCTTAACTTAGGCTTTAAAGAGCTTAGTATGGAGCCTGTTGTATGTGCTAAGGATGACCCAAGCCGCCTTACAGAAGAAGACCTTGAAATCGTTATGAAGCAGTACGAGGAGCTTGCTGAGCTGATGCTCCAAAAGCATCGCGAAGGCGACCCCTTTACCTTCTACCACTATATGATTGACCTTAAGGCAGGCCCCTGTATTTACAAGCGACTTTCAGGTTGCGGCTCAGGCACCGAATATATGGCGGTTACCCCTTGGGGTGACCTTTACCCCTGCCACCAGTTCGTAGGCGAGGAGAAATTCCGCTTAGGCTCAGTGTTTGAGGGTGTTACCAACACCGCTATACAGGAAGACTTCGCCTCCTGCAACGTATACGCTCACGAAGAGTGCAAGGACTGTTGGGCAAAGCTGTACTGCTCAGGCGGTTGTGCCGCCAACGCCTACCACTCCACAGGCTCGGTTAAGGGCATTTATGAGGACGGTTGCAAGCTTTTCAAAAAGCGTATGGAATGTGCAATTATGCTTGAAGCCGCCAAGGCTCTTGACGAATAATATGAATACACCAATCTGTGATTTTGTAAAAAAATATGCCGAAACTAAGCAAATAAGGCTTCATATGCCCGGTCACAAGGGCAAAGGCTTTTTAGGCCTTGAACACCTTGACATTACCGAGGTAGAGGGTGCCGACGTGCTTTACAACGCACAGGGTATTATAAAAGAAAGTATGGAAAATGCATCCTTACTTTTCGGCACCGCAAAAACCCTTTACAGTACCGAGGGCTCTTCACTTTCTATCCGTGCAATGCTTTATTTGACGGCAATGTATGCCAAAGAGCAAGGCAAAAAGCCTGTGATTTTAGCAGGAAGAAATGCCCACAAGGCTTTTTTAAGCGGTACGGCTCTTAATAATATTGAGGTAATTTGGATTTATCCCGAGGAAAACGAGGGGCTTTTAAGCCTTAAAATAACTCCCGAAAAGCTCAGCGCTTACCTTGAAAAGTGCGAGGAAAAGCCTGTGGCTCTTTACGTTACAAGCCCCGATTACCTTGGAAACACCTTGGATATAAAGGAACTTTCAGAGGTCTGCAAAGAGAATGATATACTTTTACTTGTAGACAATGCCCACGGTGCGTATCTTAATTTCTTACGCGAAAATCAGCATCCCATAGCCGAAGGAGCCGACATTTGCTGTGACTCTGCCCACAAAACCCTGCCTGTTATAACAGGGGGAGGGTATCTGCATATAAGCCCCTCTGCTCCTGAAATTTTCAAAACTCAGGCTGAGGGTGCAATGAGCCTTTTTGCTTCCACAAGCCCTTCATATCTTATCCTTCAGTCCCTTGATATGGCTAACAGATATATGGCTGAAAATTACAGAGAGAGCCTTTCTGCTTTTATAAAAAAGGTGGAAACTCTTAAAAAGGATTTAAAGGAAAAAGGCTACATCCTTTTGGGAAATGAAGCTTTAAAAATCACAATAAAAGCTAAAGAATACGGCTATTTGGGTTATAAGCTTGCAGAAATCTTGAGTAAAAACGGCATAATATGCGAGTTTGCCGACCTTGATTTTACTACTTTAATGCTTACTCCCGAAAATTCTGACAGCCACCTTGAAAAACTTAAGTCCGTGCTTTTATCCGTAAAAAGGCAAGAAAAGGTAACCACACCTTTCCCAAAGGTACAAAGGCTAAAAAAGGCTTTAAGCATAAAAGAAGCACTTTTTAGCCCGAATTCAGAGATTGATGCAAAAAACGCAGAGGGTAAAATCTTGGCAAGCTACGCTGTAGGTTGTCCTCCTGCAATTCCCATTGCAATCTGCGGCGAGGTAATAGATGAAAGTGCAGTTAAAGCTTTTGAGTATTACGGTGTAGAAAAAATAAGAATCATAAACTAAACCAAGGCTCTTCTGAAAAATCAGGAGAGCCTTTTTAAAATTTACATTTTATTTGTTGACAAAGCAATGCAAAAAGGAATACTATAATTATATTGATTTAAAAGGAGGCGATTTGTATGGTACAGGGTATGGCTGATGTTGCCATTGTAGGCTTACGGATACTTTTAAGCTTTTATGCGGTGTTTATCGTTTACCATTGCTTTGCATCCATGCGTCGCCACAAACGGCCTGAAAAGCCTCTTCTGATGCTTTACAACCGTCGGTTTGATATTAAAATCCCTGTGCTTTTCTGGGAAAATTCCATTGGCAGAGGCAAGGGAAGCGACATTGTTATTGAAGACGGCACAGTTTCCCGAAGCCATTGTGTACTGCTTCGGCGAAAAGCAGGCTGGTTTATAAACGACACAGGTTCAAAATCAGGCACCAAGGTAAACGGTGCCAAAGTTTCAGGCAGAACTCAGGTTTTTATTAATGATGTAATCACCATAGGCGGCACAAGTCTTACTCTTCTTCGAGGCGAAGAATATGACGAAGACATAAGACCCTCCTGGTTTTTCTCAAAAACCTCACGCAAACCCTCGGTTTCGTCAGGTCTTCTGCTGGTTTTAGTCAACCTTTTCCACCTTTTTATGACTGCAGAAATCTGCATCACCACCAACAGCCTAAACACAAACGCACTTATAATTTTCGGTGCAGTTACTGCTTTTTCATGGGTACTTTACGCATTTTCTTACGGCATTTTTGCACGCAAAAACTTTGAGCTTGAAACCTTAGCCTTATGGCTTACAGGCCTTGGCTCACTTTTGCTGGTTGAGCAGGAAATGAGCGACGCTATTGTTCAGGTTGCTTCTGCAGCAGCAGGTGCTATTCTTTATATGGCAATGCTTATGTTCATAAAAAATCCCGACAGGGTTCTTAAATGGCGATGGGCAATTATGATTGCCGCCATAGGCTTTTTAGCTGTTAACCTTATTTTCGGTACTATTGAGTACGGTGCCGCAAACCGAATTTACATCGGAGGCGTTTCAGTTCAGCCCTCTGAAATTGTAAAGATTGCCTACATCTTTGTTGGTGCGGCTTCCCTTGATTATCTTCAGACACGTAGGAACTTCTTAGAGTTTATCATATTCTCGGCTATGTGCGTCGGTGCCCTTGCACTTATGGGCGACTTCGGCACGGCTTTAATTTTCTTTGCAACCTTTATTGTAATTTCCATTACCCGCTCAGGCGACTATAAAACCGTTATTCTTGCTTTAGTGGGTGCTATCTTTGCGGTGCTTCTTGTTTTAAACTTCAAGCCCTACATTGCCGAGCGATTCTCAATCTGGGGTCACGCTTTAGACGACCCTTACGACCTTGGTTATCAGCAGGCAGGAACTTTAACAAGCATTGCCTCAGGCGGACTTTTCGGCACAGGCGTGGGAAGCGGCAATTTACGCTACTACGGTGCATCTGAAACCGACCTTGTTTTCGGCATTGTTTCTGAGGAAATGGGGCTTATTATTGCAATTACAATTGCAATTGCAATTTGCGGACTTGTTTTCTACACACGTGCTATGACCACCCGAAGCCGAAGCACTTTTTACTCAATCTCAGCCTGCTGTGCGGCAACTCTTCTTTTGGTTCAGATGAGCCTTAACATCTTCGGCTGTACTGACATTCTCCCTCTTACAGGCGTAACACTTCCCTTTGTAAGTGCCGGCGGTTCAAGTATGCTTTCCTGTTGGGGACTTTTAGCCTTCATAAAAGCCGCCGACGAGAGAACCTACAAGGCCGGTTAGCCAACGGAGGGCGATTCGCCTTTGGACAGGTTCATATAAAATAAAACTTTTCATCAACGGCGGGTTGATTTATTTTTCTAACACAAACGGTGAAATATTATGAAAAAAACTATGTCAAGAAGCGTAATATCTCTTGTTTTAGCTGCGGCATTTTTGCTGGGGCTTGGCTTCTTGTGCGTAAAATACATTGTTGACGCCGACCTTTGGGCGGCTCAGAGCTACAATCCTTATATGATATCAGGTCAAGGTCTTGCAAACGCAGGTGATATTCTGGACAGAAACGGAGTGGTACTTTCCACAAGCATTGACGGCGAGCGTACTTACCACGAAGATGAGTCCACCCGAAAGGCTATGCTTCACACCGTAGGTGACGGCTCTTACAACATTGCAACAGCTGTTGAAACCGCTTACAGAGACAAAATCTCAGGCCACAGCAAAATTTTCGGCTATGGTCTGCCTGCAAGCCTTAAGGGCAAAAACAACTTAACAGTTACCCTTGACTCACAGGTCTGCACCGAAGTTTACGAAGCCTTCGAGGGCAGAAACGGTGCCTGCTTTGTTTACAACTACAAAACAGGCGAAGTGCTTTGTATGGTAAGTGCACCTACCTATGACCCGTTAAACATCCCAGAAAAGCCCGAGGACGGCTCCTATCTTAACAACTGTATTTCCTCAACCTACACTCCCGGCTCTATTTTTAAAATAATAACCGCCGCCGCAGGCTTTGAGCATATTGAGGGCTACCAAAACAAAACCTTCACCTGCGAAAGCGTTAAAGAAATAGGAAATTTCGAGGTAACCTGCTTGGAAAAGCACGGCACTCTTGACCTTCGCAATGCCTTTGCCTATTCCTGCAACATTGCCTTTGGTGACTCGGCACTCCTGGCAGGCAAGGATAATATGCAGAAAACTGCCGATAAAATGGGCATTAACAAAAGCTTCCGCATTGGCGAAGTGTATACTGCTCAGGGTCATTTTGACGTAAAAAAAGCTGACGATATTTCTCTTGCCTGGTCAGGCATAGGCCAGTACACCGACACAGTTAACCCTGCCCAGATGGCAATTTTATGCGGCGCAATTGCTCAGGGCGGCGAAACACGCCTCCCCCATTATGTAGAGGGCGAAAATTCAGGGAAAAGCGGCAGACTTATGAGCGAAGAGGTTGCACACAATCTTAACGACCTTATGCGTTACACAATCTCTGACTATTACGGCGACAGTATGTTTGAAGGCTTAACCGTCTGTGCAAAAACCGGTACCGCCGAGGTTGGCGACGGAAAGCTTCCCAACGGCTGGATGATAGGATATTCCACCGACGAGGATGCTCCTCTTGCCTTTGCCGTTGTAGTAGAAGAAGGCGACTACGGATTTTACAGCGCAGGCCCCATTGCAAGAATTGCAATGCTTGGTGCCGCTGAATCACTGAAAGGATGATAAATATGAAAAAAATTACACTTTACAAAATCTTTTACATTGCCGCTATTATGTTGGCGGTGGCTTTCTGTGTGCTTGTGGCTGTGGATTCATACCGCTACTTAAACACTATCAACTCCGCACCTTTTTATGTATTCGTACTGGCAAGGGCTGTGGTATTCTTAACCCCTGCTCTGGTTTCATTTATCGTGGGCAAAGTGTTACATAAGAAATTAAAGTAATCGTTTCCGTCCCTAAAATGAGCCTTTGCTCCCCGAAATATTGTAAATAAATTATTAATATGTATAATTTAAAATAATGTATTTAAACCCACAAGCAGGAGAAACCACGGCTCAGACCCGCAGGCTCCTGCTTTTATAACAATAAATTCACAGCTTATTACAAATTAATCTTTATTTTTTGCTTTAAATATGATAGAATGAATTAAATATATTATTTTCAAAAATATGTTAGTTTAAAAATAGAAAGGAATATGAATTATGGGGATTTTAAAAGCGCTTTTCGGCGACTATAGCAAAAAGGAAGTTAAAAGAGTAATACCTCTTTGCGACAAAGTGCTAGCCTTAGAGCCTGTGTACGAAAAAATGACTGATGCTGAGCTTAAAAACCAGACTGTACTTTTCAGAGAAAGACTTGATAAAGGCGAAAGTTTAGACAGCCTTCTTCCCGAGGCTTTCGCAGTTTGCCGTGAGGCTTCATGGCGTGTGCTTGGTATGAAGCACTTCCCGGTTCAGATTATCGGCGGTATTATTCTGCATCAGGGCAGAATTGCCGAAATGCGTACAGGCGAAGGTAAAACCTTGGTTGCTACCTTACCTGCATACTTAAACGGCCTTACAGGCAAAGGCGTGCACATTGTTACAGTCAACGATTACCTTGCAAAGCGTGACTCCGAATGGATGGGCAAGCTTTACCGCTTCTTAGGTCTTACCGTTGGCCTTATTATCCACGATATGCCTAACGATATGCGTAAAAAGCAGTACGAGGCAGACATCACCTACGGCACAAATAACGAACTTGGCTTTGACTACCTGAGGGATAATATGGTGGTTTACAAAGAGCACCGCGTTCAGCGCAAGCATATTTTTGCAATCGTTGACGAGGTCGACTCAATCCTCATTGACGAAGCACGTACTCCCCTTATTATTTCAGGCAAAGGTGACAAATCCACCGACCTTTACCAGAAGGCAGACTCCTTCGCAAAACGCCTTAAAAAGCACGTTTTCACCGAGGTTGACAACAAAGAAAATATGGAAGACTTCTTTGCAGAAAACGATATCGACTACATAGTTGACGAAAAAGCAAAGACCTGTACATTAACTCAGATTGGTGTTAAAAAGGCTGAAAGCTACTTCGGTCTTGAGAACCTTACCGACCCCGAAAACTTAACTTTACAGCACCACATCAACCAGGCTATCCGTGCCCATGGTATTATGCACCTTGACATTGACTACGTTAACAAAGACGGCGAAATCGTTATTGTTGACGAGTTCACAGGCCGTCTTATGTACGGCAGAAGATATAACGAAGGCTTGCATCAGGCTATTGAAGCTAAGGAAGGCGTAAAAATCCAGAATGAAAGCAAAACCCTTGCTACAATCACCTTCCAGAACTACTTCAGACTTTACGAGAAGCTCTCGGGTATGACAGGTACAGCTATGACCGAGGAGCAGGAATTTAAAGAGATTTACGAGCTTGACGTTGTTGAAATTCCCACCAACAAGCCCTTGGCAAGAATTGACGAAAACGACTCTATCTACTTAAACGAGCAGGCAAAATTTAACGCTGTTATCGAAACTATCATTGAGTGCCACCAGAAAGGTCAGCCCGTGCTGGTTGGTACAATCTCCATTGAAAAATCCGAGCTTCTCTCAAAGCTTCTTAAAAAGCGTGGAGTTGAGCACAACGTGCTTAACGCAAAGCACCACGAAAAGGAAGCCGAAATTGTTGCCCAGGCAGGTAAGCTGGGTGCAGTTACAATCGCTACCAACATGGCAGGCCGAGGCACCGATATTATGCTTGGCGGTAATGCTGAATTTATGGCTAAAAATAAAATGCGTAAAATGGGCTTTACCGACGAGCTTTTGGCCGAAGCTACAGGTTTTGGCGATACTACTGACGAAGAAATTTTAGAGGCAAGAAAAACTTTCTCAGAGCTTAACGCTCAGTTTAAAGAAGAAATCAAAGACGAGGCTGAAAAAGTACGAGCCGCAGGCGGCCTTTACATTATCGGTACAGAACGTCACGAGTCACGTCGAATTGATAATCAGCTCAGAGGCCGTGCAGGCCGTCAGGGCGACCCCGGTAAGAGCCGTTTCTTCCTTTCTACCGAAGACGATTTAATGCGTATTTTCGGCGGTGACAGAATGAAAATGATGATGACCCGCCTTAATGTTGACGAAAATATGCCCATTGAAAACAAGATGATTTCAAATATCATCGAAAACTCACAGCAGAAGGTTGAGCAGAGAAACTTCGGCATCCGTAAGAATGTTCTTCAGTACGACGACGTTATGAACCGCCAGAGAGAAATTATTTACGGTCAGCGTAATCAGGTGCTCGAGGGCGAGGACATCCACGATACCGTTATGAAAATGGTTGAGCAGACCGTTACCGATATAGTTGAAACCTACCTTGTAGGCGAGCCTAAGGACTGGAACATTGTAGGCCTTAAGGAATACTACAACGGCTGGCTTATTACCGAAGACGCAACCCCCGAATTTTTCGGCGGTGACGTAAAGTCTATGAGAAAAGCTGAGGTTACCGACCTTCTTCTTAACCGTGCAAAGACACTTTACAAGGAAAATGAGGAAATCGTTGCCGAGGAAACCATGCGTGAAATGGAGCGTGTATACCTCCTTAAATCCGTTGACACCTACTGGATGGAGCACATCGACAATATGGAAGAGCTTAAGCAGGGTATCCGTATGCGTGCTTACGCTCAGAAAGACCCTGTTGTTGAGTTCCGTCTTGAAGGCTTCGATATGTTCGACCAGATGATTGAGTCAATCCGTCAGGATACTGTTAAGCTTATGATTATCGCTCCCAAAAAGGTTCGCGAAATCCAGAAAAAGCAGGAAGAAATGGAGCGACTGAGAATTGAAGCTGAAAAGGCAGCAGCTGCTGCTCATCAGGTAAACCTTAACAAAGAGGATGCCCCCAAGGTTAACCCCGTAACCTTTGCAATCAAACGTGAGCAGGTTGCAAAACCCACCGAGTTTGCAGGGGATGGCACACTTTCCACCAACCGCACAGTAGTTAAGGGCAAAAAAGTAGGCAGAAACGACCCCTGCCCCTGCGGAAGCGGCAAAAAGTACAAGAAGTGCTGCGGACAGGAAAGCTAAAAGGAAATCCTGTAGGGGCGATTATCAATCGCCCGAAAGGTTTATTTAACACCAACGTCTGGCGGTCGGATAATATCCGCCCCTACAATATAACATCATTTATAAAAACACCGAGGACTGATCGCACAAAAATGCTCAGCCCTCGGTTTTGTTTTATATTTTATAAGAATTGCCCTCCCGTGGCTAACAGGTTTGCAAAAAGCTATAATTTTTGGAGAAAATATTTGTGTAAATAATTGTAAAATCTGAATTTTTGTGATAAAATAAACTGAATATTTATTTTTATTTCTAAAGAAATTCTTCTGAAAGGATTTGACAATATGAAAGTACGTACAAGATACGCACCAAGCCCCACAGGCTTTATGCACGTGGGAAACTTAAGAACAGCACTTTACGAGTACCTTATCGCCAAAAATCAGGGCGGAAGCTTCGTTTTAAGAATCGAAGACACCGACCAGGAAAGATACGTTGAGGGTGCAGTTGACGTTATTTACAACACCCTTAAAATCGCAGGTCTTAACCACGACGAAGGCCCCGACGTAGGCGGTGAATTCGGCCCCTATGTTCAGTCTGAGCGTAAGGATATGTACTTGCCCTACGCCGAGCAACTTATAGCTGAGGGTAAGGCTTACCGTTGCTTCTGCACTAAAGAAAGACTTGAATCAATTCAACAGGACAGTGAATTCGGCGGATATGACAGACATTGCCGTGATTTGCCTCAGGAAGAGATTGATAAATTATTAGCCGAGGGTGTGCCCTACGTTATCCGTCAGAAGATGCCCTTAGAAGGCTCAACTACCTTCGTTGACGCAGTTTTCGGCGAAATTACAGTTGAAAACTCTGAGCTTCAGGACCAGATTCTTATTAAGTCCGACGGCTTCCCCACCTATAACTTTGCAAACGTTATCGACGACCACACAATGGGTATTACCCACGTGGTTCGCGGTTGCGAATATTTAAGCTCCACACCTAAGTATAATCTTCTTTATGATGCATTCGGCTGGGAAATTCCCACCTACGTTCATCTTCCCCTTATTATGGGCAAGGATGCCGAGGGCAACGTTTCTAAACTTTCAAAGCGTCACGGCTCTACAGGATTTGAAGATTTACTTAAGGAAGGCTACCTCCCTGAGGTTATAATCAACTACATTGCACTTTTAGGCTGGTGCCCCAAGGGTAATGAGGAAATCTTCACCTTGGCTCAGCTTGAGAAAGAGTTCTGCGTTGAAAACATCAGCAAGTCCCCCGCAGTATTCGATTATCAGAAACTTCAGTGGTTCAATGCCGAGTACCTCAGAGCAATGAGCGACGAAGAGTTTACCGAGGTTGCTAAGCCTTATTATGATTCCGTTTTCGGTGATACTCCCTATGACGGTGCTAAGCTTACAGCTATCTTAAAGGCTCGTACAGTTCAGCTTACAGATATCCCCGAAATGATTAAGTTCTTCAAAGAGCTTCCCGATTACGACAAGGAGCTTTTTGTAAATAAAAAGAGCAAGACAAACCTTGAAAATTCCCCCGAAATCTTAAAGACAGTTACAGAGCGTTTAGAAGCTCTTTCTGACTGGAACGCTGAGGCAATTAAGGAGCTTCTCATTAATCTTGCTACCGAGCTTGAGCTTAAAAACGGCACTGTAATGTGGCCTGCACGAATTGCCGCATCAGGCCAGACAGTTACCCCAGGCGGTGCAGTAGAAATTCTTGATATTTTAGGAAAAGACGAGACCTTAAGAAGACTTAACATTGGTCTTACTAAACTTTCCTGAGAGGAGATATATATTATGGCAGAGGATAAAAAAGTTTTAGCTAACGAAGAAGCTAATGAAGTTATGGCTTCTAACTTTATTCACGATTTTATAGACGAAGACATCGCCGAGGGCGGTCGTTATGAGGGTAAAAAGGTTCACACTCGTTTTCCACCCGAGCCTAACGGCTACCTTCACATTGGTCACGCAAAGGCTATCTGCATTGACTTTGGCACAGCCGAAAAGTACGGCGGTCTTTGCAACCTCAGAATGGACGACACAAACCCCACAAAAGAAGATGTTGAGTACGTTGAAGCTATTAAAGAAGACATCAAGTGGCTTGGCTTTGACTGGGATGACAGATTCTACTATGCCTCCGACTACTTTGAGGATATGTACAAGTTCGCAATTGAGCTTATCGAGAAAGGTCTTGCTTACGTTTGCGAGCTTAACGCAGAGCAGATGAGAGAATTCAGAGGCGACCTTTCCACCCCTGCAAAGAGCCCCTTCCGTGACAGACCAGTGGAGGAAAGCCTTGATTTATTCAAGAGAATGAGAGCAGGCGAGTTTGAGGACGGCTCCATGACACTCCGCGCAAAGATTGACCTTGCATCAGGTAACTTCAATATGCGTGACCCCGTTATCTACAGAATTAACCGCCTTCCCCACCACCGTCAGGGCACAAAGTGGTGCATCTATCCTATGTATGACTTTGCTCATCCCATTGAGGACGCAATGGAAGGTATTACCCACAGCCTTTGCTCCCTTGAATTTGAAGACCACAGACCCCTTTACGATTGGGTTATCAATAACGTTTCTGTTCCTGCAAAGCCCCGTCAGATTGAGTTTGCAAGACTTGGCATCAACAACACAGTAATGTCAAAGCGTAAGCTCAGAGCTTTAGTTGAAGAAGGCTTTGTACGCGGTTGGGACGACCCCCGTATGCCTACACTCTGCGGTTTAAGAAGAAGAGGCTACACTCCCCGCTCTATCCGCAACTTTACCGACAGAAACGGTGTTTCCAAGGTAAATTCTATTGTTGAGTATGCTTTCCTTGAGCACTGCTTAAGAGAAGACCTTAACGAAACAGCACACCGTGCTATGGCAGTTATACGCCCCGTTAAGCTTGTTATCACAAACTACCCTGAGGGCTTAACAGAGGAATTTGAGGTTGAAAACAACCCCAACCGCCCTGAAGACGGCAACCGTGTAATCACGTTCTCCAGAGAGTGCTATATTGAGGCTGACGACTTTATGGAAGAGCCTATCAAGGGCTATCAGCGCCTTTACCCCGGCAACGAGGTTCGTCTTAAGTCCACTTACATCGTTAAGTGCACAGGCTGTAAGAAAGACGAGCAGGGTAATGTAGTTGAGGTTTACGCAACTTATGACCCCGAAACCAAGGGCGGTAACACCCCCGACGGCAGAAAAATCCGAGGTACTATCCATTGGGTAGATGCCAACAACTGCGAAAACGCAGAAGTAAGACTTTACTCTAACCTCTTTACAGTTGCCGACCCTGACACAGGCGACAAAAACTTCCTCGACTACCTCAACCCCGATTCCTTAGAGGTTGTTGAGAATGCAAAGTTAGAAAAAGCCTTAGGCAATGCAAAGCTGGGCGACGGCTTCCAGTTTATGCGTCTTGGCTACTTCTGCGTAGATAAAGACTCTACTTCCGACAAGCTTATTTTCAACCGCAGTGTATCTCTTAAGGACGGTTTCAAGAAGAAATAATGAAAACAGCAGTTATTACAGGTGCCGCCAAAGGCATTGGTGCGGCTATTGCCGTCTCATTTGCCAAGAGTGGCTTCAGAGTAGTTATAAATTACAATACAAGCGAAGAGCGTGCCAGAGGGATCTGCCAGATTCTTAACGACACATATCCCACCGAGGCTGTGTGCATAAAGGCTGACGTTTCCACCCCTGAGGGAGCCAAAAAGCTTATTTCAGAGGCTATTTCTGCCTTTGGGGACATTGACGTTTTAGTCAACAACGCAGGCATTGCTCAGCAAAAGCTCTTCACCGATATTTCTAATGAAGACTGGAGCACAATGCTTAACACAAACTTAAGCTCTGTCTTCTATACATGCCGCGAAGCAGTACCCTTTATGGTGTCAAGAAAGTCAGGCAGTATCGTTAATATAAGCTCAATCTGGGGTCAGGAAGGCGGTTCTTGCGAGGTACACTACAGTGCCGCCAAGGCAGGGGTTATCGGCCTTACCAAAGCCTTAGCCAAGGAGCTTGCCCCCTCAAACATTATGGTAAACTGCGTTTGCCCCGGTGTTATCCGCACGGATATGCTTAATTCCTTCACCGAGGATGACCTTAAGGTACTTGCTGACGAAACTCCCGTTATGCGTCTGGGCACTCCTAAAGACGTTGCCGACGCTGTGCTTTACCTTGGCACCAATTCCGGCTTTGTTACAGGTCAGGTATTAGGCGTTAACGGCGGACTTTATGTTTAAATGGTTTATATGCTTTCTATTTGTATTTGTCACAGTTTGCATGCCTCTTTCGGCACTTGCTGAAAGTGAGTTTTCGGCTTCCCTTTCAGACATAAGCTGTGAGAAAAACAGGCTTTTTGAAACTGCCCTTTCGGTAAATACCGAAGTTTCGGCTTTTGTGGCAACTCTTGAATTTGACCAAAACAAGGTAGAATTTAAGGAAGCAAACGCCCTCTCGGAATTTTCCGAGATAAGCGTAAACAGTAGCGATGCAGGCAAGGTTACACTTGCTTTTCTAAATGAAAACGGCACAAAGGGAGAAATCTTAAGCTTTACCTTTAAAGCAAAAGATGCAAACACCTTCATCAGCTTAAAGCTTGAGCAGGTTATCAACCACAACGCCGAAGACATTACGCTGACCGGTGTAAAAGGTGCAAATGTAACAATTACCTCAAAGGTACCCGACAAGAGCAAAAGTGAAAAAGAAGATAAAGCCGAAAGCCAACCCCAAACAACAAATTCAAACGGCAATAAAGATAACTTAAACCTTACCGTGCCCGCTAAAGAAAGCCCAGACACTTGGTTTGTTGTCTCTGTTTCTTTAACGGCTGTGTTGGTTGTTGCAATTGGTGCAGTAGGATTTATTTTAGGTAAAAATTCTAACAGTAAAAATAAAAACAGGAAGAATCAGTATGAAAAAAACTCTTAATATATTCTGGATAATTTCGGCGGTGTTCCTTGCTTTAGGTGCACTTTGGGGAGTTATTACAAACCTCTCAGAAGTTATGGACAAGGTAACCGTTTCGGGCATTGCACTTATAATCTTCGGTGTTATAAGTGTTCTTGCCGCCTTTACCGCAGGGCTTAAGTCGGCAGGTTCAGGCTGGCTTTTATTCGACGGAATAATCTCTTTTGTCTGCGGTTTAGCCTGTGTTTTCTGGTATGTGGACGCAACCCTTTTTATGGTAGACCTCATCTACATTTTAGGTATATGGCTTATGATGTTAGGTGTTTCTCAGGTAAGCAGGGCAGGCAGACTCGGCAAGGCAAGTGCAGGTAGAATTCTGATGAAAATTACAGGCTACATAGGAGTTTTGGGCGGTATGACCCTTTTCGTCCGCCCTCTTTACGAGCTTATCCCATTTTCTCAGTACGGAATTTCATTCTTACTCATAACATCTGCAATTATGGTAATCTTCCGCTGTTTTGCAAAACAAACCTCAAGAGGATAATAAAATTTTAAGGCTTTCCTTTAAATCAAGGAAAGCCTTTTTTGTTGCAACTCACAAAAGACAGTAACAATATTTAGAACATCCGTTAATTGACATATATTTTCCGAGTTGCTAATATAAAATTAAAGAATATATTTTAAGAGGAGGTTTTTGATATGAAAAGATTTTTTGCTTTGGCTATGGCTCTGCTTATTACCCTCAGCTTTTGTGCTTGCGGAGGAGGCGGAAACACCACAGGCACAAACCAGGTTGCAACCGAAGTTGCCGAAGTTATCGCCAAAGAGCTTCAGGGCGTTTGGTACGGCCCCAACAGTGAGCCCCAGCTTGATATTAATGCTGACGGCACAGGTAAAGTTACCTTAAATGATGAGAGTTTTGATGCAACCTTTACTGCTGAAAACAACGTTTTCACAGCTGCTTCTGAGGGTTACAGCATTTCAGGTGACTATGTTCTAGAGGGCGAAAAACTGATTGTATCTGCTCCCTACAATGATATAGAATACGTTGTTATTTTCACACGCACTCCCGTAGAAGTACCCGAAGGCTCTTACATTTACAATTACAATGAAGAAACTTATGAGATTAACTTCACAGAGGGTACAATCATAGTCTGCGTATTCCCTCCTGAAGACTATCCCACCCAAAAAAAGATTTATTTTGAATATATCGAAAAGCATATTTATACTGTTCATCACTATCATCCTTATGATGGCGATGGTCCCGATATTCCTATTCCTGAGCAGATTGATACAAGCAAAACTCCCCCGGAGATTACCATAAACGGCGAAACTGTTATAACCTACGAAAGCGGTGACGACATAGTGGGCACATGGACCACCGTTCAGGACGGCACAGTTTCTTTCTTTGGTGTAACAAACTCTACAACTGTTCCCATTACTTACACCTTTAACGCCGACGGCACAGGCACTATACTTGCTATGGGTATTATTCCCGGCACTATGACCTATTCTGTAGAAAACGGCGTGCTTAACCTTACAGTTTCTATGCTTGGCGATACCGAATCGGGCACAGGCTACGTTGAACGCGTTGGCGACTATCTATACGTATGGAATATGGACAAAGAGCTTGAGATACTGTCCAGACAGGGATAATTTTACTTACAAAACCAACACCCTTGAGCATAAAACTCAAGGGTGATTTTTTATACAATAATATTAACTTTAAACTCGCCGCGGCATTTGGGGCAACGTACTGTGTGCTTGCCTCTGCGTCTTTTTAAACGCAAAGTTGCTTTGCAGTATTTACACTTTCTGTAGCGGTACTTTTTAATATCTCTTATGCGGTTTTTCTGAAGCACAAAAAAGTTCTTAACTGCGTTCCAGATTTTAAGGAATGTACGGTTCTCCGCACTTCTTTTATGCACGCTTTTTGAAAGTATACGGAAAATTGCATAACCTAAGAATAAAAGCTGAACTGCATATAATATGAGAGAAGCCCATCTGTCCCACACAAACCAGTTGGCGGTGGAAACCGCAAGTGAAATAATAAAAAGAAAAAATGAATATGTATCAAAGCCGTTTCGGCCATACATAAACTGCTGTATTTTCTGCATAAAGCCCATTTAAAAAACTCCTTATAGGTTGTTGATTTACATTGTATCATCCATTTAAGTCAAATACAATATTTTTTCGTGAACAATCTATTAATAACATTTTTTGACATACGTATCTACACTTGCTATAATAAAAAATACGGAGGTGTTTTTATGAAGCTTAAAGAGCTTTTTTCTCTTTCTAAACCTACACTGAGCTTCGAGGTTTTTCCGCCCAAGGCTCAGGATTCATTTGAAAAAGTAAAGGGTGCCATAGGCGAAATTGCCGACCTTAAGCCCGATTTTATGAGCGTTACCTACGGAGCAGGGGGAGGCACCAGCGATTTTACCGTAAAAATCGCCGAGGATATTGAGAAAAACCACCGTGTTACCGCTTTGGCTCACCTTACCTGTGTTTCTTCAAACAAAGAAAGGGTGCAAAGCCAGATTGCCCAATTAAAAAATGCAGGCATAGAAAACATACTTGCCCTGCGTGGCGACATTCCAAAGGATATGGAAAAGGGTGAGTTTGGTGCTTACAAATACGCCTCTGAGCTTATTTACGAAATCAAAAAGCAGGGCAACTTCTGCATTGGCGGAGCCTGTTATCCCGAGGGTCACATTGAGAGCCAGAACCTTGATGATGACATTAAAAACATCGCCAAAAAGGTAGAGGCAGGCTGTGATTTTCTTACTACCCAGATGTTTTTTGACAACGATATTTTGTATTCATATATTGACAAACTCCGCAAAAAGGGTATTTTTGTGCCCATTGTGGCAGGTATTATGCCTATTACCAACGCTACCCAGATTATGCGTGCCTGCGAGCTTTCGGGCACAGTGCTCCCCAATCGTTTCATAAAAATTGCCGAGCGCTACGGCGACAAGCCTCAGGCTATGGCTCAGGCAGGCATTGCTTATGCCACCGAGCAGATTATTGACCTTTACGCAAATGGCGTTAAGAATGTTCACGTATACAGTATGAATAAGCCCTTTGTGGCTAAAAAAATTCAGGAAAATCTTTCTGAAATAATCAAGGAATGATTTTGTGATTATTAAAAAGGAAATCCCTTTTGCTGAGCTTAATATAAAAAAGGCCGAAGCCCTGCGATACGCAGGAGTTAAAGGCAAAGCTGACCAAAACACCCTTGCACTTTTTGACAATGCCTTTGAGCTTTTAAGTGAATGCGTAAAACCAAAGGCGGTTTATAAATGCGTGGATGTTTCTTACACCGAAAACAGCGTAATTGTTGACGGCGAAGAAATTAAAAGCCAAGGCCTTAAAAAGTTTTTAAAGGGTGCAAGGGGCTGTGCTTTACTTGCCGCAACGGCAGGGATTGAAGCCGACAGGCTTATTAACCGTTATTCATACGTTGAGCCTTCGCTGGCTTTGATGATAGATGCAATATCTGCCGCTGCTGTTGAGGCGCTTTGCAACAAGATTTGTGGTCAAGATTTTAAGGTAGAGGAGCAATGCCGATTTTCTCCCGGCTACTCAGACTTCCCTATAAATTACCAGAAATGCATTGTTTCGGCACTTTCTGCGGATTTGAATGTTGGAATACACTTAACAAATTCGTTGATGCTTGCCCCTTCTAAATCGGTTACAGCTATAGTTCCCATAAAAGGATGTTTAAAATGACAATTAAAGATAAACTTTCCAAAGAAATTATAATATTCGACGGTGCAATGGGCACCATGCTTCAGTCCAAAAATCTTCCTAAGGATGTTCTGCCCGAAAGTTTCAACACAACCCACCCTGAGGTTATTACCGATATTCACCGTCAGTATCTTGCGGCAGGTTCAGACGTAATAACCGCCAACACCTTCGGTGCAAACCTCCTTAAATTCTCAAAGGATGAGCTTAAAAGAGTAATTGACGGTGCAATAAGCTGTGCCGAAAAGGCAAAAGAAGGCTTTAATGATAAATATATCGCCCTTGATATTGGCCCCTTAGGCAGGCTTTTGGCTCCTTTCGGCGACTTAAGTTTTGAAGAAGCCTACGACATTTTCGCCGAAACAATTAAAATCGCCAATGACCGCACCGACCTTGTTATCATTGAAACAATGTACGACTCTTTTGAGACCAAGGCAGCGGTTCTGGCGGCAAAAGAGAACTGCTCCCTCCCCATTTTCGTAAGCAACGTTTACGACGAAAACAAAAAGCTTATGACAGGTGCAGACGCTTTGGCAATGGTAGCTATACTTGAGGGCTTAAGGGTTGACGCCATAGGCCTTAACTGCTCATTGGGTCCTGACAAAATGCTCTCAATCCTGCCCGATTTTGCAAAATACAGCTCTACCCCAATCCTTATTATGCCTAACGCAGGACTGCCAAAAGTGGTTGACGGCAAAACGGTTTTCGACGTAACCGAAGACGAGTTTGTAAGCTGTATGGAAAAGGCTGTGGATATGGGTGCAAGGATTGTTGGCGGATGCTGCGGAACTAATCCCGATTACATAAGAAAACTTGCAAAGGCTCTAAAAAGCAAAGCTCCCAAAGCTATAGAAAAGAAAAACCACACCTTGGTAAGCTCCTACACCCACGCTGTAAAGTGGGGAAACTCCCCTGTACTTATAGGAGAAAGAATTAACCCCACAGGCAAAAGCAGAGTTAATCAGGCTTTCAGAGACAATGACCTTTCATTTATTCTTTCCGAGGGTATTTATCAGCAAAAAGCAGGGGCAAATATGCTTGACGTAAACTGCGGCCTGCCTGAAATTGACGAGGCAAAGGTTCTGGAAAGCACTGTTAAAGCCTTACAAGGTGTTACGGATTTACCCCTTGTTATAGATACTGCCGACCCTAAAGCCTTGGAAAAAACCTTGAGAATTTATAACGGCAAGCCCCTTATAAATTCCGTAAACGGCAAGCAGGAATCTATGGATTCAGTTCTGCCCTTAGCTAAAAAATACGGTGCGGCGGTTGTTGCACTTACCCTTGACGAAAAGGGAATCCCCGAAACTGCTGATGAAAGAATTAAAATCACAGAAAAAATAATAAACGAGGCCGCAAAATACGGCATAGACAAAAAGGACATCATCGTTGATGCCCTTACCATGGCAATAAGTGCCGACCAAAACGCCGCTAAGGTTACCCTTGACACCATTAAAGGCGTCACCAAAATGGGCATCAACACGGTCTTAGGCGTTTCAAACATTTCCTTCGGTCTGCCTTTAAGAGATAAGGTTAACTCGGAATTTTTCGCTTTAGCCATCGGTGCAGGCCTTAAGGGTGCTATTATGAACCCTCACTCCCAGCTTATGATGAATGCCGCAAAAAATCCCAACACAAGCTCTTACGATACCTTTGCCGAGGAAATAATCGAGAAAGTTATGAGCGAGCAAAGCTCAGGCACAACTACAGTTTCGGCAAAGTCTGACAATCTTACCTTAAAAGAAGCCGTAGAATCAGGACTTACCGACAAAGCCCGCGAGCTTGCAAAGCTCCAGCTTGAAACTACAGAGCCCCTTGAGCTTGTAAAAAGCCAGATTATCCCCGCCCTCGATAAAGTTGGAGAAGGCTTTGAAAAAGGTAATATTTACCTTCCCTCTCTGTTGATGAGTGCTGAGGCGACGAAGGCGGCTTTCGCTGAGGTTAAGGAGAAAATCCAAGAAAGCGGCAATAAAGCCACCAATGGCAGACGGCTTGTAATCGCCACCGTTAAGGGTGACATCCACGACATTGGCAAAAACATTGTAAAGCTTCTTTTGGAAAATTACGGCTACGAGGTTGTGGACCTTGGCAAGGATGTGCCTGTTGACGTAATTGTAGAAAGTGCAGTTAAAAACGACGTTAAAATGGTGCTTCTCTCAGCATTGATGACCACCACCGTAACGTCAATGGAAAGCACCATAAAAGCACTTAAAGAAAAAGCTCCCCACATAAAAACAATGGTAGGCGGAGCGGTATTAAGTGAAGAATATGCAAAAATGATAAATGCTGATTTTTACGCCAAAGACGCAATGCAAAGCGTAAGGCTTTGTGACGAATATTTTGAGAATATACATATTTAAATCAGGTTTCTGAAAAAATCAAAGAGCAGATATACATTTACAGTTTGTATATCTGCTCTTTCTGTTTTGATTAAGATGAAAATTAAAGCAACCTTAATTAAGTTTGCTTCTTATGCGAATTGCCATTCCGTGGTTAACCGACAGGAGTATAGTAAACATCCAAAATAAGTTCAAGCATAGCTTGCTCGTCTACCACATACTCGGCATATTCTCCGTTGTGGATAACCTCACCGGGAACTTTTCTGAAGTCAACCTCAGCACCCGAGGTGGCAACAGTATAGCCCAATGCAGAAATTTTTGAAGCATTAAGGTTAGTAACGGAATTATCCCCTACAATGTTAAAAAGAGTAACGGGGGTAGTAATGTCATTTTGGGTCATTTCTATAGCAGAACTTGCAAAACCCTCAAGATACTGAATCTGACGGTTCATTCTGTCTACGCTGGAGTTAAGCTCCGATACCTCTCGGTACTGCAAAAAGGCTCTTGCCTCAATACCGTGAAGCCTTACGGTGTCACCTGCTCTGCCGTAAAAATTTATTCCGTAGTACATATAGTCATCTTCAAGGGTTACAACCACACCGCCAACGGCATCGTTAAGTTCATCAATTGCACTAAGCTCCAAAGCAAAGTATGAATTTATGGGAAGATTATAAAAAAGCCTCTGAACGGCGTTTACGGTATTTCTGCAACTGGTTTCTTTGCCGTCACCGTAAGCATAGGCAAGGCAAAGCTGAGCTTTTTCTGTACCTGTGTACACACCGTCAGCAGAATACACGCCGATATCAGCGTAAATATCACGGGAAATAGCAATAACGTCAGTTTCACCTGTTTTGGTATCAAGTGCCACAAGGTAAAGTGCATCTGCCTGACCGCCTGTACCCACAACCTCGTCCTCAAGGCCGAGGCCGTCTCTTTTATCAACACCCATACAGAGTATGGAGGTCATATTGCTGTTGTAGGCATAGGTTTTGCCATTGTAGGTAATGGTGTTTCGGGAATTATCAACCGACACACCTGCGTTTTCAATCACAGGGGCGGTCATATTAACCTCTGAGCCTGTAAGCTGAGCAATGCCCGATTCTTTTAAAATAAAGAACACTCCCACAGCAATAGCCGAAAGCGCAATAAGGGAAGCTAAAATAATGCTGAGGATAATAAGAAGCTTTTTCCACCAAGGCTTTCTGCGTTTTCTGCTACCTGCTTTTACCTCTTTTACGAAATGATTTTTAGAGGAATACGCACTGGTAGTATTGTGGTTTTGTGAAGTGCTTAAAATGCTCCTTCTTCTGCCGTGGTACTTGGTAAAAATAAAGTCGTCGTATTCGCTTTCATTCAGAGTGCTTACAGGCTTCTCAGGTTGAGCCGGAGCTTCGGAGTTTAGCTCTTCCTTTGCAGAGTCAACCTCTAAAATAGTAATTTCATTTTCAAAATCACTGGGTTCTCTGGTCATCTACAAGCACCCCCTGTACTAAAAATCTTAAGCTTGAATTATAGTCGTGGCAAGTGCTGAGGGTAAGGATTTTGCTGTTTAAATCAAGCTTAACGCCTTCCCTTACCATTGCGTTTGCCGAGTGAGGATTAAGGCAGTCCTCAATGTACTGCTCATAAACATCGTCTTTGTAAAACTCAAAGCTGTTCATAATATGCCTGTCGTCATAATCGTAAGCGGCAAAAATTTTATAGGTTAAAATATGCCCGGGAATGTAGATATACATTGTGTCGTTTTCTTTAAAAAACTCAGGGTCGGAAAACTGATGAAGCCCTGCAAACATAGAGCCGTCAAGCATATTGTGACCGTAAAGCACCGTTACACGCTCAACAAAATACTTTGTGTTGTGACGCTGAGAGTAAATAGTGCCTGCAAAGTCGTAATTGCCCATATAGTCGCGGTGAAGATAATAATTATCGTCATCGTTACTGCTTTGTGCCACAGGATAATCTATAACAGTATTCGGAATTTTAAGCCAGGCATAAAGGTCTTTATTTATACCCTGAAGCTCCTTAAAATTAATGGGATTTTGGGGCAGAACTTCTTCTGTAGAATCAGGAACCGTAGCCTCGGTATTTACCGCGGTTGTAGCAGGTGCAGTTGTGTTATACACGTCGGGAGTATCAGGCTGACAGGCAGACAAAACCCCTGCAAAAACACAAAGGTATAACATAAACGATATTAAACTTAAAAGTCTTTTTGCTTTAAAAAATTTCATCCCGATTCTCCTTTCCGAACAAAACTATACATATTAATTATATACCATTCAAACTTTGTAGTCAATCAGGATTTAAATACAAAAAACGGAAGTGAAAAATTTCACTTCCGTTTAATTTTAATTAATACTGCTTGCCCCAGTAAACCATATGCTTGGCAGGCTTGCCACAGCATACGCAGGTGTTGCTGAGATGCTCTTCCTCAAAGGGGATACAACGGGACTTAACACCGTTTGTAACTTCCTTAAGCTTTTCTTCGCACTCTTTCTCGCCGCACCACATAGCCTTGATAAAGCCGGGCTTATTCTCGGCGGTGTCAATAAATTCCTCATAAGAACGAGCCTCAAAGGTCTTTTCCTGCATGTTCTTAAGTGCCTTTTCGTACATAGCGTTGTGAACTGCATCTAAAGCCTTCTGAACTTCTTCTGCAAGGTTATCGAGAGATACAAAAATCTTCTCACGGTTATCACGTCTAACGATAACGCACTGGTTCTTCTCAATATCCTTAGGGCCAAGCTCAACACGAACAGGTACACCCTTCATTTCGTATTCGCTAAACTTCCAGCCGGGAGCCTTATCAGAAGCGTCAACCTTAACGCGGAAATCCTTCTTAAGAACCTCGGCAACCTCGTAAACCTTATCAAGAACGCCTTCCTTATGCTGAGCAATAGGAATAAGTGCAACCTGAATAGGAGCAACCTTGGGAGGAAGCACCAAACCGTCGTCGTCGCCGTGCACCATGATAATTGCACCAATCATACGGGTTGAAACACCCCATGATGTCTGGTGGGGGTAGTGAAGCTTGTTGTCTCTGCCCTGATATGTAATGTCAAAGCTCTTTGCAAAACCGTCACCGAAATAGTGGGTTGTACCGCCCTGAAGAGCTACACCGTTGTGCATCATAGGCTCGATTGTGTATGTAGCCTCGGCACCTGCAAACTTTTCTTTCTCGGTCTTTTTACCAACAACAGCAGGAATAGCAAGAGTCTCGCGGTAGAAATCCTGATAAACCTTAAGCATCTTAAGTGTCTCTTCCTCTGCTTCTTCGGCTGTTTCGTGCATTGTGTGACCTTCCTGCCATAAGAACTCAGAAGTTCTGAGGAAAGGTCTTGTAGTTTTTTCCCAACGAACTACAGAGCACCACTGGTTGTAAAGCTTAGGTAAATCTCTGTAGGTGTTGATAATTTTAGCATAATGCTCGCAGAAAAGAGTTTCGGAAGTAGGACGAACACAAAGTCTTTCTGTCAATTTTTCGCTGCCGCCAACTGTTACCCAAGCACACTCGGGAGCAAAGCCCTCAACGTGGTCCTTCTCCTTCTGAAGTAAGCTTTCGGGGATAAACATAGGCATATATACGTTTTCATGGCCTGTTTCTTTAAAACGTCTGTCTAAATCCTTCTGGATGTTTTCCCAGATGCCGTAGCCGTAAGGGCGGATAACCATACAGCCCTTAACGCCTGAATAGTCAACAAGCTCTGCCTTTTTAACAATGTCGGTATACCATTTTGCGAAATCCTCGTCACGGCTGGTAATAGCCTCTACCATTTTTTTGTTTTCTGCCATAAATAGCACCTCACTTATCATATACCTTTTTATTATACATAAATCTTCACACAATTTCAAGTCTCAATTCATATCAACCCGCCGTTAAGGCAAGGTTGCCTCTATATTTAACCTATCCAAAGGCGAAACACCAACGTGGCTAACGGGTGAAACGCCAACGTGGCTCACGGGAAGAAAAAGAGCCGAGGATTATTTTCCTCGGCTCAGTTAATAGTTTTTATCAGTTAATTGCTCTCGATGTAAGAAACAAGCTCAGACACAGTTCTGATGTTCTCGATTTCCTCGTCGGGAATCTCAATCTCAAACTCGTCTTCAATAGACATAAGAAGATCTACAACATCAAGGGAATCTGCGGATAAATCCTCCTCAAGATTTGTGTCCATTGTGATTGTATCCTCTTCTACATCAAACTGCTCTGCAAGGATACCCTTAACTTTCTCAAAAATCATAAATAAATGCCTCCAAAAAAATTTGCTGAATTTCCGCTCCTGCGGATTTAATGTGTCACACAAAGATTTCAAACTTAAGTATGACACTCTGCTAGAAACATATTATTGGTAAATCCTTACTTTGTCAATAGGTTTTTGAAAAATTGACATTTTTGTCATTTTAGCTTTTTCCAATCTGTTGATTTTAACTGAATTTTGTTGTACAATTTTTGTCATATTACAAATGGGGTGTTCACATGAAAAAAGGACTGGTGTTAGAAGGCGGAGCAATGAGAGGCATGTTTTCCGCGGGAGTTA
>JAZTWD010000019.1:0-30452 GCA_045635685.1 Ruminococcus sp.
CCCTCTGCCTCACAGGCCTTTGCAATAGAAACGATATCTGTAACATTGGGGCTGAGTTTAATGATAACAGGCTTATCTGTTACCTTTCTTACCGCACTTGTAACAGCCGCCGCCATTTTAGGGTCAGCTCCCATTGCCATACCGCCGCCATGAACATTTGGGCAGCTTATGTTAATTTCGAGCCAACCTACCTGTTCACACTCTGCTATTCTTTCGGCTACATAAGCATACTCTTCAACAGAAAAGCCACCTATATTAGCCATAACTTTTTTACTGAAAACTTTTGAAAGTTTGGGAAGCTCTTCTGAAATAACCTTGTCAACACCGGGATTCTGAAGACCTACGGAGTTGATGATACCTGCTGTACATTCAGCGGCTCTGGGAGTAGGATTGCCGAATCGAGGGTCTTTTGTAGTACCCTTGAAGGAGAAAGTACCAAGCTTGTTAATATCATAGATATCTGCAAATTCGTAGCCAAAGCCGAAAGTACCGCTGGCGGGGATTATGGGGTTATCAATGTCTATTCCGCAAAGATTAACCTTTAAGCGTTCCATAAAATCTCCTCCTTCTTCATAACGGGGCCTTCCTTGCAAATTCGCTTATAGCCTGTAACTGTTTTACAGCTGCAACACATACAAGCACCAAATCCGCAACCCATTCTTTCTTCAAAGCTAAGCTCACCGTCAGATGTACAAGCGTTATAAACTGCTTTAAGCATAGGCTCGGGGCCGCAGGTGTAGTAGTAGCTGTAATCAACATCGTCAAAAAGGTTTGTTACAAAGCCTTTTGTGCCAAAAGAACCGTCAACTGTTGCAACTCTTACATCAGCACCAAGTGCCTTAAATTCGTTTTCGTAGAAAACCTCTGATTTAGTGTTAAAGCCAAGGCACACTGTAACCTTTTTGCCTGCTTCAATAAGCTTTTTAGCAAGCAAATAAAGAGGAGGCACGCCAACACCACCGCCAAGAAGGAGAGCTGTGTCGCCAGAAGCTTCAACATCAAAGCCGTTGCCAAGGCCTAAAAGCGTGTCAAGCTCGGCACCCTCTTTAAGATTAGCCATATACTCGGTGCCTTCGCCCACTACTTTGTAGATGATTGTTAATGTATCTCCTACCTTGTCGCAGACCGAAATAGGTCTGCGAAGGTAGAAGCCGTCTAATTTAATATTAATGAACTGACCGGGACGAGTAACCTCAGAAACATCGCCCTGTAAAACCATTTTAAAAACGTTTTCGGTAAGTGGAGTGTTTTCACACACCTTTAAAATTCTCTGATTCATAAAATCACCTTAAGCATCAATTGTGGAGATAGCTAAAGTTGTTTCCTCTAAAACGTCGAGAAGAACGTTAACTGTGTCGAGGTTTGTGAAGAGAGATACATTGTTCTCAGTAGCGTAGTGGCGAATCATATGACCATCGGAAGCAGAGCCAACAGAGCCAACCTCACGGGTGTTGATGATATAAGCAATATGACCCTGACGAATAGCCTCGGGGATTTCCTCGCTTCCCTCGCTGATTTTCTGAAGAACGTGTGTGCGGATGCCGTTTTCGATAAGGAACTTTGCAGTACCCTCTGTAGCCTGGATGTTGAAGCCCAGGTTATAGAAACGGCGGATTAAGGGCAACGCCTCGTCCTTGTCAGAATCTGCAATAGTTGCGAAAACTGTGCCGTAGTTCTGAAGGTGCATACCACTTGCCTGTAAAGCCTTGAAGAGTGCACGGTTGAGCTTATCATCATAGCCGATTGCTTCACCTGTGGACTTCATTTCAGGAGAGAGATAAGCGTCAAGACCGCGGATTTTGTTGAATGAGAATACGGGAACCTTTACGTACCAACGCTTTTTCTCTTCGGGATAAATATCGAAGATACCCTGCTCTTTAAGGCTCTTGCCCATAATAACCTCAGTAGCAATATCGGCAAGGCTGTAGCCTGTAGCCTTAGAAAGGAAAGGAACAGTTCTGGAAGAACGGGGGTTAACCTCGATGATAAATACGTTATCGTTTTCGTCAACAATGAACTGGATGTTGTAAAGGCCAACGATGCCGATGCCAAGACCTAACTGCTTAGCATACTGTAAAATTGTGCCCTTAACTTTATTACTGATTGAGAATGTGGGATAAACGCTGATGGAGTCACCGGAATGAACGCCTGTTCTTTCAACAAGCTCCATAATACCGGGAACGAATACATCTCTGCCGTCGCAGATTGCGTCAATCTCAACTTCCTTACCCTGAATATACTTGTCAACAAGTACGGGCTTATCCTCGTCGATTTCAACGGCTGTCTTGAGGTAAGTTCTTAACTGCTCCTCAGTTGTAACAATCTGCATTGCACGGCCGCCTAAAACGAAGGAAGGTCTTACAAGTACGGGGAAGCCGATTCTCTTAGCAGCTTCTACACCGTCTTCGATGTTTGTAACAGCCTTACCCTGAGGCTGAGGAATACCTAAATCTGTAAGGATTTTCTCGAAGCTATCGCGATTTTCAGCTTTGTCGATAGCTTCGCAGTCTGTGCCGATAATCTTAACGCCACGCTTCATAAGAGGCTCAGCGAGGTTGATAGCTGTCTGACCGCCTAAGGAAGCAATAACACCCTCGGGCTTTTCAAACTCGATGATGTTCATAACATCTTCGGGAGTAAGAGGCTCAAAGTAGAGCTTGTCGGCAGTTGTATAGTCTGTGGAAACGGTTTCGGGGTTATTGTTGATAATAATAGCCTCATAACCGGAGTTTTTGATAGTTGTTACTGCGTGAACTGTGGAGTAGTCAAACTCAACGCCCTGACCGATACGGATAGGACCTGCACCGAGAACAACAATCTTCTTTTTATCTGTAAGCTTACTTGCATTCTCACCTGTGTAAGAGGAGTAGAAGTAAGGAATATATGCGTTGGTGTGGCAGGTGTCAACCATTCTGTATACAGGGAACATTGCCTTTTCCTTACGGAAGTTGTAAACGTCGATTTCGGGCATATTCCAGAGCTTTGCAACGAACTTATCGCCAAAGCCCATTACCTTAGCTTCTTTAAGGGTAGCTTCGTCCATTACGTTTTCCTTAAGCTTATTCTCCATTGCTATAATCTTAACTAAAGCCTCAAGGAAGTAAGCTGTAATCTTTGTTACATCGTGGAGCTTCTCAACAGTTTCGCCGCGTCTTAAGAGTTCTGTTACGCAGAAGATTGTATCATCCTTGAAAAGGTCAAGGTATGCGTAAAGCTCGTCTGTGGACATATTGTCAAACTTAGGAAGCCAGAAGTGGTAAGCACCTGTCTCTAAGGAACGGATAGATTTGAGTAAGCACTCTTCCAAAGTAGAGCCGATACCCATAACCTCACCTGTTGCCTTCATCTGAGTACCAAGAACATTGGATGCGTTGGCAAACTTATCAAAGGGGAATCTGGGAACCTTAGCAACTACATAGTCAAGTCTGGGCTCGAAAGCTGCAGTTGTGTTAGCAATTTCGATATCCTCAAGTGCCATACCAACTGCGATTTTTGCAGTTACTCTTGCAATGGGGTAACCGCTTGCCTTAGAAGCAAGAGCACTCGATCTTGAAACTCTGGGGTTAACCTCGATAAGGAAGTATTCACTTGTTGTGGGGTTAAGTGCAAACTGAACGTTACATCCGCCCTCGATTTTAAGCTCTTTGATAATCTTGATAGCACTATCGTTGAGCATCTTAAGGTCGTGGTCATTAAGAGTCAGGATAGGAGCAACAACCAAGGAGTCACCTGTGTGAACACCAACAGGGTCGATATTTTCCATACCGCAGATTGTGATTGCGTGGTCCTGAGAGTCACGCATAACCTCAAACTCGATTTCTTTGTAACCCTTAACGCTCTTTTCGCTAAGAACCTGATGCACGGGAGAAAGCTTGAATGCGTTAATACCAATGTCTACAAGCTCCTGCTCGTTGTTGGCAAAGCCGCCGCCTGTGCCGCCAAGAGTAAATGCAGGACGAAGAACTACAGGGTAGCCGATACGCTTTGCGGCTTCCTTAGCTTCGTCAAGATTATAAGTGATTTCAGAGGGAATTGTAGGCTCGCCGATACTCTCGCAAAGCTCTTTAAAAAGCTCTCTGTCTTCAGCTCTTTCAATAGACTTACTGCTTGTACCTAAAAGCTCAACGCCGCACTCCTTGAGAACACCTTTTTTCTCAAGCTGCATTGCAAGGTTAAGACCTGTCTGACCGCCGATACCGGGAACGATAGCATCAGGACGCTCATATCTTAAGATGCGTGCAATGTACTCAAGAGTAAGAGGCTCCATATACACCTTATCGGCAATGGATGTGTCTGTCATAATTGTAGCAGGGTTAGAGTTAACAAGCACAACCTCGTAGCCCTCTTCCTTTAAAGCAAGGCAAGCCTGTGTGCCTGCATAGTCGAACTCAGCAGCCTGACCGATAACGATAGGACCTGAGCCGATAATCATAATCTTTTTAATATCTGTTCTTTTAGCCATTTTAATCTACCTCCGTATTATGCTTTATATGAAACCTTACCGTTTGAGATGGTAAGAATACACTTGCCAAAAAGTTTTTCGTTTTCAAAAGGTGTTGCTGTGCCTTTTGAGAGGAAGAAGTCCTTGTTAACCACAATTTCTTCCTCCAGGTCCCAGATTGTGAAATCGTTATTAAAAGGAATTTCAAATCTTTCTCTGGGGTTTATGCATAAAAGCTCAACGAGCCTCTCTAAACTTAGTATGCCCGTTTTGCAGAGCTTTGTGTAAAGTAAAGGGAAAGCAGTTTCAATTCCTGTTATGCCAAAGGGGCTTAACTCAAGGCCTCTGCCCTTTTCCTCTTCTCCGTGGGGTGCGTGGTCTGTTGCAATTACATCTATTGTACCGTCAAGAACACCTTCAAGCAAAGCTTCTTTGTCTGACTTTGCACGAAGAGGCGGATTCATCTTGAATCTGCCGTGCTCCTGCAAGTTGCTGTCGTCTAAAATCAGGTAATGAGGGCCTGTTTCGCAGGTGATGTCTACCCCATCAGCTTTTGCTTTACGGATTAAATCCACACTCTCTTTTGTTGAGATGTGGCAAACGTGGTATTTACAGCCTGTTTCCTTGGCGAGTTTAATATCACGCTCAATCTGCTTCCATTCACTCTCACTGCAGATGCCTTTATGATTATTAGCTTTGGCATACTCACCGTCGTGGATATATCCGCCAAAGAGCAGGTCGTTAACCTCACAATGGGCAACAATCATTTTATCAAGAGCCTTTGCCTTAAGCATAGCAGAACGCATCATTTCTTCATCCTGCACTCCTCTGCCGTCATCAGAAAAGGCAATGCACTTTGAAGCAAGGGCATCCATATCCACAAGCTCTTCGCCGATTTCGCCAACTGTGATTGAGGCGTAAGGATGAACCTTGATTACAGCGTCTTTGTCAATAATATCCTGCTGAACCTTAATATGCTCTACTGAGTCAGGCACAGGATTAAGGTTTGGCATTGTGCATACGTCGGTGTATCCGCCGTGAGCGCTAGCCTGAGACCCCGTTTTTATGGTTTCTTTATAAGAAAAACCCGGCTCACGAAAATGCACATGCACATCGCAAAAACCGGGAAATACAGCAAAACGGGAATTATTAAGAACACCGAGAACAGGATTCTCAGCGAAGAAATCAGAAACATAGGCACTAAGCTCAGGGAACTTGTCAGCACCGATTATTTTGGCTTTAATAAGCTCTTTCATAACTTCTCCTTTCCAGAGTATAGAAGCAAGACAAAACAAAAGCCTTGCCGATTACGGCAAGGCGAATATAGCAAAACATTGGCGTAAAACTACACCATAAGCTTAAATATTCCGCAATCTTGCCGATCTCTCTGTATCGTCTTAAAGATTTGCTGTAAAATATTCTACCACTTTGCTAAATATTTGTCAAGGAATTTGAGGTGAATTTAAACAAATTTTTTATGTCTTATTTGTGTATTTCTCTGAGAGAAATATTTTGAATTTTCAGGGTAAAACAATCCCACTTTACCATCAAAAATACGCACAACCGATCCGCCGTTAATGGCAGGTTACCTCTATATTTAACCTACCCAAAGGCGAACTGCCCTCCCGTGGCTAACGGGTGGCTGACTCACTTAAAACGCCCAGTTACCGTTTACGAAAAGAGGTGTTTCTTTACCGTTTTTATCAATTCCGATAACAGAAAGGTCCTCAGCACCTATCATAAAGTCCACGTGGATAATAGAATCGTTACAACCCTTTTCCACGCACTCTTCAAAAGTCATTTCCTCAAAGCCCGGAATACACTCGCTGTAGCCTGCACCTAAAGCCAAGTGGCAGGATGCGTTCTCGTCAAAGAGAGTGTTGTAATAAAGGATTCCCGAATTATTAATTGGAGAATCAAAGGGTACCAATGCACACTCGCCAAGGTAACCTGCGTTTTCGTCCATTGAAAGAAGCTTGCCAAGTAAAGCCTCGTTTTTCTCTGCCGAATATTCAACAGCCTTGCCGTCTTTAAAGGTAATTGAGAAATTCTCAATAAGCTGAGATTCGTAAGAAAGAGGCATTGTGGAAACAACCTTACCCTCAGCCTTACCCTTCATAGGAGTAATGAAAACTTCCTCAGATGGAATGTTTGCATTAAACATAACGCCCTTTGTAGTGCCGCCTGCACCGCCAACAAAACGTGCACCATCAATAATTCCAACAGTAAAATCTGTTCCGTTTGAAGACTTGTATCGAAGCTCAGATATACCTAAGGAGTTAAGGTAATCGCATCTTTTTGCAATGTTAGCGTTATGCTCTTCCCATTGCTGAACCGGGTCAACGTCTGCACGGGATGCTGAAAGAATTGCCTGCCACAGCTTTTCTACAGCAACGCTCTTTCTGTCATTTGGGAAAAGCTTTTTAGCCCACTTAACACCTGGCACAGCAGCAATACACCACTGGTATTTGTTCTCCATTCTATCCCTGAAAGGTTTAAAAGCTTTTCTGCGAGCCTGAGAAGCCTTGGAGTATTTATCCATATTAACGCCCTTAAGTCCGTCAGGGTCATCGGAAAGAATAACAATTCTTGCAGGGAGGGTTTCCTCTTGATGTTTCATTCTCTCAAGCTCCCAATCCTCAACGGCTGAAAGATTCTTAAGAGTCTTATGGCGTACATTAAGCTTTGTTAAGGGCTGATGAGACCACCTTACATCAACAGAAGATGCACCTGCTTTATAGCATTCGTCAACTAAAATCTCAATAAATTCAGGCTGGTCAAGTTCTGCCTCAATAATTACGGGCTGACGCTTTTGAA
The DNA here is from genome assembly GCA_045635685.1 of Ruminococcus sp. Taxonomy (GTDB): domain Bacteria; phylum Bacillota; class Clostridia; order Oscillospirales; family Acutalibacteraceae; genus Ruminococcoides. The sequence continues at coordinate 7,259 of JAZTWD010000019.1, forward strand.
TATTAACGCCTTTGCGGGCGATTAAATGTGCGTAGGCACGAAGTTTAGATTTCTGCATATTAATAACCTCCAATCAATATACATATATTTTATCACAATCAAGTTCAAATAACAAGAAATATATAACAACAAGCTTTAAATGATTTTACCTTGATTTAAACCTCTTCATACCTAAAACAGAGCTTTCGTCCCAATTTGTTGCAAAGCAAATTTTGATGTGGTAAGCTATAGCCACAGTCAGAGAAAAGACTGCATAGTTTTCATCAAAAGCTACCATAAGCTTTTTGAACAGGAAATTCCTACCTAACAAATCTCCTCTTTTAATAATTCACATTTTACACTAAAACCGCTGCTCAGAACACAAAGCCTGAGCAGCGGTTTTTCCTTTGACCGTTTGCCACGGTGGGCAGTTCGCCCGTTAGCCACGGTGGGCGGTTCGCCTACGGAAAGGTTTAATGTAAAAGCAACCTTTCATCAACGGCAGGTCGGATTTAAATGAATGGTCTACTGTAAGGGAAGCCGTCTTGCTCCCGAAAAGTATTGTTACAAGGTTACGTATAGAGAAAACCACCCCATTCCGGGCATAACAAAAGCCTCCGAAGTATGTCAGTGTTTAACTGAGCGTACTTTCGGAGGCTCATATTTTATTTATTGTTTGTATATGTACCGCTCTCGGTTTTGTATACTGTTGTTAAACTTTCAACAGAGAAAAGCATAGGATAAAAGTTACCGCCGAGGTACTGATAAAAGCTCTGGGTACCGTCTGTTACACCATTATTAAGCAAGTATGTAACCTCACCGTTCTCAAATTTTCCCATTGACTTTTCTGTGCCAAAGGTTTTGTTTACATCAGAGTTTGTTAAGAAGTAGCAGTTTTCAGGAGCATTACCTGAAGAAACAACAGGAGCATTTTTAGATGCATCGCCGTTTTCAAATGTGCAGTTATATGTAAAGCAATTTTTAACTGTGCCGTTGTTAGTTTCAGTAATACCGCCCATTGCACCTGTGTCACTTGCGCCCCATCTTCTTGTGATGCTTGTATTCACAACACCGCAGTTTTCGATAGTACCGTTGTTAAGGCCTGCCACACCGCCAAGGTAGTGCCAGTTACCAAGCTGAACGGATGAGTCGGAAATCATACAATCTCTGATAATACCGTTATTCTGTTTACAAACTACACCTGAGCCTTTTACAGGTGTTTCAGCACTGAACACATCTGCCTCTGAGAAATATACATTTTCAACCACGGCTTCTTCACCAAGAACATTAAACATGGGGTGACGGCTGCCGTCAGCCACACCTAAATTAGCGTTGAGACCGCTAATGATATATCCGTTGCCGTCAAAAGTACCGTTAAACTGCACATCTTCTGTACCAATCGGAATCCACTCAATAAATCTGCAATTAGCATTGCCCTTAAGAATATAATCACCGTTTACATATTTGCTGTAACCGCTGTTAACCATATCTGCCATCTGGCAAAGGTCGTAGTAATCGTTTACAACGTAATTTCCCTTTGCGTCGGTGTTAAGTGCTCCAGGAACTTCAAGTGTTTCTACCGCAATTGTTACGTTTGTGTAAGGAACACCGTAGCTTAATTCAAAGCTGTTGCTGTCAATGCCTTCTGAAATCACCTTTTCGCTTGTAACCTTAGAGGGATTGCTCATATCGCCGTGATAAAGCACCTTAACAGAAGTAATTACATAATTTTCGGGAACATTAATCTCTACATCAACAGTACTGCCTGAGGCAAAAGCGCCTTCTGCCTTACCGTTAATACTAACAGAGCCTCCGCCTTTAACCTGAGAATTAACTGTTGTTTTAAGGTTATTGCTCTGAGGAGTAAGTATTACAGCGTACTTTTCATTTTTTACGTCGGTCTGAGCAAGAGTTTCGCTGTTCCAGGTTTCGCTGTAGGTTTTAGCGTTTTTCACATTATATACAGGAAGCTTATGTCCACTGTAATATGGGCCTGTGTATTTTTCTGTATTTGCTCTGAGGAAAAGGTACAGAGAATCATTTTTGCCGTAGCCGAGGTAATCGCCAAAATATGTGAAAGGTGTGTATTTATACGCGGAGTAAGCTGTGGTATTTATAAGACCTTTGAACTGGTCTACATTTGAAACAGATACATAATTATTGTTGCCATCGGAATAAACGCCGTCTTTAAGGCAGTTATAATTATTGTTAAAGCTATAGGCTCGGTGAACAACTGACTGACCATAGAGACTTGGGTATACCGTTTCTTTATATGTATTGAATGTAGTAAATTTTGTAACATCACCGCTATGTGCATTGCCGTTAAGAACATAGAAAGGTGTAAACACAAGCTCAGAGCCCGATATACTTACGGAAGCGTTTTTATAGAAAGAAGGAGTCTGAGTTATTTTTGAATTATAATTTGTGTTGCACTTAAGCTTAAATGACTGATTATTGTTAGCCTTGGTTGAAGCTGAATCATCACGAAGATATTTTTCAAAAGTTGTTGTAGCGTAGATAAATCCGTCATCAAGGATAATTTCAGACTGAAAGAACTCTGCAATATCATCCATAAATTCATTAGCGATTCTGTCGAATCTGCCTGAGTATGATTTGTAGTAAGCATCACATTGCTCGGTTGTTTCGTAACCCTTTACACCCTTTGCGTTAAGCTCTGTGTAATACTCAGCACGCTGTGCCATAAAGTCCTGATATATCATCAGCACAAGTGTAATCTTATTAATCTGATGTTTTGCAGCCGCATCCACAAAAGCCGCCTGCTCGCTGCTGAAAGGATATGCGTAGTAAGCGTATAAGGCCGCCTTGTCTACAAATCTGTCGCCATAGAGTTCTCTGTTTTCCATGCAGTCAAGCAAATCCTCTAAGCCGTCGCAGATAAGCACGTCTATAACATCGGTTGTATACATCATTTTCTTATAGTATTCATTGCTGTCGCCATAAGAATTGTCATATCTGGGATAGCCGTGTTTCGCACAAACATCCATAAGACTCTGAACATAGATGTTTTTGTAATCTTCAACTGTCTTTCCTGCAGGAAGCTTTTTGTTGCCGTTGGCATAAGCTAAATAGTCGGTGTATTTTTCAAAAATATTATTAAGGTCATTTTCTTTTAATACGGATTCAACCTGTTCTAACCATGCATCGTCGTAATCAGAAGCGGCATTTTTAATAATCTCAGCATTCTGCAAGGACTGAACATCAGAAGTAATATCCTTGATATCTGTAGCTGTAACCAGAATCTCGTCGCAGGTTTTCTGAATTGCAGAAAGCTTTGCACCTGTATCACTTCCACCAAAAACCCATTTATTGATAAAAGAGGTAACTTCCTTAACCTCATCATTATTTGTAAGTTCGCCAATTTTGCTTACAACCGTGCCTGCCGCAGAAAGTCCGCGGGAAAATAACTGGCCTACCGCAAATTTGCTGTAGTTATCAAGTGATAACAAATCCTCTTCTGCAGAAGAAGAAAACGCAGACACACTCAGCATTGAAACCAACAAACACATGGTCAATACAATGGATATTAATTTCTTACTTTTCATATAATTTCCTCCTAAGATTTACATCTTTCGGCAATAGTCTAATTGTTTTTTGTAAAATTTGTAAGCAGAAATAGGTTAAAAGAATGTAAAATAATGCCTGCAAAATATAGGAATTTTTACGCTTAAAACCCTGTTTCTTACATTATCAAATCCATTTTAAATTAACATATCTAATCTTCAAAATCCACAAATTGGGATAAAAGTGAATTTTTAGGGATGTAAGAAAAAAATGCAATAAAACATGTGTAAAATAATAAAAACAGGCAGACTCTTATAAAAAGTCTGCCTGTTTAACTTGTGGCGTCCCCGGCGGGATTCGAACCCACGGCCTTTCGCTTAGGAGGCGAACGCTCTATCCGGCTGAGCTACGGAGACAAAATATTTTGCTTTAAAATTTTACCGCAACCACAAGGTTTTGTCAAGTCAGGTTTTGTCAGGGGCGATTATCCTAAAGCTATGATTAAGACAATCTTTGGCAAAGCTACGGCACGGCGGTGTCGGTATTTTCAACCACTCTGATATATTCTCTATGTTTCATATTACCACCTCGCCGCTTATTGTATATACTCTAAATGATTTTTGCAATAAAAAAGCCAGCTCCGTAAAAACGGAGCTGACAATGTAAGAATTTTATCTTTCGAAGAACTGACCAACCTTTGTATCCTCGGGAAGAAGCTTTGCTACATACTTCTGAATCTGAGTAGCGTCGCCGATATCGAGGTAAGAGTTGTCGTTAACCATGGAAGCGTCTGCATCATATGTGAGACCCTTGAAACGAGCAAGAACCTTCTGAATAAGGGTTGCGTCTTTAATATTGATGATTTCGTTGGAGTCTGCATCACCGAGATAGTAGCCGTCTACAACGCCTGTTGTTGTGCCGGGTACAGAGGACTCAGGCTCAGTTGTAATAGCAGGCTCAGACTCGTCGGGAGTTGTGGGTACAGGCTCTGAGGGAGTTGTTGCTGTAGGCTCAGTAGCCTCTGTGGATGTAGGCTCAGTTGCCTCAGTAGCTGTAGGCTCTGTAGCTTCTGTTGTAGCTGTGGGCTCAGTAGCCTCAGTAGCTGTAGGCTCTGTTTCAGGCTCTGTGGGCTCTGTTTCTACAGGAGGCTCTGTATCGGGTACTGTGGGATTTACGGGCTCAATATAATAGAAGTTGGGATCCCAAGTTCCGATTGTCCACTTGCCGTCTGCATCCTTCTTGTCCATATACATACCCATGCTTTCCAAAACGTCAAGGTCAACTGTCTGCTCACCGCCTACATCGTTGTTACTCTTGCCGTTGTTGATGATGTAGCAATCATACTCTACAGGAATATATGCAACAAACTGCTTCTCGCCGTAGTCGTTTGTAAGAGCATATTTCATGGGGTTGCCGGGCCATGTGCCGTTGTTTGTTTCGGTACCGCTCATCCATGCATAGATGTAAGCTTCGTTCCAACCCTTAGCAGAGTAAACGATTGTGTTGTAACCGTCTGCAATGGGATACTGACCACCGGAAACGTCGATATCTTCAAGGTTTGTAGTAGGCTCGGGAACAACAGGCTCTGTATCCATTGCATAGTAAATACAAGCAATACCTGTGGAACCGATCTGACCTGTTAACTTACCGTCAGAAACTGTGAATTCGTTTTCTGTAATAGAATCAATGTAAGTACCCTCAGCAAGAGTGTTTACCTTGATGTTAATGTTGCCTGTTGTACCGCCAAGGTTAACAAGAGTAGCACCTTTGCCGCCACGCTCGATCATAGCGATCTTGTTCTGAACGGAGTTGTACTCTTCAGCATCGCCGAAATAGTTGTCAAACTGGTTAACAGCTTTAACCTCGGGAGCAGTCCAGGAAGTAAGGTTTGCATCACCTAAAGTGATGTTTGCGCAGATAGCTTCGATAGCTGCACGGTTAGCGCCTGTTTTGTCATCGGGACGAGCAAAGTATACGCCTGTGATTGTCTGACGTGCTGCTGTAAGAGCCCAGATCTTGTTTCTCTGCTGAACTGTTAAGGAAGAAGTACCGCCGTCGATATAAGTATCGTGGGATTCATTCCACTGAATAACATTTTCTTTTGTAAAGTTTGTGTTGGGATAGAAAGGAATAGCGTTACCTGCTGTACCGTTCTTTGTAACTGCATCTTTGATTCCCCAGTAAGAGGAAGAGTCGGTAACATCCATAAGCTCTGTATACTCGCTGAAAGGACGACCGTCGCCGCACTTGTTAAGGATTTCGCCGTATGCATAGCACTCTTTGCCGGGATAGTTTGCTCTGAGCTTAAGAAGTGTGTCCTCCCAGAAGTCAGAAGCAACGTATGTGTCGTGGCTTGTTTCGATGTGCTTTGCAGCGTCGAAACGGAAACCGTCAGCGCCTGCTTCAACAAGCTCTACAAAGTAATCATAGATAGTGTCCTGAACAAGCTGTGTTTCTGTAGCAAGGTCAGGAAGACCTGATGTACAGTTTCTGGTAAGGTCGTACTCGATATCATAATCAGAGTAACCGTCCCAGTAATTTTCTTTGTAAGTCATTTCTGCCCAAGGAGAGTGGAAAGCCTTGGCAGCAATAAGCTCGGGCTCAAACTCCTTAGCTCTTTCGTTAACGTGATCCATAGGATCAGTTGATGTGTTTTTATACACACCTGTGTGAGTATCATCTGTACCCATGTGGTTGATAACTGCGTCAACAATAACCTTAAGGCCTAACTCGTGTGCTTTTTCGCACATTTCTACAAACTCAGCCTTAACGCCTAATGCGTTGTCTGTGGATTCGTTAAGCTGGAAGCCTGCAGGCTGATAGAACATCCACCAACCGTTGGGAGCTACGCCGTTTTTAATAGGCTCACAAACCTTAACGCCCTTTGTGGGCATCTTGATTTCGTTGGGGGGAGAAACCTGAATTGTTGTAAAGCCCTGCTCTGCAAGGAGTTCAAGGTTTTTAATAATGTTTGCGTAAGACCAGTTCCAAGCCTGGATAATCTTACCTTCGTTTACTGTATCCTCAAGACCGTATTTGTTTTCAGCCTTGATGGATTCAAGCATTTTCTCGTACTCGTTGTATTCACTTACAGCACTTGCATTAACAAAGCCGATGCAAGCACAGGAAGCAACTACAGCAAGAGCAAGAATTAAGCTGAGAAGTTTCTTCGCTTTCATAAAATTTCCTCCGTAAAAATAAAAAATCCGTACTGTGTCTGACTTAGCAAACACGCTAACACTCACGGTTAGCTTAATACAGAAATATATTAGCACATATTATATACATTTTCTACCCCTTTTTTATACTTTTTCAATATTTTGCACAAACTGCCACAAAAAAAACATAACAAATGACAATACTCTTGTCTTTTATTAAATATAAGGTTAGCCTTGAAAAATCCGCAAAAATATGTTAAAATCTATACATTTGGAGGCGATATTATGAAAAAATGTCAATACTGTGCAAAGGAAATTGATTACAGCAAAATGTACTGCTCAAAAGAATGCGAAGAAAAAGCAAGTGCTTACTACAGAACCCGTCACAAATGGCGTATTCCTGTTAATATTACCTACATAGCAAGCATTGCCCTTATATTTCTCGGTCTTATCTTCTCCCCCACAATATTCTCTTTCTGGGGACTTTTGGGAGTTGCTGTGGGAAGTATCAGCGGCGGTGTTACCACAATTCTTATCCCCTCTCCTACCGAGGAAATGATAAAAAAGCACAAAATGGTAAAGGCTCAGAAAATTTTTAAAATCTGCGGCGCTGTTATGGCGGCTGTTGGCGTTGCGGCACTTATTATGGCTATTGTTAAGCTTTTTGCATAATCAAATTTTAGCTCTGCTTTTTAAGGCAGGGCTTTTATTTTGCATAAATTCACGCAATGTGCAGATAATAAGAGCGAGAATTAAAAGGAGGTTAAGTTATGCTTGACAGAATTGCACTTGCAATACTCATAATCGGCGGTATCAACTGGGGCAGCGTAGGACTTTTCCAGTTTGACCTTGTTGCCTGGATTTTTGGCGGTCAGGGTGCTATTGTAAGCAGAATTATATATACCCTTGTTGCATTATCCGCACTTTGGTGTATTACCCTGCTTTTCAGAGAAAGAGACTCTGTTGACACCACCGAATATACAGAAACCCCGGCGTAATTACCAATATATGCAAAAACAGACTCAGTCATTTACCGATTGAGTCTGTTTTACTTTAAATATGAAATTACTTAGCTTCAACCAAAGCCTTTGTATCTCTTGCGATAACAAGCTCCTCGTTAGTTGCAATTACAAATGCAGGAACCTGAGAATCGTCTGTGGTAATCTTGAAGTTAGCACCACGGGTATTGTTTCTGTCGTCACAAACCTTAATGCCTAAGCACTCAAGGTATGCACAAACTTTCTTTCTGAGAACGGGCTGGTTCTCACCAAGGCCTGCTGTAAAGCAGATACCGTCACAGCCGCCCATTGCTACGTAGAAAGAGCCAATGTACTTGGCAATCTGATAATAAAGGATTTCGTGAGCAAGAGCAGCACGAGCGTTGCCCTCATTCTCAGCCTTTGTAACGTCACGGTCGTCTGTAGAAACGCCGGAAATACCTAAAAGACCGCTCTTCTTGTTAAGAAGGTCGCTCATCTCAGAGGGAGAAAGACCTTCCTTCTCCATAATAAATGTAACTACGGAGGGGTCAAGAGCACCGGAACGTGAGCCCATCATAAAGCCATCAAGGGGAGTAAGTCCCATTGTGGTATCTACAACCTTGCCATTCTTAACAGCAGTAATGGAAGAACCGTTGCCGATGTGGCAGGTGATAAGCTTAAGGTCATTAATATCCTTGCCGATGTTCTTGGCAAGCTCAGCGGATACATATCTGTGAGAAGTACCGTGGAAACCGTAACGTCTTACCTTATACTTCTCGTAAAACTCATAAGGAACAGGATAGATAAATGCTTTCTCAGGCATTGTGGAGTGGAAAGCTGTGTCGAATACTACAACCTCGGGAACAGCATCGCCGAATACCTGCTGACAGCCTCTGATAGCCTGAACGTGGCCTTTATTGTGTAAAGGTGCAAGAGGAATAAGGCTCTCGATACCCTTTACAACTTCCTCGTCAACAATAACGGACTCAGAGAAAAGAGCACCGCCCTGAACGATTCTGTGACCGATAGCACTTACCTCGTCAAGGTTCTTAATAACACCGAACTCAGCATCCATAAGAGCATCCTTAACAAAGTTAAAAGCTGCTGTGTGATCGGGCATAAAGCCTTCCTTAGTCATCTCTCTGCCGTCTGCAGTTTTGTGACCGATGAAAGAACCCTCACCGCCGATACGCTCGCAGTTACCTTTACAGAGCATCTGCTCGTTGTCCATATCAAAAAGCTGATACTTAAGAGAAGAGCTGCCTGCATTAATAACAAGAATTTTCATTATTCTTCCTCCAATTTAATTGAAATACTTTTAAACATATAATATAATAGTACAATAATCTAAAAGTTTCAAGAGTTTTTTCGGTCTGGAGTGAGGATTTTTGAAGATTGCTGCCGTAATTTGCGAATTCAACCCATTTCATAACGGTCATAAGTACCTGCTGAGTGAAATAAGAAAGCAGGGCTACGAGTGTATTATCTGCGTTATGAGCTCAAGCTTTACCCAGCGTGGGGAGGTTGCCGTTACAAATAAATTTGAAAGAACAAAGGTTGCCCTTAAGAATGGAGCAGACCTTGTTATTGAGCTTCCTGCTCCCTATGCAGTTTCATCTGCTCAGGTTTTTGCCAAAGGCTCAGCCGAGATTATAAAAGCCACCGGCGTGGTTGACAAAGTTTTCTTTGGCAGTGAAAACGGAGATATCGAGCTTATCAAGAAAGCCGCACTTGCCACAAAGGATAAGAAAGTTACGGAACTGCTGAAAGAAAAAATGCGTGATGGCGACTATTATCCCCTTGCTTTAGAAAAGGCGGTCAAGGAAGTTTTCGGCAGTGAGATTTCAGATGTTTTATCCTCTCCCAACAACACTCTTGGAGTTGAGTATATCAAGGAGCTTGAAGGCTCAGGCATCGAAACCGCCACCGTTAAAAGAATTGCCGTTGAGCACGACAGCACTACATCAAAGGACGGCTTTGCCTCTGCCTCACTTATAAGAGAGATGATTTTTAAGGGCGAAGATGTAAACGCCTTTGTTCCCAATGGCGATTTCACCAATCCTGCCAAAACCGAATTTGGCGAAAGAGCGGTAATCTACAAACTAAAATCTATGAGTGCTGAGAATTTTGAAGCTCTTGCTGATGTTACCGAAGGCCTTCACAACAGGATTTATTCTGCTGTAAAGAACTGTAATTCTTTAGAAGAATTATTATCAGAAATCAAAACCAAACGCTACACAATGGCTCGGCTCAGAAGAATTATAACCTCTGCAGTCCTTGGTATTACCAAAGATTTGCAAAACTCCCCTGTTCCCTATTTAAGAATTTTAGGAATGACAGACGCAGGCAAAGAGGCATTGTCTCTGATTTCCAAAAAAGCAGATTTGCCTATTGTAACAAGTGTTGCACCTGCACTTAAAACCCTTGATAGCAAAGCTAAAGAAATGCTTATGTGTGACATAAGAGCCACCGATATACGAACTGTTTTTGAAAAAGAAATTTCTGAAAGCGGAACAGATTTTATATCGGCTCTTATTAAGGAGTAAAAATGAAAACCCTTTATCTTTCAGACCTTGACGGAACACTGCTAAGAAACGACGAGACTATTTCGGAGTTTACCGCAAATGTTATTAATAAGCTTTCCGCAAAAGGAATCCCCTTTTCCTTTGCAACGGCACGCTCACTTGTTACCACTAAAAAGGTAACGGCCAACATCACCACACGTCTGCCGGTTGTTGTCTACAACGGTGCGTTCATTATGGATAACTTAAGCGGAGAAATTCTATATGGAAATTACTTCGAGGAGAACACCAAAGAGCTTTTTGAAGATATTGAAAAGCAGGGCGTTTTTCCAGTTGTGTACTCTTTCAACAAAGGCGTGGAAAAGCTTAGCTTTGTTGAAAGCAAAAGCTCTCAAGGTCAGAAGATTTACCTAAAAAGCCGAGAGGGCGACAAGCGGATTAACCCTGTTAAATGCTTTAAAGATTTACTTAAGGGCGAAAAGTTTTACATCACCTGCATTGATAACACAGAAAAGCTTTTGCCAATATATGAGAAACACAAGAATACTTTCAAATGCCTTTATCAGAAGGATTATTATTCCCATTATTACTGGCTTGAGATTATGCCCAAAAACACCACCAAAGCCAACGCCGCCTTAAAGCTTAAAGAGATGCTTGGCTGTGACGAATTAGTGGTTTTCGGCGACGAAATTAACGACATTGAAATGTTTAAAATCGCCGACAAAGCTGTAGCAGTAGCAAACGCAAATGAAGAGCTTAAGCCCTACGCCACAGAATTTACTGACTCAAATGAAACTGACGGAGTTGCTCGTTGGCTTCAAAAAAAATATACTGAATCATAAAAACAGTCGCTGATGTAAACCTCAGCGACTGTTTTACTTTTAGTCTGCTAATTCAATTTTAATGCTACCGCTTGTTGTCTTTGCCGAAAGAACACCCTGAGCATTTTCGTCAAACTCGGGTATTTTCTGAGAACCGCTGGTGGATTTCACATTATACAGCTTAGGGTTAAGAATTTCGGCTTTGACACTTCCGCTGGTGGTGCTTAAACTGTAATTTTCGGCATCCACATTTTCAAGTTCAATACTTCCGCTCGTAGTCTCTAAGTCCATATCCTCAGTGCAGATTGTATCTGTAAGAGAAATTCCACCGCTGACGGTATCGGCTGTAAGTGATGTAAGCCTAAGGTTATTACCTTTGATTTTACCGCTTGTGGTCTTTAAGTCAGCATTACTGCAGTTTAAATTATCTAAAATTATACCACCGCTTGTATTATCAGCCTTTACTTCGCCTTTAACGTTACCGCTTAAGGTAAGCTTTCCGCTGGTGGTGCTAATCTGTGCTGACTCTGCGTCAGTATCTGAGTTAAGCTTAACGTCACCGCTTGTAGCAGAAGCATATAAAACCCCAACACTTCCGCCAACTTCAATATCTCCGCTTGTAGTCTTAATATTAAGCTCATTAAGGGTAGCTTCGGGAACTTCTACCACTAAATCCGCATTGTTTATATTAAAATTAAACAGATAATCGTGCCATTGCCTTAAATCCTCATACTCAACATAAAGCGTACCCTCTATCTGCTTTACATCGTAATTAAAGTTTTCGCTTACACCATAGGTTACTTTTACCTGATCATTCTCAGATTTAATAATCTGAACATCGTGTGATACATCCTTAATATTAATACCATCAACTTCGTCAAAGGTAGCCGACATAATTGTTACCTTGCTTTTTTCTTTAGGCTTAAAAATTATATCTGTACCTCCTAACGCTACAGATAAACACATAAATAAAATTCCAACACCAACCAAACCTGAGGCAATAAACAACAGTATCTTAATAGATTTTCTCATTTTCCACCCTCCTTATCTTTTTTTGAAAAAGAATCTGAACATTCCCTTTGCACTCTTACCCGTTAACTTCGCCATAGCCTTTGCAAAGAAGTTGCAGGGTATGAGCCACAAAACAGCAAGACCCGAAAGAAAAGAACCTGCACCCATAAGCACAAAAAAGTAAGGTGCTCCGCCTGAGAAGAACGAGAAAAAGCTTGCCATAATAAGGGCAAAACCCGAAGCTGCCAAGGCTAAAAATACAGCATAGAAAACAACAACCAATGCCCAGATAACTACATAAAACACAAGCAAAAGGCATAACATTACGGCAACAAAGGAAATCCACAAAGGTGCACCTAAGATAAGCATAATTATATGCCAGGCTCTGAGCTTTACCCCTCTTTTAGGCTCTTTTGGAGCAGGAGAATATTCAGCCAAAAGCTCGTCAAGGTTACCAAGAGCGTCTATTGCTTCTGCCTCATTCATTCCGTCCTCCATACGCTCACTAATCATTTCGTAATAATATGTAAGAATTCTTCTGCGTTCAGACTTTGGCAGATGACTTATTCTGCTTTTAAGCACTTTAGTAAATTCATTTTTAGTCATGTTTTTCTACCTCCCCTGTAATAAACCTATAGATATTCAAAATTTCTTCCCATTCTGATGAAAAGTCCCTTAAGCGAAAACGCCCTGCATCGGTGATTTTGTAGTATTTTCTAAGCCTTCCATTGTGAGCAACGGAGTAAACCGTCAGATGCTTACCTTCTTCAAGCCGACGCAAAATGGGATAAAGAGTTGATTCGGAAATAGAAATATAAGGCTCAATGTCCTTAATAATCTGATATCCGTAGGAGTCGCCTCTGCTTAAAGCCGCAAGAACGCAGACTTCCAAAAGTCCTCTTTTAATCTGAGCATCCATAGTAACACCTCCCTACGCACAATACTATATCACACATAGTATTATATGTCAAGCAGTATACCGGAAATTTTATCTGAGACAAGAATAAACTATAAATTGCCAAAAATATAATCAATACATTCTTTTAGGTTTACAATTGATATAGGATGTGCTAAAACAGTTCAATATTTTAAAGGAGGCAATAATTATGAACAAAATTGAGGTCAACGAAAAGAAACGAAACATATTATTGTATATCATTAGTACCGTAGTATATTATCTGTTATATTTTATTTTTTCACTTGCACCCTGATGTTTCCTGCTTAAGAAGCTGGCTGTTAAATTTCCGGAAAAATTAACATAATAACAAAAGCCTTACTTGGTTAAATCCGAGTAAGGCCTTTTTTATATAATGTTATATTTTATATTGTGTTTATACTACGCCGTTAAGGAATGTTTACTCTAAAGTATCTTTCCAAAGGCGAATTGCCCTGCAGGCGGCTAACCTGCTAACGGGAAAATATACATCCGCAGTAGTTCTGGCGGTACAGGTTATGTATTTTGGAAAGCTCTGTGGAGCGAAGATATCCGCCCTTTTTCTTAAAATCGGTACAGAGATAAGGTGTTTCAAGCTCTTTTGAAATCTTTTCCCCTATTGAATTTATAGCCACAGCGTTTTTAAGCGGGCTTAAGGTAAGGGTTGTGGCAAAATAATCGGCACCATTTTGTTTAGCAAGGTCTGCTGTGTAACGCAGACGCTCATCAAAGCATTTAAGGCATCTTGGCCCACGTTCAGGGGCGTCCTCCAGACCTTTTGTTAAAGCGAAGAAAGAGTCAGAATTATACTCACCCTCTATAACAGCAACCGGATATTTAAAATCCATTTCACTGACAAGCCTTTTCACCTCATCAAGCCTGTAGATATACTCTTCCCTTTCGGTAATATTGGGGTTATAAAAGACAACGGTTATTTTAAAAAACGGACTTAAATATTCAAGGCAGTAGCTTGCACAGGGTGCACAGCAGGCATGAAGAAAAAGCGTAGGCACACAGCCTTCTTTTTGATTATTTTCTATTAACAAGTCAAGCTCACGCTGATAATTTCTTTTAATTTCAGACATAGTTTAAAATCTCTTTCGGAGTATTCACTAAAATTTTCGCTCCTGCATCAATAAGTGTTCCAACGCTTCGGTAGCCCCAGGTTACAGCCACAAGGTCGACTTCTGCGTTATCTGCGGTTTTTACATCTACTTCGCTGTCGCCGATGTAAAGGCAGTCCTCTTTATTAACACCAAGCTCCTGGAGCAAAAGCTCAAATGCCTGAGGGTGAGGCTTACGCATCACACCCTTTCGCTGACCGTAATAAAGGTCAAAGCTAAAATCAGGGAAGCATTTTTTAAGGATTTCTCCTACATATTCGTGAGCTTTGTTGGTAAGAACTGCGGTTTTTATATTTCTGTTTTTCAATTCTTCAAGAAGCTCAGCTATACCCTCATAGGCAACAGTATTGTCGTTAGAATGGGCGTTGTAGTGTGCATCAAAGGTTTTGCGGACTTTAAGATAAAGCTCGTCGCAAGTTCCTTTTTCATTCATACTTCGGCGGACTAAATCCTCCATTCCGTTACCAACAAAGGTGTAGTAGTCGCTCATAGGATGCAAAGGCAGATTATATTCTTTTAAAGCAAAATTCACAGCATTGCCAAGGTCGGTTATGGAATCAACCAAGGTGCCGTCCAAATCAAAAACTACTAACTTTTTCATATATCTTCCTTTTAATAAAGTTTAAATTCCCTTTTCCTGCTCCATAAGCACAGCTCGGCAGGGTGCCGCCTCGGCACCGCTTACCTTAACAGGAAAAGCACAAAGGGTATATTCGCCGTCACGGATACCTGTAAGGTTAAGTCCTTCAAGCACAGCAACGTTTGCCCTTGCAAACTCCATATGGGTTCGGTATTCGTCAAATCCTGTAGAAACTGAAATTCCGTCGGTACCTATAAGCTCTATGTTGCTGTCGGCAATAACCACCGCAGCACTATAGGAAAGGAAAGCCTCGCCGTCACCGTGAAGCAAAAGGCGACGCTTACAATAAGGAAGGAGCCTCTCCATATCCTCGCCGGTAAGTATGCCTTTAATGCTTACAACTGTGCATTTGCCGTAAAAAACAGAAAGCTTCATATCCTCTATCTTACTGCCGTCAGAATCATAATGAAAAGGCGAATCAATATGAGTACCTGTGTGCATACAGGTTTTAAGCACCGACAGATTATAGTCATCCCCATTTTCAACGCTTTTTATGTATTCAAGGGACGGCACAGGGTCGCCATCATAAACCTGCGCGGTTAAAACATCAGTTGAAATATCGTATAAAAGCATGCTCCTCACTCCTCAGGGAATTTTCCGAATTTATTATACCACGAAAACAAACCAGAAATCAAGGCAAAGAAAAAGGCTGACCCGAAGGTCAGCCTTTAGTATTATCAGTTATAATCAGGGATATGTTACAGAAAGCTGAGAAGCATTAATGTCGAACTCAAATACATAAGTACCTGCAGCCTTAGTTGTAAGCTTTGTGTTACCTGATACGCTGGAGCTGAACACAAGACCAGTAGCACTGTCTGTAATAGTAAGTGTTGTTTTACAGCTTGTCCAAGTGCCTTCACGAATGATCTTGAACTCATAGGATGTGTTTGCAGCAAGCTCAAGCTCTATACGGCCAACCTTGCCGTCTTCAGACATAAACTCGTTAGCTGTTGTGCTCCAACCGTTGAATTCACCAACAAGATATCTGTCTGTAGCTGATGCGGAAACCTCGGGAACTTCGTCAAGAGTCTTGTACCACTTACCGCCCTTAACATCGAAGTACTGGCCGTTCTGGAATGTAAGGTTAGCTGTCTGAGCACCCTTATTATTGTTGTTGAAGATGATGTTCTGGGGAGCTGCTGTGAATGTGTACTCGTAAACATCAAAGCCGTTAACAGTTTTGCCTGTCTTAGTCATAGCTTTACCGGGCCAGTCTGTACCTGTTACACCGCCCCAGAAATGTGTATACACTTCATCCCACTTAGCGGAGTTGATGCAGTATACTTTTATGCCTGCAGGCTCTGTTTCGGGAGCAACTGTTGTAGGCTCAGTTTCAGGAGCAACTGTTGTTGCTTCTGTCTCGGGAGCTACTGTTGTTGCTTCTGTTTCAGGAGCTACTGTTGTAGCCTCTGTGGGCTCTGTCTCGGGAGGAGTAGTTACTTTTACTGTGAAGTATTCATAAGACCATACGCTCTTATCTTTGCCTTCAGGATTGAAGTCGATTTTGCAGTAACCTACCTTACTTGCAGAACCAATCTTATAGGTGGGCTCACCTTCAGCTTTGAAGAGCTTTGTAATAGCTGTGCCGTCGAAGTAAGCAACCTTATATTCGTCGTTGAGAACTGTTGTCCAGTAAAGAACATAGTCACCAGCTACATCAGGATTTTCCTCAAACTTTCTGTCAGCTGTAAGTGTGTCAGCGTCCCAAAGTTCTTCGCCGCCAATAATACCAACAAGGTAGTAACCAGCCTCAAGGCCTGCAGCCTCTGTTGTAGTCTCTGTGGGCTCTGTCTCAGGAGCAACTGTTGTAGCTTCTGTCTCAGGAGCTGCTGTTGTAGCCTCTGTCTCAGGAGCAACTGTTGTAGCCTCTGTCTCAGGAGCTGCTGTTGTAGCTTCTGTCTCGGGAGCTGCTGTTGTAGCCTCTGTCTCAGGAGCTGCTGTTGTTGCTTCTGTCTCAGGAGCTGCTGTTGTAGCTTCTGTTTCAGGAGCTGCTGTTGTAGCCTCAGTTACGGGCTCAGTGCTGTAAAGAATTATAAGTCTGTTATTAGAAGTGTTGAAGTTAAAGGTGTAGAAGCCGCCTGTAGCCTTTAAAGTACAGTCACCTGCGGAAGAATCCATTGTCCAACCACCGCTGGAAGTAGTAGTTGTTGTGTCTTCGATTGTGCCGTTGTTACCAAGCCATGTATTGCCAATCTTAATCTTAAATGTGTACTCGCCTGCGGCAAGCTCAAGAGTAAGAGTTACAATGTTAGCGTCATCAGTCTTGTACATGAACTCGCCGTCCCAATCATTGAAGGAACCTCTGAGTTCATACTCAGACTCAGTAAGCTGAGGCTTGGACTCAGGAGCAACTGTGGGCTGAGTTGCGGGAGCCTCTGTGGGCTGAGTTGCGGGAGGAGTAGTTACTTTTACTGTGAAGTATTCATAAGACCATACGCTCTTATCTTTACCTTCAGGATTGAAGTCGATTTTGCAGTAACCGATCTTATCGGAAGTCTTACCGATTTTATAGTTATCCTCGCCTTCAGCTTTGTAGAGCTTTGTAATAGCTGTACCATCGAAGTAAGCTACCTTGTACTCATCGCCGCCGATGGTTGTCCAGTAAAGAACATAGTCACCAGCTACATCGGGATTTTCCTTGAACTTTCTGTCAGCTGTAAGTGTATCAGCGTCCCAAAGCTCTTCGCCGTCTATAATACCAACAAGGTAGTAGCCTGCGCCGATAGTTTCGGGAGCTGCTGTTGTTGCCTCTGTGGGCTCTGTTTCAGGAGCAGCTGTTGTTGCCTCTGTTTCGGTAGCCTCTGTAGGTTTAGGATCTGTAGGAGCTTCTGGTGTGGGAGCTACTGTTGTAGGCTCTTCCTTAGGAATATAGGTGTATGTACCTACAAGCCACTTTGTAGTTTCGGGATCCTGCTCGGAAGCATAGAAACCTGCGTTGTCAGCAAAGCCTTCTGTAACGTCTACTGTCTGGTAGTCGTCGCCCTTTGTGCTTTCAGCGGACTCTTTGCCGTTGAATACTGCGCCAGTAATACCTGCAGGAACTTCTGCTGAGTAAATGTCCTGACCCATATCGTTGGTTTCAACGTAAGTCATAGCTACGCCGGGCCAATCGGAAGCACCGTCGCCCCAATAGTGAACGTTTACTACTTCCCAACCCTGTGTATTTGTGAAGTAGATTGTAATTGTCTGAGGAATGGGAGCATCAGTAGTTGTAGCATCAGTAGCTGATGTTACAGTTGTAGCTTCTGTAGCCTCTGTGGGCTCAACTGTTGTAGCCTCTGTAGGCTCAGTTACCTCTGTTGCCTCTGTAGCCTCTGTTGCCTCTGTGGGCTCAGTAACTACAGTTGTGGGAATAATAACAGGAACTGATTCATCCTCAGTTGCAGCTGTTGTGGGCTCGTCCTCAGTAGCAACTGTTGTAGGAATAACAATTACTGTGGGTTCTGTAGCCTCTGTTGTAGGCTCAGTTACCTCTGTTGTAGGCTCTGCGGGAATGTAAACAAGACAGTTGATAGGAGCATCAACAGGAATCTTGGCAACCCACTTCTGAATAGCTGTTGCGTCCTTAACATTTACTTTGCCGTTAAGGTCAACATCAGAAAGAGCTTCGTTTGTTTCGTCAAGCTCAATAAGCTTTGCAACGAACTTCTGAATCTGGGTAGCATCTTTAACGTTAATTTTGCCGTTAGCGTCAGAGTCGCCCATAAGACCGTAAAGTTCGCCGTCGATGCCGCTTGCGTCTGAACCTTCTGCGTCGTTGATAATAGCGTCTTCAGGTAAAGCAGAAGCGCTAACCATACCAACTGAGAACATAGAAAGAACCATCAGAACTGCAAGAAGCATTGAGATGAGTTTTCTTGTCTTTTGCATAAAAAAACCTCCATAAATAATTTTTAGCATAGATTTGCTATCGTATAAATTATATCTTTTTTAGTAGACAAAAACAATCGAAAACGGCAAAAAACATAGCCAAATATATCCTTTGAAATTCGTCCTTTTGCACAATTTAAGTAAGCATATTTATAACTATTAAGTCTTTGATACACAAACAAGGCTTATTTGTCGCAAATATTAAAGAATTTATAGTAACATGTACAGGCTTTGCCAAATAGTATGCATTGTAAACAAGAAAGGAGGAAAACCAAATGTGTAACGGCTTTTTTGGCGGTGGTAACTGCTGCTGGATTATCATCCTTCTCATCCTCATCAGCTGCTGCGGCTCAGGCAATACCGGCTACAACAACGGCTGTGACAATGGTTGCGGCGCAAACAATGGTTGCGGCTGCTGCTGATTAAACGCAGTAAAAATCCCGTGTTCCTATGAACACGGGATTAACTTTTATATAATAGAAAATCCTAAAAGCTGGCCGCCGTAGCCGACTGCTATGCCAAGTGCGGCTGAAATAAGAATTACATATATGGGGTTGAATTTCTTTATAAACAAACAAAGTGCCAGCATTCCAAGGAATATAAGCAATGCCGCTATAAATTCATAGCTTATGAGGGTGCCAAAGGAAAAGCCTGCAGGAAAAAGCACCTCAATACCGATAGAAACGGTAGCGGCAGCTATAAGACCTACTGAGGTGGGTCTCAGTCCCGTCATAGCTCCTGCTACGATTTTGTTGGTTTTAAACTTTTCGTAGCATCTGGCGATTATAAGAATGATAATAAATGAAGGTAACACTAAACCTAAAGTAGCACAAACAGAGCCAAGAAATCCGCCTTTCTCTGCACCTACGAAGGTAGCGATATTAACCGCAAAAGGGCCGGGTGTGGATTCAGATATTGCAATGAAGTTAATAATCTCCTCAGCAGTAAAGCCCCATTTGCTTACGGCCTCCTCCTGAATAAAGGGCATCATAGCGGCACCTCCACCAAAGGTAAAGGCACCAAGCTTTAAGAAGGTAAGAAAAAGTTCAAGATATATCATTTCTTCTCACCGCCCTTTTTAGATATAAAATATGCCGCAATACCCAGAGCCGCCGCACTTGCTACAATAATTATAACATCGAGCTTGAAGATGCTTACGGCTAAAAAGGCAAGTGCCATCATAACAAAAGCAAAGGCATTTTTCTTGGTCTGCTTGAAAAGAGACCAGAAAGACTTAGCGATAAGAGCTAAAACACCTGCTCTTATTCCCCACAAGGCATAGGCTACGGGTTTTAGAGTAATCACCTTGTCAAGGCAGAAAGATAAAAGAAGAATTATAAGAAACGAAGGAAGCACAACGCCGAAAGTAGCACAGGCAGAACCAAAAACACCTGCTGTTTTATATCCTACAAAGGTAGCAGAGTTAATAGCAATAGGCCCCGGGGTAGACTCGGCAATTACAACTATATCAAGCAAATCCTCTTTATCAATCCATTTGTGCTTGTCGGCAGTTTCACGCTCGATAAAAGGAATCATTGCAAGACCGCCGCCGAAGGTAAATGCACCGATTTTGAAAAATGTAATGAACAGTTTAAGACAGGTCAAAAACTTGTTTTCTTTCATATTATCACCATTCGTTAAAAAAGGGCCTGTTAAACAGACCCTTTAAGTATTTATCAGTCAGATGTGAATTTTTCTAAAGCTCGTTTTTCAGCCTTATACTTCTCTAAATCCTTATCGCGGATTTCAACTCTTCGGATTTTGCCTGAGAAGGTTTTGGGCAGAGCCTCGAAATATTCAATAATTCTGGGGTATTTGTAAGGAGCAGTGTTCTGCTTAACATACTGCTGAAGCTCCTCGGTAAGCTCGTCACTGGGCTTGAAGCCTTCACGTAAAACAAGATTAGCCTTAACAATCTGGCCTCTTGTTTCGTGGGGGTAAGCGGTAACCGCGGCCTCTAAAACTGCAGGATGCTCTAATAGTACGCTTTCAACCTCGAAAGGTCCTATACGATAGCCTGAGGACTTGATAACATCGTCATTTCTTCCTACATAATGGAAGTAGCCCTGCTCGTCACGGTAGGCTGTGTCGCCTGTGTGATAATAGCCTGAGTACCACTTTTCCTTGGTATCTTCCTTGCTCCAGTTATAGTTGCAAAGAAGACCTCTGGGACGGGTAGCCATTGTAGGAGCCTTAATACAAACCTCGCCTGTAATACCCTGCTTACACTCATCCCCGTCTAAATCACGGACTGTAATGTCAAAGCCGGGAGCCGGCAGACCCATTGAACCTGGGACAGGCTTGTTCCAGGGATAGAATGTACCTACACAAACAGGAGTTTCGCTCTGGCCGAAGCCTTCGTAAATCTCAAGACCTGTAATCTCTTTCCACTTAAGGAAAACGTCAGAGGGCAAAGCCTCGCCTGCTGTACAGCAATGAGTAATAGATGAAAGGTCGTACTTCTCAACATCCTCCTGAAGAATGAAGCGATACATTGTGGGAGGAACGCAGAAAGTAGTAACCTTGTATTTCTCTAAAACGTTTAAGATATTCTTAGGAATAAAACGCTCGAAGTCGTAAACTAAAATTGCAGACTCACCAAACCACTGGCCGTAAAGCTTGCCCCAAACAGACTTCATCCAGCCTGTATCGGAAACGGTAAAGTGAAGACCGCCGTCAACAACTCTGTGCCAGAATACACCTGTGGCAATGTGGCCAAGAGGATATGAAAAATCGTGAACAATCATCTTGGGGTAGCCTGTGGTACCTGATGAGAAGCACATCATCATAGGGTCAGTAGCCTTTGTATTAGCCTTACCTGTAGGGCGTGTCCAACTGTCAGAGGCTTTTTCAAGCTCTTCTTCAAAGTCTATCCAATGCTCACCTGCTTTTTTGTGCTCGGTAACCATTTTAAGACGAACGTGCTCGTACTCGCCCTCGCCCTGGTCGTAAATTTCAGTACACTTGCCGTGACCTGTAAGGATAACAGCAGAAATACCGCCAACGTTACAGCGATAGATGTACTCGCCTGTTTTAAGCATATCATTAGCCTGAACAACAATGGCACCGATTTTGTGCATACCAAGAAGAGTAATCCAGAAAAGATAGCTTCTTCTGAGTACAAGCAGTACCCTGTCGCCTTTTTTGATGCCAAGCTTTTTAAGGCAGTTAGCCGCCTTATTAGACCAAAGCATCATATCACGGAAGGTAAAACGCTTTTCACTTCCGTCGTCAGCTACATAAAGAAGAGCCAGCTTGTCGGGTTTTTCCTCGGCAAGCTTATCAATAACATCATAAGCGAAGTTAAAGTCAGCCTTCCATGTAAGCTTGTAGTTTTTACAGCAGTCCTCGTAAGACTCAAAAGACTCACGGCTTCTGCCTAAATATTCTTCGTAAATTGCCATAACATGTCTCCGTATTTTACTTAATCACTACTGCTAAGAATTTAAGAGGCTTGTCGCCTATAGCTTTAAAGGAGTGAGGCTTGCTTGAATCGTAGTAAACGCTGTCACCCTTAGAAAGCTCGTAGGAAATATCCTCGATATACAGCTTCATTGTGCCTGAAAGAATGTAGTCAAACTCCTGACCTTCGTGAGAATGCATAACGGGAACCTTATTAGTAGGCTCTGTTGTAACAATCATAGGCTCTGCGTTTTTGTTACGGAAAGTATATGCAAGGTGCATATAGTTGTAGGACTGGTTACGCTTAACAACAATACCCTGGTCCTTTTTGGTAACAACGCAGGTTGAAAGCTTGGGAGAGTCACCGCTCATTATATCGACGACTTCCACACCAAGGACATTGGCAGCATTATACAGGAAGCTGAAAGAATAGTCAAGCTGACCTTCTTCGTAGTTACGATATTCCTCGACGCTCATATCAAGCTTTTCAGCCATTTCTTCTGCGGATACGCCACAGATATCTCTGAGTTCTTCAAGTCGGGTGCCGATTTCTTTTAACTGTTCGGTCATAGCGGTTATCTCCTTATACTGTAAATTTAAGCTTTTTAATTACTCAGCGTAATTGTAGCCAAGCTCAAGGGCTTTTCTGTTAGACTCAATAAGGTGCTGCTTTGAAGCAGGAACAACCTTCTGTAAAGCACGCTCAATATTCTCAAAAGGAATAACGTTTGTGTGCTTGATAACATAACCTAAGAGAATCATGTTTGCAAGACCTGTAAGGCCTTCGTCACTTGCAAGTTTTGTAGCAGGAATGTAGTAAGCCTCTACATCAGTACGGTTTACTTTTCTGCCGATAAGTGCAGAGTCAACGAAAATTTTAGCGCCTGCTACTGCTTCGTTCTCGTACTTATCAAGTGAAGGTAAGTTCATAACCAAAAGTGTATCGGGATTTGATACGATAGGAGAACCTACGGGAGTATCAGAAAGGATAACTGAGCAGTTAGCTGTACCGCCACGCATCTCAGGGCCGTAAGAAGGAAGCCAGCTTACCTCTCTGCCCTCTAAAAGACCTTCGTAAGCAAGGAACTTACCTGTAAAAAGGATACCCTGACCGCCGAAGCCTGCAATAAGCATATTAGTAGTCATTATTCTGCTGCCTCCTCTGCGTATTTATCCTTGTATACACCCAAGGGATAGTAAGGAATCATATTCTCCTCAAGCCACTTGAGAG
>JAZTWD010000020.1:0-16329 GCA_045635685.1 Ruminococcus sp.
GTAGGGGCTCTTCTCAGCAATGAAGGGGTTGTAGCCCCAGCTCATAAGTGAGCAAGTGTTTGTGTGCTTCTTCTCAACGGGAATCTTGTGAGCCATAGCCTGAATAGGTGTGGTCTGATTCTTACCGCCGAAAGGCATAAGAACTGTGCCTGCGCCGATTGTAGAGTCAAATCTCTCGGAAAGACCGCGGCGTGAGCAGATGTTAAGGTCGTCTGCAGTTTTCTTCATATTCTCTGCAAATGTACCCTCAACGTTCTTCTTGTAGCACTGGGGAGCTACGGGAGTAATATCAATGTGCTTTTCAGCACCGTTGGAATTTAAGAAATCACGGCTGATATTTACGATATCCTTGCCGTTCCAGTTCATAACAAGTCTTGCTTCTTCTGTAACCTCAGCAACTACTGTAGCATTAAGGTTCTCGGAAGCTGCAAGTGCGAGGAAGCCCTCAACGTCTTTAGCCTCAACTACAACAGCCATTCTCTCCTGGCTTTCGCTGATTGCAAGCTCTGTGCCGTCAAGACCATCGTACTTCTTGGGAACAGCGTTGAGGTTAATCTTTAAGCCGTCTGCAAGCTCACCGATAGCAACGGAAACACCGCCTGCACCGAAGTCGTTGCAACGCTTGATCATCTGGCAAGCTTCTTTGTTTCTGAAAAGACGCTGAAGCTTTCTTTCCTCAGGAGCGTTACCCTTCTGAACTTCTGCACCGCAAGTCTCAAGAGAATCCATTGTGTGGGACTTGGAAGAACCTGTAGCACCACCGCAACCGTCACGGCCTGTAGCACCACCAAGTAAGATAACAACGTCGCCTGCATCGGGACGCTCACGTCTTACGTTTTCAGCAGGAGCAGCCGCAACAACAGCGCCGATTTCCATTCTCTTTGCGGCATAGCCGTCGTGATAAAGCTCGTCAACCATACCTGTTGCAAGACCAATCTGGTTACCATAAGAAGAATAACCAGCAGCGGCAGTTGTAACAATTTTTCTCTGGGGGAGCTTGCCCTTGATTGTCTCGCTGACAGGCTTTAAGGGGTTAGCACCGCCTGTAACACGCATAGCACCGTAAACGTAGCTTCTGCCTGAGAGGGGGTCACGGATAGCACCGCCGATACAAGTAGCGGCACCGCCGAAAGGCTCAATCTCTGTGGGGTGGTTGTGAGTTTCGTTCTTGAAAAGTAAGAGCCAAGGCTCCTTAACACCGTCGATTTCAACGTCAATCTTAACTGTGCAAGCGTTGATTTCTTCACTTTCGTCAAGCTTCTCGAGTTTGCCTGTAGCCTTTAAGTATCTTGCGGCAACAGTTGCAAGGTCCATAAGGCAAATGGGCTTGTGAGTACGGTTAAGCTCTTCACGGGCTTTAATATATCTGTCGTAAGCTTTCTGAAGGAGTGCATCCTCAAAGCTTACGTTGTCGATATTTGTAAGGAAGGTGGTGTGACGGCAATGGTCAGACCAGTATGTATCAATCATTCTGATTTCGGTGATAGTGGGGTCTCTGTCCTCGGACTTAAAATATGCCTGGCAGAATGCGATATCATCATTATCCATAGCAAGGGCGTACTTCTTAACAAAGTCTGCAAGACCCTCGGCATCAAGATTAATAAATCCGTCTAATGTTTCAACCTCGGTGGGAATGTCGTAAACAGTTGCAAGTGTTTCGGGCATTTCCATTACTGCTTCTCTGGACTCAACGGGGTTGATTACGTGCTTCTTGATAGCAGCAATCTCATCCTCGGTAACGTCACCGCTTACAAGGTAAACCTTAGCAGCTTTTACTGTGGGTCTCTCTTTCTGAGAGATAATCTGGATACACTGAGCAGCGGAGTCTGCTCTCTGGTCAAACTGACCGGGGAGGAACTCAACAGCAAAAGCAGTGTAGCCGTCTGCACAAATTTCGTTATAAGTGTCGTCAAGCTGAGGCTCAGAGAATACAGTCTTAACAGAGTAATCGAAAAGGTCTTTTTCGATGTTCTCAACGTCATAGCGGTTAATTACTCTGATTTCCTTAACGCTCTTAATGCCTAAAAGCTCGTTAACCTCGTGAAGCAGGTCTCTGGATTCATTTCTGAAAGCCTGCTTTTTTTCAACATAAATTCGATAAACCATTATTCTATCCCTTTCTGTGCCTGTAATGCTCTTTTGCCGATATCCTTGCGGTAGAATGCGTTATCAAAATGCACCTTGCTTACCTTTTCGTATGCGTTGTTAATTGCACAGCTAAGGCAGTTGCCTAAAGCTGTAACGCCTAAAACTCGACCACCGCCTGTTAAAAGCTTGCCGTCAGCAAGCTTAGCACCTGCAACGAAGATATCTTTCATAACATCATCATCGGCTGTAATCTCAAAGCCTGTTTCGTACTTCTGAGGATAGCCGTTTGAAGCCATAACAACGCAAGCGGCTCTTTCCTCGGAAAATTCTACGTTAACGTCAGCAAGTGTTGAGTTTGTAACAGCCTGCATAATAGTAAGAAGGTCGGTTTTAAGTAAGGGTAAAACTACCTGGGTTTCAGGGTCACCAAAACGGCAGTTAAACTCAATTACCTTGGGGCCATTTGGTGTAAGCATAAGGCCGAAGTAAAGACAGCCCTTAAATGTTCTGCCTTCAGCATTCATTGCGTTCATTGTAGGGATGAAGATTTCCTCCATACATCTGTCTGCAATGCTTTTTGTGTAGTAAGGGTTAGGAGCAACTGTGCCCATACCGCCTGTGTTAAGACCTTTGTCACCGTCTAAAGCACGCTTGTGGTCCATTGATGAAATCATAGGAACTACTACTTTGCCGTCAGTAAATGAAAGAACTGAAACCTCAGGGCCGGTAAGGAATTCTTCAATAACAATCTGATCACCAGACTTACCGAAAACCTTATCTTCCATCATTTCCTTAACAGCTTTTTTAGCATCCTCTCTTGTTTCGGCAATAATTACGCCCTTGCCAAGTGCAAGGCCGTCAGCCTTAATAACAGTGGGGATAGGAGCAGTCTCTAAATACTCAAGAGCTTTCTCCATATCGGTAAATACTTCGTACTCGGCAGTAGGAATACCGTACTTTTTGCAAAGGTTCTTGGAGAATACCTTAGAGCCTTCAATAATAGCCGCCTTAGCCTCAGGGCCGAAGCAGGGAATACCAAGCTCATTAAGTCTGTCAACACAGCCTAAAACCAGGGGGTCGTCGGGAGCAACTACTGCGTAGTCAATTGCGTTTGCTTTGGCAAATTCGCAGATGCCGTCAAGGTCTGTAGCCTTAACGTTTACACACTCTGCGTCAGCGGCAATGCCGCCGTTGCCGGGGAGAGCGTAGATTTTCTCTACGTTCTCGTTTTCTTTAATTTTTTTGATGATGGCATGCTCTCTGCCGCCACCACCTACAACCATTATTTTCATCGTAGTCCTCCGAAATTAATGATGGAAAAGTCTCATTCCTGTGAATGCCATTGCAATGTCGTACTTGTTACAGCAGTCAATAACAATGTCATCTCTGATAGAGCCGCCGGGCTGAGCAATGTAGCTTACGCCGCTCTTCTTAGCTCTCTCGATATTATCATCGAAGGGGAAGAATGCATCAGAACCGAGAGCAACACCTGAAATTGTCTTGAGGTATGCGTCAATGTCGTCCTGTGTAAGAGGCTCAGGCTGACGAGTAAAGTACTTCTGCCAGTTGCCGTCAGCACATACATCTTCTTCGTTCTTGTTGATGTAGCCGTCAATAACGTTATCACGCTGAGGTCTGCCCAGAGTTTCGATAAAGGGAAGGTTAAGAACCTTTTCGCACTGTCTGAGCTGCCATGTGTCAGCTTTAGAGCCTGCAAGGCGTGTGCAGTGGATTCTGGACTGCTGACCTGCACCTACACCAATAGCCTGACCGTCTACTGCAAAGCATACGGAGTTTGACTGAGTGTACTTAAGAGTAATAAGAGAGATAATAAGGTCTCTTACTGCAGAGTCGGGAAGGTTCTTGTTGTTTGTAACAAGGTTATTTAAAAGCTCTTTGTTAATCTCAAAGTTATTTCTGCCCTGCTCAAAAGTAATGCCGAATACCTGCTTTTTCTCCTGAACTTCGGGAACATAGTCTTTGTCAATCTTTACGATGTTGTAGTTGCCGTTTCTCTTGGATCTTAAAATCTCAAGAGCCTCGGGAGTAAAGCCGCGGGCAATAACACCGTCAGAAACTTCACGCTGAATAAGCTTAGCAGTTGTTACGTCACAAACGTCGGAAAGTGCAATCCAGTCACCGAAGGAGCACATTCTGTCAGTACCTCTTGCTCTTGCAAAAGCAGTAGCAAGGGGAGAATCGTCAAGACCCTCGATGTCATCTGTAAATGTAGCACGCTTGAGCTCTTTGCTCATAGGAACTGCAATAGCAGCAGATGTGGGGGAAACGTGCTTGAAGGAAGTAGCAGCCTCAACGCCTAACTGCTCCTTGATTTCCTTAACTAACTGCCAGGAGTTGAAAGCATCAAGGAAGTTGATGAAACCGGGACGACCACAGAGAATCTCAATAGGTAAGTCCTTGCCGTTTTCCATAAAAATCTTAGCAGGCTTCTGATTAGGGTTACAGCCGTATTTAAGCTCGAACTCTTTCATTTTTATATCTCCTTATACTTTCTCGAATTTGTTAATCATTCTGTTTTCTACTTCGCCTGTCTTAAGGTCTATTGTGCGAACGTAGAGAGAAATCTTGTTGTCAGCATCAAGTGCGTTCCAAAGCTCAGTTGTGAAAGCGTCAATATCGTTGCCGATCTGAACTCTCTCAGGCTCACCCTGGAAAGTGGGGATAGGAGCACCGTCGCATACATAAGTGTGGATAAAGTGACCAAGACCCTTTAAAGCTGCATAGCTGTATGTGAATCTGTTGCAAGCTGTGCCTTCAGCGTCTGCACTCTTTAAAATGCTCATCTGATATGTAAAGTCATCGTTTGCGAAAGTCATCATACCACTGATTCTGGGAGTGAGGTTAGGAGCATCAGGCTCAAACTCACGGCTCTCAAGAGCAGCGGAGAAAGTCTTACCCTCCACAAGACCATCGTAAACAGTGTCAGTCTGGTCGCCGTTTGTAACGATGAGGTTGTTCTCAAACTTTCTGATGGGGGAGTAGATAATAAGGCTGGGGTCTTCTACCTTAGAAGCATCATAGGGGTGGATAATAACCTCATCACCGTTTTCTACGAAAATTCTGTTACGGCTGTTGTTGCTTCTGCCCATAATAAAGTAAGCAGTAAGAGCTTTTGTGCCGTCCTCGGTTTTACCGATTACGATACCTCTGCCTACGTAGGAGTTACCCTCAATAAGCTTTGCAATATTGTTAATCTTATAGATATCCATTTTTATATCCTCACTTATTACTTAATAATCTCAGCACATACTTTTTCAGCCGCTAAAGGAAGAATCTTCCACTCAGCCTCTTCCATTACGCGTTTCTGTAAAGTTTCTGCTGTATCATCATCTTTAATTTCAACGGCTTTCTGCATAATGATTTTGCCGCCGTCGGGAATTTCGTTTACGAAGTGAACTGTTGCACCTGTTACCTTTACGCCATACTCAAGTGCCATTTCGTGAACCTTAAGTCCGTAAGCACCTTTGCCACAGAATGAAGGGATAAGGGCAGGGTGAACATTTATAATTCTGTCGGGGAATTCTTTGGTAAAGTCAGCACTGAGGATTGTCATAAAGCCTGCAAGGATGATAAGGTCAATTTCATTTTCCTTTAAAAGCTTTTTGATTTCAGCCTCAAAAGCCTGTTGAGAGCCTAAATCCTTTTTAACGGCAACTGCAGTTTTGATTCCTGCATTCTCAGCTCTTACCAATGCGTAAGCGTCAGCCTTACTGGAGATTACAAGCTTAATCTCACCGCTTGTAAGAATGCCTTGCTCCTGAGCTTTAATTAAAGCTCCAAGGTTTGTGCCGCCGCCCGACACTAAGCAAGCAATGTTTGCCTTGCTCATAAAATCACCTTTTCGTCGCTTTCTACGATTTCACCGATAATGTAAGCATCCTCACCATTTGCTTTGAGGATCTCAAGAGCCTTGTCGGCATCCTCTTTGTTTACAACGATGCTCATACCAACGCCCATATTAAAGGTGTTGAACATATCACGCTCGCTGATGTTGCCCTCTTTCTGGATAAGGCTGAAGATAGGAAGAATCTTAACAGCATCTTTATCAATCTTAGCGCCTAAGCCGTCAGGGATAGAGCGGGGAATATTCTCGTAGAAGCCGCCGCCTGTAATGTGAGAAATACCCTTAACCTTAACTTCTTCTAAAAGAGCAAGCACAGGCTTAACGTAAATTCTTGTGGGAGTAAGTAAAGTTTCGCCAAGTGTTTTGTCGCCAAGCTCTTCGTAGGTTCTGTTTACATCTGTATTTTCAATGTCAAATACTTTTCTAACTAAAGAGAAGCCGTTGGAGTGAACACCTGTGGAGGGAAGAGCTATAACCACATCGCCTGCCTGCATCTGAGTGTTGTCGATCATTTTCTTCTTGTCAACAATACCTACGGCAAAACCTGCAAGGTCATAATCCTCTAAGGGCATTAAACCGGGATGCTCTGCGGTTTCACCGCCGATAAGAGCAGCACCTGACTGAACACAGCCCTCTGCAACACCGCCTACGATAGAAGCAATCTTTTCGGGGTAGTTCTTACCGCAAGCAATATAGTCGAGGAAGAAGAGAGGCTTTGCACCTGTGCAGATGATATCGTTTACGCACATTGCTACTGCATCAATACCGATGGTATCGTGCTTGTCCATAAGGATAGCAAGCTTTACTTTAGTGCCGCAACCGTCTGTACCTGAAACCAGTACAGGCTCTTCCATACCGGTGGGAAGGCCGAAGCAACCGCCAAAACCGCCTACATCATCAAGGCAACCTTCGTTGCGGGTGCGTTTGATGTGAGCCTTCATAAGCTCTACTGCTTTGTAGCCTGCAGTAATATCTACGCCTGCTGCTGCGTAGCTTTCACTTCTTGAATTGTTCATTTCTTCTCCTCATTTTCTTTCATTTTTGCAACCGAGATTTTATCCTCGTATCTGTACTTCTTTGTTTCCTTGGGAATCTCTGTGGGGTAAATGTTGTCAAAGCATGCTGTGCAGAAGCAGTCTTCGCCTGCTTCAATAGCAATCTTCTTAACATTCTCAACACTTAAGAAGCCAAGGGTATCAGCACCTACAATCTCACAGATTTCTTCTGTTGTGTGTTTGCAGGCAATAAGGTTTTCGCGGGAGTCAATATCTGTGCCGTAATAGCAGGGATTTAAGAATTTAGGAGCAGAGGAACGAAGGTGAATTTCCTTGGCACCTGCATTTCTTAAAAGTCTGATGATTCTTGCACAGGTTGTGCCTCGAACGATTGAGTCATCGATAATAACAACTCTCTTATCTTTAACTGTATCAATAATGGGGTTAAGCTTGATTCTTACCTTATCCTCACGGACACTCTGACCGGGAGCGATAAAGGTTCTGCCAATGTATTTATTTTTAAGGAAGCCGATACCGTAGGGAATACCTGACTCTTCAGCGTAGCCGATAGCAGCGTCTAAGCCTGAGTCGGGAACACCGATTACAACGTCAGCTTCAACAGGGAATTCTTTCGCAAGATACATACCGGCTCTTTTTCTTGCTCGGTGAACGGAAACACCGTCAATAACAGAGTCAGGACGTGCAAAATATACATATTCAAAAACACAGCTCTTCATAGGAGTTTCGCCTACGTGGTCGTCAATTGTTCTGAGGCCATTTTTGTCAATTACAATAATTTCACCGGGCTTAACGTCACGGATAAACTCAGCGCCTGTTGCATCTAAAGCACAGCTTTCTGAAGTTACAACGTACTGACCTTCGTGGGTTTTGCCAAGGCAAAGAGGCTTAAGTCCGTGGGGATCCCTTGCAGCGATAAGCTTTGAGGGAGACATAACGATAAGAGCGTAAGCACCCTTAATAACCTTCATAGCCTTATTTACAGCTTCTTCGATGGAGCCTGTTCTGAGTCTTTCTTTGGTAATAATGTAAGAGATAACCTCAGTGTCGGAGGTTGTGTGGAAGAGGCAGCCTTCCATTTCAAGCTCACATCTTAAGTCAAAAGCGTTGATGATATTGCCGTTGTAGGAAATTGCCATTCTGCCCTTGATGTGATTAACTACTAAGGGCTGTGCGTTTGCTCTGCCCTTGGTTTTTGCTGTGCCGTAGCGTACATGGCCTACTGCAATGTTGCCTTCGCCCAACTTTTCAAGAACTTCGCCTGTAAACACGTCGTTAACAAGGCCGTTGTCACGCTTTGAGTTAAAAAGACCGTCGTCGTTAACTACAATGCCGCAAGACTCCTGACCTCTGTGCTGAAGAGCATAAAGTCCGTAGTAGGTACTTCTGGCAACATCGGCATTCCCGTTTCCGAAAATACCGAATACACCACATTCTTCGTTGATTTTTCGCATAGAATTCACCCTCTTAGTTTTTGAACATTGCTGAAACCTCAGCATCCTTTTTAAGAACATTTTCAGTGTCTGCCTTACGCTTTGCCATAAGACGCTCTGCTAAGTCTTCGTCTGAAACTGCAATAATTTCGGCAGAAAGTAAAGCGGCATTAACTCCTCCGTCAATTCCGACTGTGGCTACAGGTATGCCGGGAGGCATCTGTACAGTGGACAGAAGTGCGTCAATGCCGTCAAGATTTTTAGATTTACAGGGAATGCCGATTACGGGCAGGGTAGTATTAGCTGCAATAACACCTGCAAGGTGTGCAGCCATGCCTGCGGCGGCAATAATTACCCCGAAGCCTGATGCCTTTGCGTTTTTAGCAAAAGAAATCGCCTGCTCGGGAGTTCTGTGTGCGGAGTATACGTGCACCTCAAAAGGTACCTGTAAAAACTCCAGCATATCGGTAGCTTTTCTGATTACGGGAAGGTCACTGTCGCTTCCCATGAGGATACCAACTTTTTTCATGTTTTCCTCCTTGGATATGAATGAAATTTACGCCGAATTCACAGGAATTTTGGCGAATAAAAACACAACATAATTTTAACACAATAAAGCCTTAAATGTCAATTTAATAAATATATAATTTTGCCTGTGGGGGCTACTTAGTTATTGGTTAAAACGGCAATATTATATTATATAAGTAAAATATACCTTTACAAAATCCCCCTGAAAGTGATATTATTTTTGTTCAGATACACTATTGACAAATTACTTTTTTGTGATAATATATTAGCGTGCTAAAGCAAAACTCACGCTAAGAGGTGTTTTTTATGAATATTTTTGACGAAAATCATTCAAAATTACTTGTTAAGGCTATCCTTACCCTGAAAACCGAGGATGAGGTTAAGGCTTTTCTTGAGGATATAATGACCAATAAGGAGATTATCGACATAAGCCAGCGTCTCGGAGTGGCAAAAATGCTGAGAGAAAAGGAAGTATATAACAAAATTTCTAAGGAAACAGGTGCTTCTTCTGCCACTATAAGCCGAGTTAACCGTTGTTGCCTTTATGGTGCAGGCGGTTACAAAACTGTTCTGGACCGATTAGAAGGTATGGAGGAATAAAAATGCAGTATAAAAACGTTAAGCTTTCAAAATTTGAAAGTGCTCTTTTTGATATGCGTATGCTTTTTGAGCAGTACGGCTACAGCCAGTACAAGGTCAGCAAGTTTGAGGAATATGACCTTTACGCCAAGAACAAGGCTTTTCTGGTAAGCGACAATGTTCTTACCTTTACGGATACTACAGGTCATCTTATGGCTTTAAAGCCTGACGTTACCCTTTCTATTGTTAAAAACACAGTAAGCGGTCAGGGCCTTTCCAAGCTTTATTATTCTGAGAATGTTTACCGCACAGCAGGCTCTTCTCAGGGCTTTAAGGAAATTATGCAGACAGGTCTTGAATGCATAGGTGAAGTTGACCTTTACTCTACAGCCGAGGTTTTGATGCTTGCCGCAAAAAGCCTTAAGGCAGTAAGCGAGGATTACATTCTTGATATTTCTCATATGGGCTTTATTTCTTCTCTTATAAGCGAGAATATTTCCCATGAATATACCAAGGAGCTTTTAGAGCTGATTTCTCAGAAAAATTCAGCTCAGGCTGACACACTTTTAACAGAAATCGGCGTAAACGAGGAAGCTAAGAATGCAATTTTAACGCTTACTTCTCTTTATATGCCCTTAGGTGAAGCTCTTGATAAAATCAAGCCTTTGATTTTAAACGAGGCTATGCAGGAGGCTTTCGACGAGCTTAAGGCTCTTGAAGAACTTATGAAGCTTTATGATATGGAAAATCTTTATCTTGATTTTTCTGTTATTAACGATATGCGTTATTATAACGGCATTATTTTCTCAGGCTACATAAAGGGTATTTCCGACAAGGTGCTTTCAGGCGGAAGATATGATAATCTCTTAAAGCGTATGAAAAAGGATGCAGGTGCTATCGGCTTTGCTTTCTACCTTGATACCTTAGAGCAACTTGTTAACGCAAGCGGTGACACAAGCGTAGACACGCTGATTG
Organism: Ruminococcus sp.; assembly: GCA_045635685.1. Taxonomy (GTDB): domain Bacteria; phylum Bacillota; class Clostridia; order Oscillospirales; family Acutalibacteraceae; genus Ruminococcoides. Next base: position 10,482 of record JAZTWD010000020.1, read on the forward strand.
TTTACGACGAAACCGTAGCACCAAAAGCTGTGATTAACGCTATGGAAAAGGCTATTGCTGAGGGTAAAACCGCAAAAGCCGTAAAAAATTCCTGTGCTGATATATCCGCTAAGGAAACAGTAGATTTAAGAGGGGAGCAGTAAAAATGAAGGATATGATTAATGTTGCTCTTCCCAAAGGAAGACTTGGCGAAAAGGTATACGATATTTTTGAAAAGTGCGGATACGAATGCCCCTCTATTAAAGAGAAAAACCGTAAGCTTATCTTCGAAAATGAAGAAATGGGTGTTCGCTACTTCTGGGTAAAACCCTCTGACGTTGCAATTTACGTTGAGCGAGGTGCCGCTGATATCGGCGTTGCTGGCAAGGATATTTTGCTTGAATATAACCCCGATGTTTATGAGCTTGCAGATTTAGGTATGGGCAAGTGCCGTATGGCAGTAGCAGGCAAAAAGGATTTCAGAGATGACCGCACAAGAACCCTTAAGGTTGCTACAAAGTTTCCTAATATTGCAAGAACCTACTACAATTCCATCAGCCGTGAAATTGATATTATAAAGCTTAACGGTTCAATTGAAATTGCTCCTATTTTAGGGCTTTCAGACGTTATTGTTGACATAGTTGAAACAGGCAAAACCCTTATAGAAAATGACCTCAAGCCTTTCGAGACAATTGTTCCTATAAGTGCCCGTCTTATTTCAAATAAGGTGAGCTTTAAATTTAAAAATGCGCAGATTACAGAGCTTGCTAAGAAAATTGCAGAGTACTGTGCAGAGTAAAGCTGATAAGATAATAAAGGTGATAAAATGATTACTACATATAAATACGGCGAGGTAGAAAATTCTCAGATTTTCTCCCGGGCTTCTGACAGCTTCAATGTTGAAGATATTGTTACAGATATTATAGCTAACGTAAGAGCCAATGGCGACAAAGCAATTTTAGAATACTGCGAAAAGTTTGATAAAGCAAAGCTTACCTCTTTAGAAGTAACTGAAGAGGAAATCGAAGAAGCCTTTGAATTAACAGGCAAAGAGCTTGTGGATATTATGACTGAAGCCGCCGCCAACATCCGCGAATTCCACGAAAAACAGGTTAAGTCAAGCTTTATTATTAGCGAGCGCGAAGGCGTAATTATGGGTCAGAAGGTAACTGCTGTTGAAAAGGCAGGTATCTATGTTCCCGGCGGTACAGCTGCATACCCTTCCTCAGTTCTTATGAACGCAATTCCTGCCAAAATCGCAGGCGTAGGGGAAATTATTATGGTTACTCCCCCAAGTGCTTCAGGCAAAGTTAACCCCGATATCCTTACAGCCGCCAAGATTGCAGGTGTAGACCGCATCTTCAAAATCGGCGGTGCTCAGGCGGTTGCCGCTTTGGCTTACGGCACAGAGTCCGTACCCAAGGTTGACAAAATCACAGGCCCCGGTAATGCCTTCGTTGCAGAGGCAAAGCGTCAGGTTTTCGGCCTTGTTTCCATTGATATGATTGCAGGCCCTTCAGAGATTTTAGTAGTTGCAGACGGCACTAATAGTGCTGAGGTTGTGGCTGCTGATATGCTTTCTCAGGCAGAGCACGACAAGAACGCTTCTGCCGTTTTAGTAACAGACAGCGAGGAGCTTGCAAAGGCAGTTGCAGTTGAGCTTGAGCGTCAGATTGACCTCTTGCCCAGAAAAGAAATTGCCCGTACATCTATTGATAACAACGGCAAAATTATTATTGCAAATAATCTTTCAGAGGCAATTGACATTGCCAACGAAATTGCTCCCGAGCACCTTGAAATCTGTGTTGACAATCCCTTTGAATATCTTGACAAAATCAAGCATGCAGGCTCAATCTTTATGGGCAAAAACTGCCCCGAGGCTCTGGGCGATTATTTTGCAGGTCCTAACCATGTTCTTCCCACCAGCGGTACAGCAAGATTTTCAAGTCCTCTGTCCGTTGATGATTTTGTAAAGAAAACACAGTTTACCTATTTTTCTGAGGATGCCCTCAAAAAGGTAGGCGATAAGGTAGCAGTTTTTGCCGAGCGAGAAGGCCTTTCTGCCCACGCAAGAAGTGCAACAGTCCGCCTGAAGTAAAATTCCCACAGAAAGCCGTGATAATATGAGCAAGTTTTTAAGCGATAAATTTTCATCCCTTTCTCCTTATGTTCCGGGAGAACAGCCCAAGGATATGCAGTACATAAAGCTTAACACAAACGAATCTCCCTTTGAGCCCTCTAAGGCAGTTCTGGATGCAGTAGAAAAGGAAGCAGGCAAGCTTCAGCTTTACTCCGACCCTGACCTTACAGAGCTTTTAAAGACTCTCTCGGAGGTTTACGGAGTTGACGCTAAAAACGTTATCGCCAGCAACGGCTCTGACGAAGTGCTTAATTTTGCCTTTATGGCATATACCGATAAATCCCATCCTGCTGTGTTTCCTAATATTACCTACGGTTTTTATTCTGTTTTTGCAAAGCTTCATAATAGCCCTTACATCGAAATTCCTCTTAAGGAAGATTTCAGCATTGACTACAAGGACTATCTTAACTTAAATAAAACTATCTTCATTGCAAACCCCAACGCTCCCACAGGTCTTACACTTTCTCTTGACGAAATTCGTGAGATTTTAAAGTCAAACCCTCAGAATGTGGTGGTTATCGATGAGGCTTATGTGGACTTTGGCGGCCAGTCGGCAGTACCTCTTATTAAAGAGTTTGACAACTTGCTTGTAACAGGTACATTCTCAAAATCCCGTTCCCTGGCAGGTGCCCGTTTAGGTTTTGGCTTTGCAAGTGAGAAGATTATTGAGGATTTAAACACAATCCGCTTTTCCACCAATCCCTATAACGTTAACCGTATGACCTTGGCGGCAGGTGTTGCATCTTTAAGGGATGACGGTTATAATAAAAAGAATGCCGAAAAAATCATTGCAACAAGAGATCGCGTAAAGTCAAAGCTTGGAAGTTTGGGCTTTTATTGCCTTGATTCAAAGGCTAACTTCCTTTTTGCTAAAAAAGAAGGCGTAAGCGGCAAGGCTCTTTACCTTGGACTTAAAGAAAAGGGTGTTTTAGTCCGCCATTTTGATAAAGAAATTATAGGTGACTTTTTAAGAATTACCATAGGCACAGATGAGCAGATGGACATATTCTTAGAGAAGCTTGAGGAGTTATTATGAGAGAATATACTGTAAACAGAAAAACCGCTGAAACAGATATAAATTTAACTTTAAATCTTGACGGTACAGGTAAAAGTGCTGTGGATACAGGCTGTGGTTTTCTTGACCATATGCTTACACTTTTTGCAAGCCATGGCAGATTTGACCTTAATGTAACTTGTAAGGGCGATACATATGTTGACGACCACCACACCGTTGAGGATGTGGGCATTGCCTTAGGTTCTGCCTTTGAAAATGCCCTTGGCGACAAACGCGGTATTACCCGCTACGGCAACATTATCTTGCCTATGGACGAGGCTTTAATCCTTTGTGCTGTTGATATTTCAGGCAGAGATGTGCTTTCTTTCAAGGCAGATATCCCTGCCGCTAAGGTTGGTACTTTTGATACTGAGCTTACCAAGGAATTTTTCCTTGCTTTTGTTCGTAACTGTCGAATGGCTCTTCACATTCAGCAGCTTGACGGTGAGAATTCCCATCACATTATCGAGGGTATGTTTAAGGCTTTCGGCAGAGTTATGCGCAGTGCCGTAAGTATTGACGCTAAGTTTTCCAACGAAGTTCCCTCTACAAAAGGTGTTTTATAAGAAACAGGTGATATAAATGATAGCTATAGTTGACTATGGCGTAGGCAATCTTTTCTCTTTAAGCTCTTCTTTAAAGCTTATCGGTGCCAACGCTGTTGTAACCAATGATGTTGAGTTAATCCGCAAGGCGGATAAAATAATCCTCCCCGGTGTTGGTGCTTTTGCCGATGCTGCAAAGAAGCTTGTGGACACAGGTTTGGGTCAGGTTGTAATTGACGAAGCCGAAAAAGGTAAGCCTTTAATGGGCATCTGCCTTGGTATGCAGCTTTTATTTGAAAGAAGCTTTGAGTACGGTGTTCACGAAGGTTTAGGCCTTATTAAAGGTAACGTCGAGCCTATCTCGGATTTCGTAGCGAGAAAGTACAAAATTCCTCACATAGGTTGGAATGCTCTTACTTTTAAGGGCAAAGAAAAAGACAGAATTTTCAAATATATCGACGAAGGCGACTTTGTGTACTTCGTTCATTCTTTCTGTGGCACAGGCTGTGAGGACTTCCTCATTGCTACCACCGAGTACGGTGCCGAGATTACTGCGGCTGTAGCCAACGGCAATATCTACGGAATGCAGTTCCACCCTGAAAAAAGCGGTGCTGTTGGCATGAAAATTCTCAAGGCTTTTTGCGAGCTTTAATTAGGAGGACTTATGTATCTTTTTCCTGCAATAGATTTAATCGGCGGTCAGGCTGTTCGCCTTGTTAAGGGCGACTATAGCCAGAAGACCGTGTATAGCAATAGCCCTGTTGAGGTTGCAAAAAGCTTTTGTGAAGCAGGTGCTGAGTTCTTGCACGTGGTTGACCTTGACGGTGCAAAAAGCGGCAATACAGACAACATTTCTGTAATTGCCGATATTATTAAAGAAAGCGCACTTAAAGTAGAAGTCGGCGGCGGTATCCGTTCTGAGGAAGTTATAAAGAAGTACATCGATGCAGGTGTTTACCGTGTAATCCTTGGCACAGTTGCCGTAGAAAATCCCGATTTTTGCCGTGAGATGACTGCTAAGTACGGCGACAAAATCGCCGTAGGCGTAGATATTAAGGACGGCTTTGTAGCCATTAAAGGCTGGACAGAAACTGCTGAAAAGACATGCTTTGAATTCTGCAAAGAGCTTGAAGAAATGGGTGTTAAAACTGTTATTTGCACCGATATTTCAAAAGACGGTTTGCTTTCAGGCACAAACCTTGAACTTTACAGAGACCTTCAGGGCAAATTCAATATTGATTTTACAGCATCAGGCGGTGTTACAAGCCTTGATGATGTTAAAGCTTTAATGGAAATCGGTGTTTACGGTGCTATTTTAGGCAAGGCACTTTACACAGGAAACATTGACCTTAAGGAAGCCGTAGCTTTAACAAAGGAGGCAAAATAAATGATTACCAAAAGAATTATTCCTTGCCTTGACGTTAAGGACGGCAGAGTTGTAAAGGGCGTAAACTTTCTCGATTTAGCCGATGTTTCTTCTCCTGTTAAGCTTGCAAAGTATTACAGTGAAAGCGGTGCTGATGAGCTGGTTTTCTATGATATTACAGCTTCAGCTGAGGGCAGAGCACTTTTTACAGATATTCTTACAGAGGTCGCTTCCACAATATTCATTCCTCTTACCGTTGGCGGCGGTATCAATACTGTTGCAGATTTTGACCGAGTGCTTAAATGCGGTGCCGACAAGGTTTCCGTAAACTCTGGTGCAATCCGCAATCCCGAGCTTATCCGAGAAGCGGCTCAGCTTTACGGCGACCAGTGCGTTGTGCTTTCCGTTGACGTTAAGCGTGTTGACGACGAGTTCAGAGTTTTTGCAAAAGGCGGCAGAGAAGATACAGGAATGGAAGCCATTAGCTGGATTAAAAAGTGCGTTTCTATGGGTGCAGGTGAGGTTGTTGTAAATTCCATCGATACCGACGGTGTTAAGAACGGCTTTGACATAGAGCTTCTTGAGATTGTTACAAATACCGTTAATGTTCCCGTTATCGCCTCAGGCGGTGCAGGAAGCAAACAGGATTTTGTAGACCTTTTCAAGGCTATTCCTACAATCGACGCAGGCCTTGCCGCTTCGGTTTTCCACTTTGGCGAAATTAAAATCAACGACTTAAAGAAAGAACTTAAGAAAAACGACAT
>JAZTWD010000021.1:0-32735 GCA_045635685.1 Ruminococcus sp.
ATGAAGACGGTAACCCCTTACCCTATACACCCCTTAAAACTATTGAAATCAACCACGCAGAGGGCGAATGGAAGTACGAGCCTTACTTTGTAAATTACCTTAACAGCCAGTACGAAAACGAAATCTACGATTATTACTACAGAGAGCGTTACGAGCATTTTGATGTATCAAATGACACCTCAACCCCCGACTATGTGCTTGTAGAGTGCTACAAAGACTACGTAGGCGGTGAGGGCGATTACTTAACTCCCATCGGCAATAGTGATATCAAACGTTATTATGAGCATTACCCTTACAAGCTGGGCTACTTTGTGTTTATTCCCTACAGCAAGGAAATATTCACCTTAGAAGAAGCCGTAGAAGCAGATATCAAAGATATTGATGAAGCTATTGATGCACTTCACTATGACCCCATATATGACATCCGTTGCTACTGCGGATTCGAAAACCTTGATATTCCCGGCGGCGGCACAATGCCCCATCCCGAGATTACATTCTTAGGCTCTGAAAAGGGCGCCGAAATTTACGAATTCATTGCTTATGACAGAGAATATGAGGTTACCCTTAACGTCGGCAACTGGGAAATCACCACTCTCAACCAGGGGCAATATCCCTACAGCTACGGCATTTTTGTTTACCATAATGCCGATATATACACACTTGAGGAAGCTCTGGAGCAAGGTGTGGTAACCGATATCCACTGTGTAAACAAATCCCGTTACACAAGGGTAGAAAACAAAGATACAACCGACAAATGTAAAAGTAAATTCCTTGAATATATAAACTACACACCCTCAACCACAGACGAGATAGTATGCAAACCCTTGGGTAAAATTGATAATAACACAGTTTATGAAGCATACGTTCTTGACAAAGGTATATTACCGGTTTTTGAAGAAACCTATCAGCTTATAGGCGATTACCGATTTGAGTCAGACTTCCCTAAAGGAGATAAAGCTAACCCCACAGGGCTTTATGTGCTTACCTTTAACGGCGAGGTTATGTCTGCACTTGAGGCATATAACAGAAAAATCATCACCGACAAAGAGCTTGCAGAAGTCGCCGACGGCATACTCTATGACAAATATGACCCCTACGATATCTATAGCTACGAGCAGAAAATAATCCCTCTGGTCAAGGAAAAATATATTGAGAACGATTTCGCTGAAATTACAAGCTACAGCGAAGTTTACATCCACCACACCAGACCTTTGATTTTCGAGCCTGACTATGTGCTTATAAGCCTTTATACCAATATGGGCTATGCTATGCCTGCTGCCGATATTTTCGGCGATAAGCTCCTGTTAAGTCCGTCAGCCAACATTCCATTTCCCTACGGATATGGCATCTACATCCCCAAAACCAACGAAGTTATAAGCCTGAGTGCCGCACTTGAACGTGGTATAGAAGGCATTGAAAAAGCTTTGGATTATATAAGCTACAACGCACTTATGGGCGATAATGACGAAGATATGAAGCTTACCATAAAAGATGCAACCTATATGCAGAAATGCCTTGCAGGTATTGAAGAATTCAGAAAAGACGATTACTTAGACGCTTCTGAATATGACGAAAGCTTTTCTGCATGCTATATTTCCGACTACAACCGCGACGGCGTGCGTAACATCAGAGACGCCACGGCAATTCAGAAAAAACTTGCAAAAATAACAGAATAAACCGTTAACTTCTTTTGAAGTTAAATATAAAGAGAGCCACAGGGAGTAAAGCGTCCTGTGGCTCTTTACTTATATATAAATAAAAAACTTGCCATATCAATACAATGTATGCTATACTAAACATAATTGTAAAATGGGAAAAGATGTGATTTTGTGAACGCAAACAGAATAGTAATTAAGGTAGGTACTTCTACCCTTACATACTCTAACGGTAAAATCAACTACCGCCGCATTGAGGCACTTTGCAAGGTGCTTTCTGACCTGCAGAATCAAGGCAGAGATATTATCCTTGTTTCATCAGGTGCTATCGGCGTTGGTATGGGCAAGCTTGGCTTACCTGCACGCCCTGACACCACAAGAGAAAAGCAGGCTTTAGCCGCCCTTGGCCAATGCGAGCTTATGTATATGTACGACAAGCTTTTCGGCGAATATAACCATATGGTGGCTCAGGTTCTTTTAACAAGAGATGCTGTGGACTCAGAGCACAAAAAGGAAAATGTGCTTAACACCTTTAACACACTTCTCCAGATGAACATCATCCCCATAGTTAACGAAAACGATACTGTGGCTATTGATGAGCTTGCGGGCAACAATTTTGGCGATAACGATATGCTTTCAGCAATTGTTGCAAAACTTGTGGGTGCAGATTTGCTTGTTATACTTACAGATATTGACGGCCTTTACGACAAAGACCCCAGAAAATATGAGGACGCAAAAAAAATTGACGTAGTTGAGGAAATCACCGACGAAATAGTTTCTCACGCAGGCGGCACAGGTTCTAACCGAGGCACAGGCGGTATGGCTACAAAAATTCAGGCAGCCAAATACGTAAACGACGCAGGCATTAACTGCTCTGTAATCGGCGGCGACGACCCCCAGAGAATTTACGACCTTTTAGAGGGTCAGGCTATCGGCACACTCTTTAAGTCAAAGGAGATTTGATTATGACAACAATTGAAATGATGGGCAAAAAGGCAAAAGAGGTTGCAAGAACTCTTGCCACCGCAGGCGCTTTAAAGGATAAGGCGCTTATTTCCATTGCCGACGCTCTTATTGAAAATACAGACTATATCTTAGAAGAAAACGCAAAGGATTTAGAGGCAGGAAAGGCCAATGGCCTTTCTAACGCACTTTTAGACCGCCTTGCACTTTCTCCTGAGCGTATCAAGGGTATGGCTGACGGTGCCCGTCAGGTTGCCTCCCTTGCTGACCCTTGCGGCAAAGTTATCTCAGGCGGTAAGCTTAAGAACGGCCTTGAGGTTACAAAGGTAACTGTTCCCCTTGGTGTAATCGGCATTATTTACGAGGCTCGTCCTAACGTTACTGCCGACTCCGCCGTGCTTTGCCTTAAGTCAGGCAATGCTGTAATCCTCAGAGGCGGTAAAGAGGCTATTAACTCTAACAAAGCTGTAGCTACAGTTATGCGTAAGGCTATTGAAATTGCAGGTTTACCCGCAGACTGTGTTCAGCTTATTGAGGACACCACAAGACAAAGCTCCATTGAGCTTATGGGTCTTTCCGATTATCTTGACGTACTTATTCCCCGAGGCGGTGCCGGTCTTATTAAAGCAACCGTTGAAAACGCCAAGGTACCTGTAATTGAAACAGGTGTAGGCAACTGTCACGTTTACGTTGACGAATATGCTGACCTTAATATGGCGGCAGAAATTATTTATAACGCAAAAACCTCACGCCCCTCAGTATGCAATGCTATCGAAACAATCCTTGTTCACAAGAACATTGCAGACAAGGCTCTGCCTCTTATTAAAGCAAAGCTTGACGAGAAAAACGTTGAGCTGAGAGGCTGTGAGAAAACCATTGAGATTTTAGGTGATTCTGTTAAACCCGCTACCGAGGAAGATTATGCTACAGAATACCTTGATTACATCTTGGCAGTTAAGGTTGTAAACTGCATTAACTGTGCTTTAAACCACATTGCAAAATATTCCTCAGGCCACAGCGAGTGCATTGTTACCGAAAATTATACAAACACCGAAAAGTTTCTCAATAGCGTTGATGCGGCGGCTGTTTACGTAAATGCTTCCACACGCTTTACCGACGGCGGTGAGTTCGGCTTAGGTGCCGAAATCGGCATTTCAACACAAAAACTCCATGCTCGCGGCCCTATGGGTATCAATGAGCTTACAAGCATGAAGTTTATAGTTAAGGGTAACGGTCAGGTTCGCTGACATTATATGATAATATAAAGAAGAGCAAGAATAAGCTCCGTGTTAGAGCTTTCCTGTGACAAAATCATTATCAAAAGCAGAATAAGAAGCTTTTCTTTATCCTTAAAAAGCCCTGCCAAAGGGTCTTCTGGCACAAGGTCAGGCTTATTAGTCTCCTTATTCTGCACCTCTTCCTTTTTTGGGTTTTCAACAGGAGGTTGGATATTTTGCTGAGGTCTTCGGTTAGAATTCCCCGACTGCATTTCACGAACTCTTCGCATGGCATCTTCCTGCATTTTGTCCACCCTACCACCCCCTTAAATCAGCCCGCTTCCTCTTATAAGGGGAAGCAGCCTCATAACCTTAAGCATTTTTCCTGCCTGCTCAAGCCTTGCTCGTCTTGGCTCGCTTAAAAAAGGCCTAAGGGAATTTAAAAGGCAGGCGGTTTCGTCGTCTTTGCCCATATCTGAAAGCAAAGGCGCCAGACGCATTAGTGTGCTCAGGGTTTCGTCGTTTACCGGAGTTTGCCCCATAAAAGGCAGATTAAAGCTTTGCTGAGGCTGGGGCTTCTGAGAAGGAACTGTTCCGCTTGTGTCAAGCCCTAAAGCGGAACCTAAAGACTTTAGCTTGCTTACAGCCTCGGGGTCTGAGAGTATCCCCGAAAGCTTATCCTCAAGTGTACTCATTACAAATCAAGCTTTCTTAAAATATCCTGAACACCTTTGTCTTCCATCAGCTTTTTTGTAAGCTCAGGGTTAGATAAAATGGAACTTACCTTGGCTCTGTTTTCGGCATTCAGGGAGTTAAGTACCGAATTTACATTTCCGGACTTCATGCTGTCCATAATTTCGCTACTGCTCATATTAAGTTTGCCTGAAAGCATCTTTGCGATGTTCTCCATTTGTTTTTCGTTTGCCATATATAACACCTCGGTAAAATTTATGTTTGGTGTCCTCATATTATGACTTGGTGATTTTATGAAAATTCTTGTTGTGTCCGATACTCACGGCGACACTTACTCTTTAAAAACCGCTATAAACTCTAAACCCGAAGCCGAAGTTATTATTCATTGTGGTGACGGTAACTCTGAATTTGAAAGCTTAAGGGCACTTTACCCCGAAAAGCACTTTATAGGCGTAAAGGGAAATTGCGACCTTTTCACCTCGGCTTCAAATGTTGAGACAATAACCTTAGAGGGCAAGAAGCTTTTTATTACTCACGGTCATATTTACAACGCCAAGTACGGCTTATATAACTTAGTTTGTGCCGCCAGAGAAGCAGATGCAGATTTGCTTTTGTTCGGTCACACCCACAATGCTTTAGAGGACTACGACGACGGACTTTACATAGTAAACCCCGGCTCCTGCCACGGATACGGAGGGAGCTATGCCTATATTGATATAACCGAAAAAGGCATTGTTACAAGGCACTTTAAGCTGTAAATATTATACTGTAGAAAACTGAGTTTATTTATGATAAAATAGAAAGGAAGGGTGAGCTTACTTTGAATTTTGAAAACTTAACAGGCAACGAAAACTTAAAAGCCGAGCTTTTAAGTTTAGAGCAAAGCCACCGCTTCCCCCACGCTCTTATTTTAAACGGCGGAAATTCTGAAACAAGAGATGCTCTCACTCTGCTCCTTTCAAAATGGGCTGTATGCAAAAGTGAAAGCAAGCCCTGCTCAGAGTGTATTCCCTGCCACAAGGCCGAAAAAGGTGTGCACCCCGACATTTACTTTGCAAAGGGCAGTGGCAAAACCGACGTAATTGCTGTTGACGAAATAAGAAACATCACCAGAGCTTGCTCTATAATTGCCAACGAAGCCGACACAAAGGTTTTCGTTATAAAGGACGCCGACAAACGAATGGGCGTTGAGGCATTAAATGCCTTTCTTAAAACCTTGGAAGAGCCTCCTCAGGCGATTTTATTTTTACTTACCACCGAGGACGCAGGCACCTTGCCCGAAACGGTGCTTTCAAGGTGTACTGTGCTTAATTTAGAGCAAAGCACAGGATTTAGCGAAGAGAGCTTGGAGCTTGCAAAAAAAATACTTTTAAGCATTACAGAAACCTCTGAGCTTAATCTTTTAAAAAACACAAACGCGCTTTCTGACAAGGCAGTTGCCCTTGAGGTTTTACCTGCAATGAGGGCAATTTTAAGCGACGCTTTGTCACTTACTGTGTGCGAGGAATCCTTGCTTTCCAAAGAATACAGCGAGGTTTTAAGCACAAAGCTTACAAAAAAGAAAATCATCGGTCTTATAGAGACTGTGAACTTTGCAATATATACTATAAGCCGCAACGTAAACCTGAGCCTTATGAGCACATGGATTTGCGGCGAATTCAGGAGGATATCATGGCAGAAGTAGTAGGTGTACGCTTCAAAGAAGTTGGAAAAATATATTATTTTGACCCCACAGACGTTAAGTTCGAGCAGAACGAAATGGTTATTGTTGAAACTGCAAGAGGAGTAGAATGCGGTCAGATTGCCTCAGCAAATCACGATGTGCCCGACGAGGAAATTGTTCATCCCCTTAAAAAGATTATCCGCAAAGCCACAAAGGCAGACATCAAGCGTTTGGAAGCTAACCGCGAGCTTGAGAAAAAAGCCCTTGTAATCTGCGAGAAAAAGGTGGCCGAGCACAACCTCGATATGAAGCTTGTAAACGTTGAGTATACCTTTGACAACTCAAAGCTTCTTTTCTACTTTACTGCTGACGGCAGAGTAGACTTCAGAGCCTTGGTTAAAGACCTTGCCTCTGTTTTTAAAACCCGAATTGAGCTTCGCCAGATAGGTGTCAGAGACGAAGCAAAAATGCTTGGCGGACTTGGCGTTTGCGGCAGACCCTTCTGCTGTAGCAGCTTCTTAGGGGACTTCCAACCTGTTTCAATCAAAATGGCAAAGGACCAGGGGCTTTCACTTTCTCCTGTTAAGATTTCGGGCACCTGCGGCAGACTTATGTGCTGCTTAAAGTACGAGGAAGATGCATACCTTGACCTTATCAAGAACACTCCCAAATACGGTGCTATTGTTAAAACTCCCCTTGGCAAGGGCAGAGTTGTAGAAGTAAGCCTTGTTACAGGAATGCTTAAAGTTCATATGGACAATACTCCCGACGAAGCTGCACCTCAGGTGTTTAAGGTTAAGGAAGTTAAGCTTCTTAAAGACGGCTTTACCAAAAAGGTAAGCAAGGAAGAGGCAGAAGACCTCAAAAATCTGGAATAACATAGTTTTTTCAGGAAATCTGCAAAAACAATTGCATTTTTAAAAAAATATGCTACAATATAAGCGATACTAATTAAGGAGGTGTCTCCATGGCATACATTATCAATGACGATTGCATCAGCTGCGGTGCTTGCGTTGACGAGTGCCCCTGCGGTGCTATTTCCGAGGGCGACGGCAAGTATGTAATTGACGCAGATGCTTGTGCAGATTGCGGTGCTTGTGCTGACGCATGCCCCGTTGGAGCTCCCGTAGAGGAGTAATTTCCTAATTACTTACAAGCCTACCGCACTCACTTAGATGGGTGCGGTCTTGTTTTTATATAATTATATTATGGTAAACACAAAGGAGGGTTAAAGGTGCTTAAAGAAAACGAACATTTAGAGCCTTTGGGAAACGGCATTGAAGTTATCGTATCCCCTACTCACCACTTTACAACCGATACAATTTTATTATCTCACTTTGCAAATCCTAAGAAAAACGCAAAATGTGTTGACCTTGGCTCAGGCTGTGGCACAATTCCCCTTTTGTGGTGCCGTTTTAGCAAAAATCTTAAAATTACCGCTGTGGAAATTCAGAGTGAAGCCGCAGATATGATAGACAGAAGCGTTAACCACAACAATCTTTCTGAAAATTTTACGGTGCTTTGCGAAGACCTGAATAACCTTAAAGGCAAGGTTCCCTTTGGCTACTTTGACGTTGTAACCTGTAATCCGCCTTATAAAATCGCAGGTGGCGGAGTTACCAACCCCGAGGAAGGCAAGCTTTTAGCCCGCCACGAAGCAAGCTGTACAATGGAAGACGTGGTTAAGTGTGCCTCCAAGCTTTTGCAGTTTTCGGGGAATTTCTGTATGTGTCAGCGACCTGAAAGGCTTACTGATGCTTTAACTCTTTTCAGAAAATACGACTTAGAGCCTAAGGAACTCAGGCTTGTTCAGGGAAAGGCAGACAAAAAGCCGAAGCTTTTCCTTTTAAAAGGCAAAAAAGGCGGCAAGGAAGGATACCTTGAGGTTCTTCCTACCCTTATTATAGAAAATACTGACGGTTCATTTACTGACGAAATGAACGAGATTTACGGCTGTTATCAGCAAAACGCAGGGAGGATGACAAATGGTTGAGAAAAACACCCTTTACGTTGTAGGCACACCTATCGGTAATTTAGGGGACTTTTCGCCTCGTGCCGCTCAGACTCTAAATGAAGTTGACTTTATAGCCGCCGAGGATACAAGAGTTACCCTAAAACTTTTGAATCACCTTGGCATAAAAAAGCCTATGGTAAGTTACTTTGAGCATAACAAGGCACAAAGAACCTCTGAAATCTGCCAAAGGATTTTAAAAGGCGAAAGCTGTGCTGTGGTAAGTGATGCAGGCATGCCCTGTATCTCTGACCCGGGAGAGGACTTAGTCAGAGAATGCGGTAACCTTGGCATTAAAACCGTGGTTGTGCCCGGCCCTTCGGCTTTAATTTCGGCACTTTGTGTTTCAGGCCTTGCTACAGGACGCTTTACCTTTGAGGGCTTTATTTCCGTAAACAAAAAGAGCCGCAAAGAACATCTGGAGTCCCTTTTAAATGAAAAACGTACAATGATTTTTTACGAAGCACCCCACAAGCTTCCCAACACCTTAAAGGACCTTTATTCATATTTTGGCGAAAGAAAACTCACCATTGTCCGTGAGATTACCAAAATCCACGAAGAGGTTATCCGCACCACCACCAAAACAGCCTGTGAAGCTATTGAAGAAAATCCCTTAAAGGGCGAAATTGTGCTGGTATTGGAAGGCAAGGCAGAGGAAGCAAAAGAGGAAATGACCTTGGAAGAAGCCGTAAATCTTGCAAATTCATTTATTGAAGAAGGCTTGAAAATTTCCGACGCCGCAAAAAAGGCCGCCTCTGTAAGCGGACTTAAGAAAAACGAAATCTACAGGGAGCTTACAAAATGACCTACACAGAAGCTTTAGAAAAAATTCATTCCCTTAATAAATTCGGCTCTCGTCCCGGTCTTGACAGAGTTAAAAGGCTTTTAAGAGATATGGGTAACCCTCAGGATGATGTTAAGTACATACACGTGGCAGGCACCAACGGCAAAGGCTCGGTGTGTGCCGTTATATCTTCCGTTCTTAAAAGTGCAGGCTATAAAACAGGGCTTTTTATCTCTCCTTTTATTACAGATTTCACTGAAAGAATCCAGATAAACTCCACCCCTATTCCCCATGAAAAACTCGCTGAACTTACGGAATATGTGTTCTCCTTTGTAGAAAAGCTTAATAATGAGGACATTATAATCACCGAGTTTGAGTTTGTAACAGCTTTGTGCTTTGAATATTTCAAGCGTGAGAAGGTAGACCTTGCTGTTTTAGAGACAGGCCTTGGCGGTCTTTTAGACTGCACAAATGTTATCAAAACTAACCTTTGCTCAGTTATCACCTCCATAAGCTTGGACCACACCGACATCTTAGGCGAAACCATTGAGGAAATCGCAGAGCAGAAATGCGGAATTATCAAGGATACCTGCCCTGTTGTATCCTCAGAGCAGGAAGAGGGTGCCGCAAGAGCAATTAAAAACAACGCAATCCGCCACCACTCACCATTGCTTTTCTCAACTGATATCAAAGTGAAAGCATTGGATGAAAGTATCGACGGCACAACTCTTGAATTTAATGGTCTTAGTCTTGAACTGAGCCTTATCGGCGAGCATCAGGTTAAAAATGCACGCACAGCTTTGGCGGCTTTAGCGGTACTTACTAAGGATGCAGGCATTAAAATCAGCGAAACCGCTATGATTGAGGGCTTTAAGAATGCCGTTAACCCTGCAAGATTTGAGGTGCTCTCAAAAGAGCCTCTTATTATTTTAGACGGTGCCCACAATGCCGACGGAATGCTGGCATTTGCGAATGCCGTAAAAAAGTACACAAGAGGCAACAAACGTGTGCTTCTTATGGGAATGCTCGCCGACAAAGACAGCCTTACCTCATCAAGATATGCAGAGGGACTTTTCGGCTCTGCCTTTACTGTGCCTGTTTCTAACCCCAGAAGCAGAACAGCAGAAGATATGGCAGAAATACTCAGAAAGCATATTGAAGATGTAACCCCCTGCTCTACTCCCTTTGAAGGCTTCGACAAGGCTTTAGAAAAAGCAAAACAAGAAAACGCCGCCCTTATAATCTGCGGTTCTCTTTACCTTGCAGGGGAGCTCAGACCATATATACTAAAAAAATAAATTTTCCGACAACAGAATAATTCAAAAAATTATGCCCATACTTAATAAAATAGGTATGGGCATATATTATTTTAAGGATGTGTAAAAATGCTTGAGCTTGAATTTGAAAATTCTGTGCTTACAGCTCACCTTTCAGGGGAGCTTGACCACCACTCGGCGGCGGTTATCCGCAAAAAAATCGACTCCAAGGCAGAAATGCTGAAGCCTAAAACCCTGAAGCTTGACTACAAGGACGTTCAGTTTATGGACTCCTCAGGCATTGGTCTTATTATGGGCAGATACCGCCAGATGTCACTTATGGGCGGAAATGTGGAGGTTACAAACGTACCACCTCATTTAAAAAGGATGTTTTCCCTTTCGGGAATCGAAACTCTGGGGGTGATGAAATGAAATGTATAAACGAAGTTAAATTTAATTTTCCTGCCAAAAGTGCCAACGAAGCATTTGCACGAAGCGCTGTAGCGGCTTTTGTAATGCAGCTTGACCCCACCATCAGTCAGCTTGCAGACATCAAAACTTCGGTTTCCGAGGCTGTGACAAACTCCATAGTTCACGGCTACAAGGGGCAATGCGGAGTAATTTACATAACCGTCAGAATCACCGATACAAACGTGGTATCTGTTAAAATCCGTGACAAGGGATGCGGAATTGAAAACATAGAAAAAGCAATGGAGCCTTTGTTTACCACAGGCGGTGAGGAGCGTGCAGGCCTTGGCTTTGCGGTAATGCAGAGCTTTATGGACAGCATAAAAGTAAGCTCCAAATTAAACAAGGGCACCACCGTCACCCTTAAGAAAAAAATAACTAAAAATGACCCTTAAAGAAAGACACAAAAAGGTAGAGGAAAACTTAGGCCTTGTTCACGCTGTGGCTAAAAAATTCACAGGCAAGGGCGTTGACTACGAAGACATAGTGTCGGCAGGCTGTATAGGGCTTATCAAGGCTATAGATAACTTCGACGAGAGCAAAGGCTTTAAGCTTTCCACCTATGCCGTACCTGCAATTTTAGGCGAAATCAAGCGTATATGGCGAGACGGCGGAAGTATTAAGGTAAGCCGAAAGATAAAGGAGCTTTCACTTAAAGCCAACCGCCTTAACGAACAAAGCCTTAAAGAAAGAGGAGTGGAGCTTACCGTGTCTGAGCTTAGTCGGATATTAGGCGTAAGCAATGAAGAAATCACCGAAGCTTTATCCTCGGCAAGACTTCCTCTGTCTTTAAGCTACCATACAGACGATGACGATGAGCAGGAGCTTTTCATCCCTGTTAACTCCTGCGAAGAGGCACTTTCCGAAAAGCTTACTTTGCAGAAAGCCATTGAAGAGCTGGATGAAAAGGACAGGCTTATTATAACCCTGAGGTATTTTAAAAACAAAACCCAAACCGCCACCGCCAAAGAGCTTTCTATGACGCAAGTGCAGATAAGCAGACGCGAAAAGAAAATTCTTTCAAACCTCAGAGAAAAAATGACAGACTGAAAAAGCCGTTCCTGTTTTCAGGAACGACTTTCGCTTTTTGCTTATCTTTTAGAGCCAACTTGGTCGAAAAATTCTTTTTCGCTTTTAGCTTTTTCTACGTCGGCTGTGGCTATTTGCTTTATATTTTTAAGGCCTGAGCGTTTACCTGCCCTAAAGAGGTGCACCACCCAGCCTGCAGGCAGTAAATAAGGCTTACCGTTAAAGAAAGGATATATACGCCTTACTTCCCTGTAGGGTGGAAAAATGTGACTTAAAACAAGAGCTAATTTGCCTGCCTTGCCCTTTTGGGATATTGCCTGCCGAACCGAGTTTTCGTTACAGCTTTCTTTTTCCTGTATACCGAAAACACCGCCTCTGAAGGTATATCTGCAAAACTCGTTATAAAGCTCCTCACTCATTTCTTCCTCAGGCTTTACATCTGTGCCAAACCACTTACTGCAAAGGAAAAGCGTTGAGTCATAGAACCTTTCAAGGTCGCATTCTCTTAAAAATCCTCTGACCTTTGCAAGGTCAAGGGTATCTTTATGCTTCTTTAAAAACAGGGCAATGTCAAGGTACATCCTAACCCCTGCACCTGAGCCGTAAAAATGCTTTTCGATATGGCTTATGAGGTAGCTTAAGTGAAACTCGTTTTCAAACTCATAAGTAAAACCGCTTCTGCACCTTGTATAATCCCAGAAGTTGTTCATACATTCTGAAAGCTTGGTTTTCTCAGAATTAAGGGTGGTATGAAGCTCATAATGCTCCCCGGCCCTTTTGTAGGAATACACGTCTCCGCCGTCCATAAGCTCCCAACGAAAGCCTGAGTCACACATAAGACTGTGGCTTTTTTCCCTGTCTTCCTTGCGGATGATAATATCAATATCGCCGTAAGTTCTCAGCTCCGGCACAGGGTAACTGTCCTTTACCACCAAACCCTTGAAAACAATATGAGGAATCTCATTTGCACTTAGCTTTAAAAGCAGGTTCTGAGCATAAACCTCCCTGCGGATAAGCTGAGTAACGGTTTTATCAAATATATCCCCAAATCTCTTTTCTTTCTTAGCAAATTCTGTAAAACCGTACTTATTGAGCATATATCCCGCTATGCCTGACACAGACTGTGCCTTTACAAGCTCGTAAAGTTCGTAAGCATCATATTCAGTTGGAATTTCGGGTTCTCTCCCGTTTACAAAAGCCGAAAGAATCTCAATCAGCAGTTTTTCGGTACTGTTCAAATCTGTTTCCACCTATATAATTTTTTCGCCGCAAAGCGTCTTAATTTTGCTGCCAAAGAAGCACCGCAGTATTTTGCTGTAAGCTTGTCAAAGCTGAGCCTGTACATATCATGGTAATATTTTTCTTTAAGAGGATTTGCCTTAGTCGGAACATTTAAGGGCTTGTTTTTCTCAAGCACATCACAAGAAAGCTCCTCACTTAAAACTTTGCCTTTTGCCTCTGCCAAAAGTTTTTCTCCCTTTTCCGTATTCACAAGCACAAGGCTCAGTCCTCTGCCGTTTTTCAGTTCTGGGCTTTCGGGTGTTTCGTTCCACGCATCACCTAAAGTTATGTCGCTTACACGATTAATTCCCGTAAAAGCACCGCCTGAAGAGCTTTTTCCTCAGTATCCTTATCTGTGGCTCTTACGGCAAACCTCTTTTTACTTTTGATATATCGGGGTAAGTACAAAGAGGACAAACATTCTCGCACATTTTACAGTCAGAGCATAAAGAGCTGTTTAAAACAGGATGCAAAAAGCCGCAACTATCCGGCTTTAAGGCAAGGTCACCCTTGCTGCAAACATTTACGCAAGCACCGCAACCTGTACATAAATTGCTCTTTGGTAAATTCATTACTTACTTTTCATTTTAAATAATCCTGTTAAAAGTGCTTTTTCTTCCTTATTAAATCCGAATAAAAGCAGGCACACCCCGAGGGAAACTACAAAAACACCTGCTTTTATAATAAGTCCCCAAAAATTCTTGTCAAAAACAAAAACAAAGGGCAGGCTTACCAGTAACGCAATAATCAAAGACGGCAAAATCCCTTTGAAAACCTGAGCACAGAGAAACTTAAATTTAATTCCCAGGACCTTAACATAGTAAATGTTCATAACAATTACCGAGCCTGTTAAGATGGCAACAGCTGTGCCTATGGGAGCACCGATTTCGCCAAAGAAGTACACCAGCACAACAGTAAGGGCAATATTGCAAAGTGCAATACCTGCAAGGACAACCGAGCGTACAAGCCGCTTACCCATAGCGTCAAGCACAGAAACAATTACGCCATTAAAATACACTAAAAACGAGGGCACCATAATAATTACGGCAATCCACCAGGAAAAGGAATATTCCTCGCCCATCCATACGTTAATAAAATCCTTACCGCAAATCAAAAATCCGCATAAAATTGCACCGCTCATAAGGGTCTGCACTCTTGAGGGAGCAATCATCGCCTTGGTAACTTCTTCACCGCTTACTTTTTTGTCTGCAAACATACGGCTGAACTTTGGCAGATACACCGCCACCGCCGTAGTTGAAATTGCAGAAAATACGGAAAACACATGCATTGCTACAGAATAGCGAGTTGTGCTTTCGGGACCTATCATTATTCCCAGAACCGTTATGTCAACCTTGGTATTAGCCTGATTAACAATCGACTGCAGAAAAATTGCAAGGGCAAACACGGCGGAAGAAGTAAACATCTCTTTGTCGAAAAAGTAAAGCTTCCACCTTACTTTGAGCCTTAAAAGCAAATAGAAAATATCAAACACAAGCAATGCCACAGAAAGCAAAAGGTCTACAGCAACAATTATAACGCTATCGGCTTTAACGGAAAATAACACCACAATAAGCAAAACTTTTAAAAATGTTCTTAAAATCTGCCAAAGGTTATTTAACGCAAATTTTTCATAGGCATTTATAATCCCCTGAAATGTATGTATAAAAAGAGAAACAAGCACATTACCTGCAATAAAAAGGTAAAGCACCTTTGCCTTTTCAATCTGGGACTGAGTCATACTTGCCGAATATATACTTTCAAGAAAAACAAAAAGTACAACCGCCGCAAGTAAAACAACCGCACCTAAAGCCAAAGTAATAACAAGGCAGGTAGCAATGTAGTTTTTCTCGCTTTTTTTATCCTTTTTTTCCAGAGCAATAGACACATATCGGGTCATAACCGTGCCTGTGCCGAAATTCACAAGCACCAGGTAACCCGCAAAGGATGCCATCATCTGATAAATGCCGTATTCGCTGTCACCTAAACTTTTGACCAGAAAAGGGGTTAAAAATATGTTAACAACAATAAGCAGAAGGCTGTTAACATAAGACAGCATCATTCCGATTTTTCTTTGAGATTTTTGCATATACTTACTTCAGATACCTTTCCAAAAACATTTTTACTGTATCCTCTACTGTTTTTATATAATCGGGCATAAACTTACGGTAATGAGCCTTGATTTTGCCCTCGTTTTTTACAATTTCATCAAACCTTTTGTAAATATCGGCTTTGTCTGCGATATCTTTGTAAGAAAGAACATATCCCTCTGCCTTACCGAAAATATCAGTAGCTATTCCCAGAGATTTCATTGAATATCCCAAAGCGAGAGCAGGAACAGAACTTGAATAAGCCGCAATTATTGAGTGAGTGCGTGCACCCACAAAAAACCTGCACTTGGAAATTATGTACTTAAGCCGTGTACAGGACAAATCCTCCTCAACAACTGCAATTCTGTCCTTGTACTCAGAAAGCCGCTTCAAAAGCCTTCGGTGTATAGCTATGTCACCTGTGTGCCTTTGGGCATTATAAACATGAGGCACAAAGCATACGTTCATATCCGTATCCTTTACTATTCTTTCAACAAGGTAGCAAACCGCCTCAAAAACCGCCTGACTGCTTACAAGACTGCTTACGTTTATTCCCACAGTATTACCCTCAGCAAAGCCAACCGGCAAGTCGGTTTCTGTTGTTTCAAGTGTAAAGGCAGGGTCACAGCAACGGATTATTCTGTTTTCCTCTACGCCTACCTTCTTAAGTGCCTCTACTGTCATAGTTTCTCTGGCAACAATCAGGGTATATCTTTTAAGGTCTTTAATTATATCTTTTTCAAGGCCCTCAGCCTCAACCGTACATCCCCAAAGCACTGACGGTATGTTTTTTTTTGAATTATGCTTATTAAGTGCCATACTTACCGTAGGCTTATTGTAGCAATATGTATCGCCGCCTACATTAAGACACAAATCCCCCTTAAGCATCCTTTTCCAAAGCTTACGCTGGATTACATTCTGTCCTGCGCGGTTGCTTTTAAAAACCTTGCGTATGCCTGCATAAAACATACGCTGTGCTTTAGACGAATAAGCATCATAAACCAGAAGCTCTGCCTTAGCGTCAAGATTTCGTGCCTTGTCCTGCTCAGGGGCAAAGGTTGCCAACACAGGTTTGGAGCATAAACCCGCCTTATTAAACACATCTACCGTTGAACGGACAATTGCCTCACAGCCTCTGTTATCGCTGCCTGTGTGTCCGCAAAGAAAAAGTTCTTTCATCATTTATACCACTTGTTTTTAATAATTTCAGCCCTTGACATAGGTCCCTCGGTGTACTCAGCACCGTTGCCCTTTATAAACTCCACAAGCCTTTCGGCGGCTACATCTGCCGAATATAAGTTTTTCAGGGTATCAATGGCATTTTTACCTAAAGCTCTGCGTTTTTCCTTGTCGCTTGCAAGAATTTTAAGCTTTCTGTCAAAATCCTTTTGTGAACCGAACTTGTATATAAGACCGTTTTTCCCGTCTTCTATAAGAAAGGGCACCGAGCCTATTGCACTGCTGGCAAGCACCGCACAGCCACAGCTCATTGCTTCGTTAAGCACAGCTCCCCAGCCTTCGCGGAAATCACTTGTAAAAAGGAAAATATCGCTTTCAAGCATAGCTTTTCTTACCTCTTCGGGAGGCATAGAACCTAAAAAACTTACCTTTTCCCCTAAGCCGTATCTGTCGCTTAAGGCTTTAAGCTCCTCTGAGCATTCTCCGTCGCCGATAAAGTAAAGCTTAAAATCCACGCCCGACTTAAAAAGAGCACGGCAGGCTTTCAGGGCTGTATCGGCACGCTTAAGTCTAAGCATTCTGCCTACCCACAAAATCCGAACACGTTCGTTTTTCCTTTCGGGATACTCCTCAAGCAAATCAACCATAGGAAAATATCCCCATTTATAGCACTTATCCGCAGGGTATCCCAGAAGCGACAAGTCCCACGCAAGAAAGGCACTGGCACAAAGAACATATATATTCCTGTCCTTAAACCTCACGATTCTGCTCATAACCTTTTCTTTTGTAGGAGGGTAAAATCTACGCCAGACTCCCTTTTTAAAAAAACGCTCGGAAAACAGGAAGGAAAGCTTATCGAGCTTAATTCTGTATTCTATAAAGCTATTGGGGCAGGAACCGAAAATCACCGCATCGCTTTTTGCTAAAATATCGTATACTTGCTCTTTTGTTGCAGAACCGTCGTAGGTTCTTGTGACAAAATCATACTCATAGTCCAGCTCTTTATAACCAAGGCGAAGTCTTGCCCTGGAAATTCTGCCTGTAGAAATATAGTAAAACTCGTCGCATCTTTCCCTCAGAGCATTACAAAACAAAAGCTGGTGATGATTAAGGTAAGATGACACAAGGGTAATTATCAAAATCCATACACCTCTATTCCCAATAAACGTGATACACACCGTACTGAGTATAAGTGCGGTAAATAAACAAACCTATACATAAAGCAATACAAATTGCCGACACTACTTTTACCTCTCGCTTATCCTTTAGCCTCATTATTGCCGATGGAAGAAGTATTGAAATAACAGGAGTAAAATAGTGGCTCATACGCTCAAACACGGTGGTGTTATACCTTAACGTGTAAAGACACAATCCGAAAATCATCATTTTGATTTCCATAGAATAGTCATCAGTAAAGCTTTTGTCGCTATGCCACACTATGTAGGAAATAATCAATGCTATAAGGTAAACCATAATGGGCACAATTCCGCCTAAAATATTGCCTGAATAAAGACCTGCAGTATAATCTCTGCCTAAGGTTTCGTTTCCCAACGCCATAAGGTCATCAGAAAAGATAACTCCCAACATTGTAACAAACCCACTGAAAATAATAATATTCCTGCCAACCTTAAAGTATCTTATGACAAACACCGTCAGAAACAGCCATGCCGTTGTATGTATGGTGGATGCCAGAAAAATAAGCAAAAGTGCCGCTACATCATAAGAAGTCCTGCGTTTTTTTATAAGCTCAAAGGCAATATAGCATATACAGCAGGCGATGGCTTGCCTGAATCCTGTAAGAAAAAACTGCCACGGACCTACGCAGATATATACAATTACGCCTAAAAAAACATTTTCTGCGTTGCGGTAAATGTACCAGAACATAATTCCCGTACAAAATGCCGCCTGAAAATAAAAAATAAACTGATTCCACGGCACAATGGTAGCCAGAACCTTGTTGAGAATCAGATAACCATCCTCCACGCCGTTATATAAAAGCAGCTGATCCAACGGCAGGTTCATAGCCCTTCGGTACCATCTGTAATATCCGTAAAGGTCGGTTCCTACTCTGCCGCCGTTGTCCCTGCTTCCTAAAAACATAACAAGGATAAAAAAGGCCAGACCTAAAAATATTAGCTTTTTCTTTTTTTCGCCCAGAGCATCGGGAATCATAAACCATATTATGATGATGCTCAGCAGCATTAAAAGCCAAAACAACATAAAATCTCCTTAAATCACATATCTGAAACTGATTTATAGATATCCAGATACTTTATAAAGCAATCCTCTGTTTTAAAATTAAGTGCCTGTTTACGACAAGCATCAAAGGATAATCCTTCTGCCTTTACCTTCTGAATGGCATCGTAAAGAGCCTTTGTATCTCCTCTGTTTACGGAAATACCGCTTTTGTCACTAAGCATCTCGGCGGCTCCTCCTGAATTAAAGGTTACAACTGGAGTTGAGCAGGCAAGTGCTTCAATGTTAACCATAGAAAACGTATCCTGTAATGTAGGATTAACAAACACATCTGCCATGGAATAAATTTCTGCCAGCCTTTTGTCATCAGCAGTTCTGGGAAGAGGAATTATATTTTTGGGTAAGGTATCAGGATTTTCCTCCAGGCTTGCCAGAACAATAACCTCATCCTCAGAAAGCGTCTGTGAAAGCTCTAAAAAATACTCTCCGCCCTTATAGCCCGAAAACTTGTTGATAATTCCTAAAATAACAAACTTATTCTCCAAATTAAGCTCCTTGCGTATATCAGAAACCGTAGGAGAAAACACCTCTGTATCAATTCCATTGTGAATTGTACTAACAGGATATTTGCCTAAAAAGGATTTTTCGCACAGTCCTTTAAGCCAGTTGGAGGGGGTAACAATATGCATCTTGGGTACACTTGTAAACAGGTCTTTTTTGTCCTTGTAATTGCCCTTTGACCTATCAAAAAACCATGAACCGGGGTAGCTTCTCTGCATTGGACAATCAAAGCAACCCTGCAGCCATTTTTGACAGCCTTTATAGTCAAAATGAGAGCAATGCCCTGTAAAAGCCCAGCAATCGTGCAAGGTCCACACTACGGGTATGCTGTGTTTTTTTATATATTCAAATAAAAGCTTTACATTTATATAATGCCCATGAATATTGTGCAGATGGATAATGTCAGGCTTGATTTCATCTATCCACCTTAAAAGCTTACGGGTTGCAGATTTATTGTAAAATCCGTGTTTGCCGAAAAGCCTTGTTTTAAGTATATTTGCTTTTATATACAAATCCGAGCCCATAGTATGCACACTGCTCTTTTTAAGGGTGCATTCACTTGTTGCAACAAAAGACTCAATGTTATTTTTCTTATGCACGGCTTCGATTTCCTTAACAATTCTGCCTGTGCTTTTTATGGGGTAAACCCCGTTAATCTGTAATATTCTCATAAAACACATTATGAGGGCTTACTCTTCAGTCAAAGAGCACATAACCCTTCTGAATTCTCCCATAACCTTTTGCGGGTTATGGTTTTTTATTCCTGTATAAAAAGCCTTTTCGCTGTATTTTGCTACAAGCTCAGGATTACTGCAAAGCCTCCTCAGGCTTTTTTCTATATCATCGTAAGATGTAACGACAATAGCCGCATCCTCTTTTATAAGATAATCCATAGGAGCTATATCCTCAGAGCCAATGGCAAAAATACAGCTTCCGCTTTTAAAGTAATCAGTAAGTTTTGTGGAAAAAGAAAGTCTTGCTGTATTTTTAAAGCGTTTTTCCAAGGATTCGGCAAATATGGTTATATCAGCTTCTTTAGTAAGCTCTTCTACTTTCTGAGCAGGTACACTGCCGCAAAACCTTACTCCCTTGCCGCAGCAAGCCTCTGCCACAGCTTCAGAGGGTGTGTCCCCTGAATAAATGCTGAGGGAAAGCATTTCTCCGTCTTCGTTTATTTTCGAAACCGCCTTTGCAATCTCTGCCAGAGACTTGTCCCTGCCGATTCCAAGCTTACCTGTGTAAATCATTTTAAGCGGCAGCTGAGGCTCAGATACTCTCAGGCTCTCTTCTGGCATTTCAATAGCTCTTGTAAGCAGAATGCTGTCCACCCCAAAAAGCCTGTCGTACTCTTCCTTTTGCTTTGGTGCTATAACAAAAAGCACCTTGGAGCTTTTAATGATTTTTTTAACGCCTTTGCGAAGCCAGAATCGGTGGAATAAGGCTACAGGATTTTTGCCGCAGGGCTTGTAGGTATAGTTATCGTCAGATATATAGCTTACCACAGGCACACCTGTACGCTTGATTATATAAAGCTGAAGCCTTGCCATATACACCACAGGATACACAGGCACAAACAAAGCTTCTGGAGCAAAAGAATCTATAAATTCATCAAGCTCCTTGGTTTTCCATTTGCCGAAAAACCACACAAACTCGCGGCAAAGAGCCATGAGATTTCCAAACTTTTTTCTGCCGCTGCTGTATCTGTTCTGTTGCTCAGCAAGCTCCTTAGCTTCCTGAGCCGAAATGGGCTCAGTCTGATTTTTCACCTCTGATGAGGTTTTTATATTACGCTTAAAAATGCTTTTGAGCACAGCATTTTCATTAATTCTGAAAAACTTATCGCAAACTTCTGTTTGCGGCAGTCCTGCTTTAGTATATATCTGTGCAACCTTAGCCTTATCGTAAGATGCAAAAATCTCGGGCAAGGTGCGGATGTTACCGCTGTCCTGCCAGACATTTATTGCAGGCACCAGAACCTTAGGGAGTGAACTTTTCATAATTTCACCTTTGTATAGAGTAAGTCAAGCACAGAAAAAACCTTCAGCGTCAAAGAAAAACCAAAAATTCTGTAAAACTTTCTCAGGGTAACAGGTCTTTTGCTGGTGCCGTAATCAAGAACCGAAGCCAAAGCCTTGAGCCTTGGTTTCATTAGCTTTTTGTCATTGCTGTTTACCCTGATGTAGGTTAAAAGCAAATTGGCATAATACTTTGCAACCGTAGCCAGAAGCCCCTGACGCATTTCAGTGCTTAAGGAAAAATTAGCATCTTCATACCTCGCCTTGTACTTTTCCACCATCAAAAGAAAATCCGCAGCATTTTTGTAGGAGCCTGACTTTGTAACAGAGCCTTGACGCTGTCTGTAAGCGATAAAAACCTCATCAAGGCAGACTATTGATTTTACTTTTTCAATTATGCGATAGCTCCAGTCAAAATCCTCGCAGGAAAGCTTTTCGTCAAAAAAGATACTGTGCTTTATAAGCAACTCTCTTTTTACGCTTTTAGTCCAAGCCGAACCGTAGTAAGCATCTTTTCGGGCAAGCAGAGGCAAAAGTTTTTCGGGGCTTGAAATACCCTCGGTGCCTTGAAAATCGTAGTGGCTTTTTTCAAACCTTGGATTTTCTCCGTCATAGTACTTTACATAACGATACATAACCACATCGGCGGCTGTGCTCTCTATTGTGCTTTTTACCTTTTGGAGAAAATCCTCTTTCATAACAAAGTCGTCGCTGTCAAGATAGATTATATATTCTCCCTGACTTTCTCTGAGGCCTCTGTTTCTTGCTTTGGATTGCCCTGAGTTTTCTTGTGATATAAGACGGACTCTGCTGTCTTTCTCCATATAAGTGCGTACTATTTCTCCGCTTTTATCCTTAGAGCCGTCATCAACAACAACAAGCTCAAAATCCTTCATTGTCTGACAAAGCAAGCTGTCAACACACTCTGCAATATACTGCTGTGAATTATACATCGGAATAATAATGCTGAAAAACATTGTATCAATCCTTTTTAAAAAACGTTATACAGCGGAAAGCTTTTCGGTAATTGCTTCAACCATTGTGCAAACTGTTTTCCTGTTTTCCTCAAACTGTTCTTTGCTCCAGTCTGATATTTCATTTTCTCTTCTGCGTAAAAGTGCAATTTCGTGGCTTAAATTTTCCACGGGCTTACTGTCGCTTATTTTTCGACGGAAATTGCGGGAAAGAATGGCACTGGTTGAGCCAATCCGCTTGTGCTCGCCTATGATATAGTCGCTTAAAAGCATTCCCTCGCCAATTTTTGCCAAACCTCCGAAGCCATATGGAATTCCCTTAGCTTTAAACTTTTTGCAAAGATTTTCGACTGTGCCGTCTGCAAGAGGTTCGAACATAAACTTCATCTTGTAGCTTAAGTGCAAATCGTTAAGACCTATGTAAGCTTCAACTATACCCTCAAGTGCTAAAATCTCATCTGCATTTTCAACTGCCTCGGCAGTTTCAAAGAGAAGCACTGTAGGCACCCTGCCGCCAACATAATCGATAAAAGTTTTAACCTCGTCGGTTGTTTTAAAATAAGGCAGCATAATAATATCCGCACCGTCATTTATTATCTTGTCAATCTCAGCCTTAAGGCCCTGATGCACAGGGTTACACCTTACAAGAAGCTCGGCTTTATTAACTGCTTCCCTCACCTTTTTTACATCCTCGATGCTCGAATGTGAAACAACGGTATCAAGGTGCCCTTGACGCTCAAATTTACCAAGAATTTCAAGGTCAAGGAAAATTCTGTCAACACCTGCCTCCTCGGCAGTTTTTGCGGCCTCAGGGTCTGCAGTCAGGTACATATATTTGAGATGCTTATTATTGATACCTAAAAGCTTACAATAAAACTCATATATATTTTTAAGCATAACAGGACGGGCAAAATATTTTTCTACCCTTTTTCTTCCGTTTTCCGCATAAAGATTTCTAAGTTTTTCGTTCCCCATAAGCTCCGTCATTTTTGAAAGCAACGCCTTGTCATTGTGCGAAGGCACCAAAGCACCGCTTATGTCCTCTTCTATAACCTCGCTGGGGCCGGGCACATCTGTGGTGATAATAGGAAGCTTCATAGCCATTGCCTCCTGAAGCACCATAGAAAAGCCTTCTCTGTAAGTAGGAAGCACAAGCAAATCGCAAGCCGACATATACTTTGCAACCTCATTTGAAGACTTGTGGCCGGTAATATAAACTTCACTGCAGCCTTTCGCCCAGTCAATAAGCTCCTTTTCGGGAGGGTTGGTATTATCCTCCATACCAATAAGGAAAAGCCTTGTGTTTTTATGGTTATGTAAAAGAGCTCTGTAAGCACTTAAAAGCTCACCCACGCCCTTGTCTTTGTTAAGCCTGCCTATGTATCCGAAAACAAAAGTATCTTCGTCAATGCCGTACTCAGCCCTGATTTCATTTCTGAAATCCTCTTTGCGGCTTATGTCGTACACATTAAAGTCAACACCGACAGTACCGCCCTTGCCGATAACTGCAATTTTATCTGCTTTGCAAAGATTTTCGTTTATGGCAAGTTCCATATTCTTAGGGCTTACTGCGTAAATTTTGGTTGCACCTTTACAGGTAAACTTTTCAATAAACTTAAAAAGCTTTCTTTTAATTCCGCCAAAACCTATGTAGCGAATGCCCCACTGACCGTAAACCCTGACAGGGATTTTCTTAAAGCCCGGAGTAAGAGTACAGCACAACGACGCATTGGGAGTAGCGTACTGAATAACGTCAAATCTGCCCTCTTTAAAAATCCTTCTCAGGGCTTTTGTGCTTTTTATTAACGAAGGCAGGTTAATGCCCCTTTGCAAGGGTACTTCGCAAACTTTTGCAAACTTACTGTGACGCTCTTTAAACTCATCGCTCATACCGCCGCAAATCACGGTAACCTCAAAGCCTTTGGAGGCAAAATTCTTTGCGCTGTCGGACACAAACCAGTCAAAAGCCTTTGCAATCGTAGTTACCATACAAATTCTTAAGGGTCGGTTTTCGTCCTTACCTGTGCCGCCTTCCTTCACACCTTTTGCAAAAAATACAGAAGTAAAGGTGCCTGCTAAGCACTTAAGATCAAAAAGAAAGCTCATATTATGAACATACTCGCCGTCAAGCCTTGCCTTAACAGCTATGGGAATCTCATCCCTGCCGTTAATCTGTGCCCAGCCGGAAAGCCCCGGCCGTACACCATTTGCACCGTACTTGTCACGCTCCTGAATTAAATCGTACTGGTTCCATAAGGCAGGCCTCGGGCCGATAAAAGACATCTGACCGAGAAGAATATTAATAAGCTGAGGAAGTTCATCAAGACTCAGTCTTCTTAAAAACTTGCCCACAGGAGTAAGAAACTGCTCAGGATTTTTAAGGAGGTGGGTTGGAATATTTGCGTCGGTATGCGTACGCATTGTACGGAACTTGATAATATTAAAATGCTTTTTATCCTTGCCAACTCTTTTCTGAATAAAAAAGGGACTGCCTTTATCGGTGGTTACAATAAGCAGAATTATTATGAGAAATACGGGTAAAAGAATCAGCGTAAACAAAAGTGAAAACACAATATCAAAAACACGCTTGAAAACACCGTATGCCGATTTCTTTTTATCAAATTTATTATCTATGGTGGAGGTAGTATTTGTTTTTGCCATACCTGGGCCGCCTTTTACTTAAAATATAAAACATATATAGGGGTATAAAAATTCACTTTAATATTAACACATTCTGACAAATATGTAAACCGTTTTTGCAGATGATTTTTGTTATTTTGCCATAATTTCCTGCATATAAATAACTGACATTATTCTGGAGGACTGAGTATGAAAGAAATCGTTGAGGAACGGGCCGCAAGGCTCGGAGAATATATTGTGAAAGAGAACGCCACAGTCAGGGCTACCGCAGGTAAATTCGGCATAAGCAAGTCAACCGTTCACAAAGATGTGAGCAAACGACTTCCATACATAGACTCTGCTTTATACCAAAAGGTTAACAAAGTGCTTCAGCAAAACAAATCCGAACGCCATATAAGGGGCGGAGAAGCCACAAAAAATAAGTATTTAAACCTAAGCTTAAGGGATATTAAGTGCGATAATAGGCAAATTTAACAAAGCCGACAAAAATCTCTTTACACCCAAACTCCTTTGATGTATAATTATCGTGATATAGTAGGAACTTATATTCTCAGCTATATTGTGAGTAAAAATTGTCCCTCAAAATCTGATTGGGATATGCTCGACTCACTCTTGTGATAAAGTAGTAATTTATGCTTTTTGTATATAAAGGAGTTAATGTTATGAGAAATATTCCTTTTTCTCCCCCTGATATAACTCAGGCTGAGATTAACGCAGTCGTTGATGTACTTAAATCAGGCTGGATTACAACAGGCCCTAAAACAAAGCTTTTCGAATCCCGCATTGCTAAGTTCTGCAATACCGAAAAGGCTGTTTGTCTTTCTTCTCAGACTGCTTGCGCTGAAATGACCTTAAGAATTTTAGGCGTTGGTCAGGGTGATGAGGTTATCGTTCCCGCCTACACATACACAGCTTCCGCATCTATCCTTTACCACATTGGTGCAACCCCTGTAATTGTTGACTGTGCACCCGGCAGCTACGAAATGGATTACGACAAAATGGAAGCAGCCATAACCGAAAAAACAAAGGCTATTATCCCTGTTGACCTTGCAGGCGTTATGTGTGACTATGACCGTATTTTTAAAGCTGTTGAAAATAAGCGTCACCTCTTTAAGCCTGCTAATGAATATCAGGAAGCTATCGGCAGAGTTATGATTATCTGCGACGGTGCTCACGCTTTTGGCGCAAGCCAGAAGGGAAAAATGTGTGGTGAGGTTGCCGATTTTACCAACTTCAGCTTCCACGCTGTTAAGAACCTTACAACAGGCGAAGGCGGTGCTGTTAGCTGGCATAACATCAATGGTATCGACAACGAAGAGCTTTACAAAAAATATATGCTCTTCTCCCTCCACGGTCAGACTAAAGACACATATACAAAAAACAAGGGCACAAGCTGGGAATACGATGTTGTTGACACCCAGTACAAGTGCAATATGCCCGACGTTTTAGCCGCTATGGGTCTTGCACAGATGGACAGATACAAAAAGATTATCGACAGACGCCATGAGCTTATCAAAATGTACAACAATGCATTTGCTGATTTGCCTGTAGGTGTGCTTAACCACGCTGACGAGGAACACCGCAGCAGCGGTCACCTTTATATGGTGCGTTTCTTAGGTCAGGATTCCGAATACCGCAACACCTTCTTCAAGCGTATGGCTCAGAACGGCGTAATCTGCAATGTTCATTTCAAGCCCCTGCCTCTGCTTACTGCTTACAAGAGCCGCGGCTTTGACATTAAGGATTTCCCCAACGCTTTCGATATGTATAAAAATGAGCTTACCCTGCCTCTTAACACCACAATGAGCAACAAAGACGCAGAGTATGTTATAGATATGTTCAGACGCTGCATTGCCCAGCCCTACTGAGTTAAAGCTCTTACCGCCTGACGGGCTGCCGTCGGGCGGTTTTTTCTTAAAATCACTTTTTTCACACAGAAATCATATAGTTTTTATTAAATATTAACTTTTAAACTTATTTATGTGATATAATTACATTGAGATTTGTATAGGAAAGGAAGGCTAAATTTATGGGACTTCACAAAATTCTCATTGTTGATGACGATACAAATATCTCTAACCTTTTAAGACTTTACCTTGAAAAGGAAAACTTCACCACAATAACAGCCGAGGACGGCGAAAAGGCTGTTGAGCTTTTTAAAAGCGAAAATCCCGACCTTATGTTGCTGGATATTATGCTCCCAAAACTTGACGGCTGGCAGGTTTGCCGTGAAATCCGCAAAAATTCTGACTGCCCTATTATTATGCTTACAGCTAAGGGCGAAACCTTTGATAAAGTTCTGGGTCTTGAGCTTGGTGCCGACGACTACATAGTAAAGCCCTTCGAAACCAAAGAGGTTATTGCAAGGGTAAGAGCCGTACTCAGACGTACCGACTCAGGCGAAACAAACACTGTTAAAGAAATCAAGTGGGAAAATCTTGATATTAACCTTACAAACTACGAACTTAAAGTTGGCGGTAAGGCAATTGCAACTCCTCCCAAAGAACTTGAGCTTCTTTACCACCTTGCATCAAACCCCAATAAAATGTTCAGCCGTGACCAGCTTTTAGACGAAGTATGGGGCTTTGACTATTACGGCGACAGCCGTACTGTTGACGTACACATTAAGCGTATACGAGAGAAAATCGACGGAGCAAGCGACAAATGGGAGCTTTGCACCGTGTGGGGCAGAGGCTATAAGTTCGAAGTGAGATAATATGTCAAATGTAAAAAACGCACTTAACAAAACCGTCTTTCGGCGGTTTTTGTTCTACAGCATAACAATTGTACTTCTGTGTCTGCTTATAATCACCGTTATTCTGGTGTATCCTGTAACAGACTATATAGAACGGGTTAAAAAAGATACTCTTATCCAGAGTGCAACGGATGTTTCGTCCTATGTTTCCGAAATATCCCAAGGAAAGCTTAACCCGGCAGACGAATACGTTTTCCCCTATCTTGACGCATTAAGCGAATCCATGGGTGCCGACATTATGCTGGCAGATAAAACCGGACGGATAGTTTTCGTAAGTTCTGCAGATACTACTCATAAAACAGGCGGATATCTGCCCCATGTGTTAACAAGCAATCTTAATGAAAGCACCTTTTTTGCCTATGGAAACATCGGCGGCTTTTACGACAATGCTTACTACGTAGCCGCGTCACCTGTTTTTGATGATTCACAAAATATCGTGGCATATTGTGTTGTTGCTCAGCAAACTGTATGGAGCAGCGAAGCCATGCCCTCCATATTCTTTGTGTTTACCATTGTAGTGCTGTTGGCGGCACTTCTTATTTTCTCACTAACCTCGGTGTACGCTTTCAACACCACACGCCCTTTAAAGCAGATGACAACCGCCACCAAGCGTTTTGCCTCAGGCGACTTTGAAAGCCGTGTGTATGTTAAAAACAAGGACGAAATCGGCGAGCTTGCAACTGCTTTTAACGAAATGGCAGACTCTTTAGCCTCTATGGAAGGAATAAGGCGAAACTTCATTGCAAATGTAAGCCACGAGCTTAAAACCCCTATGACCACAATCTCGGGCTACATTGACGGCATACTGGACGGCACAATCCCCAAAACCGAACAGGAATACTATTTAGGAATCGTTTCAGAGGAAACCAAACGTCTTTCCCGCCTTGTTACCTCTATGATTTCTCTTTCGAAAATCGACAGCGGTGAAATCAAGGTAAATAAAACATCCTTCGATGTTCTTGATGTTATTTTCAGCGTGCTTCAGAGCTTTGAAAGCAAATTAAGCGAAAAAGAGCTTACTGTAGAAGGACTTGACATAGAAGAAAACATTATGGTTTTCGGCGACAGAGACCTTCTGCACCAGACTATTTACAATCTCGTTGAAAATGCCGTAAAATTCACCGACCAAAATGGCGTTATCCGCTTTGATTTTTCTAAAGAAGGCAGCTTTAATATTATAAGCATCGAAAACAGCGGCAAGGGTATTTTACCCGAAGACCTCCGCTACGTATTCGATAAATTCTATAAGGCAGACAAGTCCAGAAGCAGTGATAAACGCAGTATGGGACTTGGGCTTTACATCTGCCGCACCGTTGTGGGACTTCACGGCGGAAGAATAACTGCAGATTCAAAACCGGGTGAATACTGCAAATTTACCTTTACTCTGCCTGAGCAAAAACGCAAAAAGCTCTTAATGGCAGACAGTAAAACGGAGGAATAAAATGTTAAACGAAAATTTAAACAACCCTATAAATCAGGACCCAAAGCCCGAGGCAGCTCCCCAGAGCACTCCTGAGCTAACACCTGCTGCTCCTAAGCCTGAGTTACCCTCGGAGAATACTCCCGAAATTGCTCCTCAGGAAATAAAACCTGAGGTTACACCCACAAATCCTCAGCCTGAGATGCCTGCTATAAACACTCCTCAGCCACCCTACACCCCGCTTTATCAGGCTCCTCAGGTGCAGACTCCCCCCTACACACCACCCTACGGCACACAGCAGTATACAGCTTATACAGCTCAGCCTGTTGCACCTCAGCCTAAAAAGAGAAGTGCAGGTGCAAGGGTAATGCTCACCTTACTTTGGGTGCTCTTAGGTCTTTTCAGCCTTGCGACTGTAGGCAGTATGAGCTACTTTATGGGTCGTATGGATGCAGGCGACAAGTTACCAAGCGTTGATGATAATCCCTTTATTGATTTCTTTAAGCCTATCGAGCCTGAAAATGAAACAGTACCCCAAGCAACCGAAGCTGTGGATGACTCTAATCTTTACGGCGACGGTGAAATCATCCTTAACCCATATCCTGCTGACAAAAACGACACAGCAAAATACAACAACCAGACTGCTTTCGAAAAGGTTTCGCCCTCGGCTGTAGGCATTGTTTGCTACAAAAGTGAGGACAAAAAAACCGCTATGGGTGAAGGCACAGGCATTATTGTAAATACCGACGGCTACATCGTCACCAACAGCCACGTTATAGGCGACAGCAAAACAGCCTACATAATTGACGTAGTTTTAAGCGACGGCAAAACCTATGAAGCAAAGGTTGTAGGCTTTGACACCCGCACAGACCTTGCTGTAATTAAGATTGAAGCAAAAAACCTTACACCTGCGGAATTTGCAGACTCCGACCTTGCCTCAATCGGCGAGGACGTTATTGCAGTTGGCAACCCTGGCGGTATGGAGTTTCAGAACACTCTCACCCGCGGTGTTATTTCTGCCAAAGACAGAACTTTAGGTCTTTCCACCCAGGTTAAATACATTCAGACCGACGCTGCCATTAACCCCGGCAACTCAGGAGGACCTTTATGTAATCTTTATGGTCAGGTAATCGGCGTAAACTCTGCTAAGATTGCTTCTGAAGATTATGAGGGTATGGGCTTTGCTATTCCCAGCCGAACTGCCAAAGAGGTTGTAGACGACCTTATTAAGCAAGGTTATGTTTCTGGCCGAGTTAAAATCGGCATTACAGGCACTGCCGTTACTGCTTCTGAGGCTATGTACAACAATGTTCCTCAGGGTATTTTAGTTTCTGAGGTTACTAAGGGCGGTCCCTGCGACAACGGTGATATTAAATCAGGCGACATTGTTGTAGCTCTTGATGATTATGAAATCAAGTCATTTAATGATATTTACACAGCTCTTATGAACTACAGCGAGGGCGACAAGGTAACCCTCAAGGTTTACCGCCCCGATACAGAAAAATATGTTGAAACAGAAATCACCCTCCAGGCAGACAAATAAAATGAAGTGTTTATCCGCGAAAAACATTGCGGGTAGCTTCGCTCCGATTTTATTATTTAAAATATAATCGCGGCGTAAGCCGCCACAATCATATTTGCATCAGCAAATACTTCATAATGCAAAGCAATACTTCATTTTAAAAAAATCAGGTTGACAAAACCGCTGTTTTTTATTACTCTATTATTAGAGCTTTCCTCTCTACCCATGGTAGAGATATTGATAAAATCTTGCTTTTTAAGGCTTTTTCGGAGGTATTTTCTTAAATGGATGAAAAAAAGCTTAAATCTATAATTGCAAACAATATTACATATTTCCGCAAACGCTCAGGGCTTACCCAAGGCAAGCTTGCAGAGCTTATTAACTACTCTGACAAGTCGGTTTCCAAGTGGGAGCGTGGCGACGGTATGCCCGACGTAACGGTTCTTGTTAAGCTTGCAGAGATTTTCGACGTTACGGTAAACGACCTTGTATCTGAGGACAAGCCTGAAGAGAAAGTCCTTCCCACCCGCCAACGCAGGCACATTTTGATTGACATTATGTCAATTATTTTAGTATGGCTTGTAGCCGCTGTGGTTTTTGTGGGATTAAGGGTGTTTGTGCCGGAGTTTGACTCTGCAGGGATAAGCTACATCTTGGCGGTTCCCGTAAGTGCCATTGTTCACCTTGTTTTCGCCTGCATTTGGTGGAACCACACCGTGCAGTTCTTCTCCATAAGCGTTCTGGTGTGGACCTGTGCACTGGGCATACAGATGGTTTTTTTCACCTTTGTCCCGGTTTTTGACAACATAAGCCTTATCTACATCTGTGCCGCAGTTTTGCAGGTTCTTGCCCTTGCATGGACGTTATACAGAAACTTTAAAAAGAAAAAGTAAAACTTTTTGTGAAAAAGCCCTTTTAAATGGGCTTTTTTCGTTTATATTTGGCTTTTATGACAAAGTATTTTTCCTTTATAAGCCTTGATTTTTCGCTTTTTAGGTGGTATAATAATTATCAAGTTAATATCCTTAAGGTTAAGGAGTGAGCCGAAAGGCTCGCTCCTAAGTTTTTTATTTGGAGGTTAATTATGGCTCAGAGCAAAGGTTCAAACATTGCAGAAAGCGTAAAGGCTATCGCCGAGCCCATTGCCGAAAATTTCGGCGTAAGGGTTTGGGATGTACGTTTTCTCAAAGAAGGTGCCGAATGGTACTTAAGAATTTTCATCGACAAGGAAAATGGTGTCAACATCACAGACTGCGAAAATGTCTCCCGTGCCATTGACCCTATCCTGGATGAAAAAGACTTCATCAGCCAGAACTACATCTTGGAAGTAAGCTCCCCCGGGCTTGAGCGTGAGCTTGTCCGTGACGAACACTTCGAGGAGTATATCGGCAAGGATATCAAGGTTCGCCTTATCCGCCCCATGGAAGGCTTAGGCAAGGAGTTCTGCGGTGTGCTGAAATCCGCTGAAGGTGCAGAGCTTACCATTGAGGACTACAGCGGCGAAAATCAGGTTACCATAAACAAAAAGGACACAGCCTGGGTCAAGGCTGATGACCTTGATATATAAGTAATAAACAACTGCAAATACAGAAAGGAATGGTTACAAAAAATGAACAACAAGCAATTATTCGAAGCTTTAATGCTCCTCGAAAAGGAAAAAGGTATCCCCGTAGACTACATGATTGAGCAGATCAAGCGTGCAATCATCGTTGCCTGCAAAAACCTCTACGGTAACGAAAACATCGACATCACCATGGATGCCGAAAGAAACAACTTCTCTGTAAAAATGATTAAGACAGTTGTAGAGGAAATCGAGGACGAAGCAAACGAAATCCTCCTTGAGGACGCAAAGCAGATTTCAAAGCGTGCCACAGTAGGCAAAGAAATCGCAATTCCCCTTGACCCCAAAAAGTTCGGCAGAATTGCAGTATCCGCTTCCAAAAACGTTATCCACGGCGGTATCCGTGACGGCGAAAAGGGTCAGGTACTCAGAGAGTTCCAGTCAAAGCTCAAGGAAATCGTTACAGCTACAGTTGAGCGAATCGACCCCAAAACAGGCAACGCAACCATCCGCTTCGGCAAAGCTGAGGCTGTGCTTCCCGTAAGCGAGCAGGTTGGCGAAGAAAACCTCAAAGAAGGCGACAATGTTAAGATTTACATTGTAGATGTAAGAGTCGGCGATCGTGGCCCCAAGGCTATTATTTCCCGTACACATCCCGACTTCGTAAGAAAAATGTTTGAAAAAGAAGTACCCGAGATTTTCGACGGTATTGTTGAAATCAAGTCTATCTCCCGTGAGGCAGGCTCCAGAACAAAGATGGCAGTTATCTCTTACGATCCTGCTGTAGATGCAGTCGGTGCTTGTA
>JAZTWD010000022.1:0-8742 GCA_045635685.1 Ruminococcus sp.
GACGTGTTTTTCAGCTTTTCAATGTGGCCCTTAAGGCTCTATGCCATTGGTATGCTTTCTGTTATTTTAAGCTGGGTTTTAAATCGCTTTGTATGGTACCGAAAGTTTAGCTTCAAAGGTGACAAACGTCTTATCTTTTCCGCAATTTTACGGTGGGTGCTGTATGTTCTTGTTATTGTGTCTATCCATACGGTTCTGCCCTTTTTGTCTCTTACACTTTGCTTTTTGGTTTCTGTTTTTCTGGTTATGGTGGGCGAATATTTTACCCGCAAATTTACTACCCAATCTTAAGCTATGATGAAGTATAAAGTTCTTAATATAAAAAACTTAACCGCGGCTCAGTTTGAGCTTGCCTTTGCCAAAATGAGCAAAGAGCGGCAAAATCGGTGCTTAAGGTATAAGTTGATTGACGACAGACGGCGTATGGCCTTTGGCGAGGAGCTTTTGAGAAAGCTTATGGCCGAAGAGTTTAGCACAGACGAAAATGATATACTCATAAAAAATATGCCAAGCGGTAAGCCTGTGGCAGAAATAAAGGGCAAAGAAGTTTTGGTAAGCCTTACCCACAGTGGCGACTTTGTAGCCTGTGCAATTTCCGATACCCCTGTGGGCATTGACTTAGAGGTTAAACGGGAGTTTAAACCCAGAGTTTTTAAAGCTTTGCGTGATTCTGAGCGTGAGTTTGTGGCAAAAAGCAAGGACGAAGCCTTGGCTTTT
This sequence comes from Ruminococcus sp., assembly GCA_045635685.1. Taxonomy (GTDB): domain Bacteria; phylum Bacillota; class Clostridia; order Oscillospirales; family Acutalibacteraceae; genus Ruminococcoides. The sequence continues at coordinate 718 of JAZTWD010000022.1, forward strand.
TTAAAAATCTGGACAGCCAAGGAAGCTTATCTTAAAATGACGGGTGAAGGATTGGCAGGCTTTTCAAAAGCCGATGTTCTGCCCCTTGTGAAAAACGGCAAATGGGATGAGCTGATTTTAAAAACAAACCATACTGAAGATTACGCCCTTACAATAATATATAAAAAATAGAAGGTACCTTTTGAGTCAGAGAGGTACCTTTTTTTGCGGGTTAGCCACCTGCCGGGCAATTAACCTGTTTATAGGAAAACATATATTAACGGGTGTGTGTTGCAGAGGCAATTGAGAATATATGGTAACAGTAATTTTAAACAAATTAATGCTATCTGATTTGTGAGTGTTGACAAAATTGAATTTTTAACTGTGAGTTTTTCGCAGTTTTTGCGTCTAATAAGTGAAAAGAGAAAATATATGACTATGCCGGTTGTAATTTGGAAGTTGACATAAAAAACAGCACTTTCCTGTTTATGGGAAAGTGCTGTTTTCCGTTAGCTACGGTGGGCGTTTCGTCTGTGGAAAAGCTAAATTAAAAGGCTACCTTTTATAAACGGCGGGTTGAGTTAAAGTGATGATACAAAAAAGTCGCTTATCAATTTTATTAGCTCCGTATTAGCCTCCTGAGCTTTCATAGAGTCAATACTATCTAAAAATTCAGCCTCAATATCCTCAGGAATTTCACCGCTGTAAAGAGTGCTTAAATGCTCATACTCATCGTGAATTTCCTCGCGGTAAGCGTTTGCCTCTTTGGTAAACAAAAGGGTGGTGTGGCCTGCATTTTCCATATTTTCGTAAAGCATAAACTGAGCCTTTTCGTTATCTACTTCGTCTTTATGAGCGTAGATGCTTGAGCCTGAGATGCTTACGGTAACGTCATTTTCACAGTGGATTATAAGTGCAGGTACATCTCCCTCCTCAATAGCTTCGGCACCTGTGGTGCTCATGATTTCATTTCCGAAAACCATTGCCTGATAAGCGTAAAGGGCAGGATAGCCTGTAAAGGCAAGAGGGCCTACGTAATTTGTGCTCCACTCCATTGTAATTTCCATGGGGGAGTTTACCGCCCCAATAGTTGCAACGGCTTTAATAGCGTGGGAGGAGTTGCACATCATTGCACTTGCATAGCCTCCGCGGCTGTGACCGAAAAGATACAAGGGTAAATCTTTCAGCGCAGGGTCTGCTTCTATAAATTTAAGGGCATTGTCAAGGTCTATTACCTCCTGAGAAAAGCCTATAGAGGTTTTGCCTTCGCTTTCGAAGCTTCCTGTAGTGTCAAAGGTAAAAACCTTGTAGCCTAAATCAACAAAAGCCATAGCTAAAGAGGTATAATCCTCGCCCCCGTCTGAAAGCCCCGGAGCAATCACCACAAGTCCCTGAGGATTGCTTTTGTCGTAAATATAGCCTGTAAGTTGGTTTTCACCCGACATAAATTTAACCTTGTCACGTGGGTATTTGTCCATAATTTCGGCATAGCTTATGTTTATGGCTTTTTCCAAGGGGCTTCGCTCATACCGCGGAAAAATTGCATCATAAATAAACTTTGTAGCTGCAAGCATCCCCATACAAAGCAGTAAAACTGCCACAATAATCACTGCCGTAATTTTTAGTATTTTTTTGTTTACGGCTTTCCTCTCTCTCACGATTATTCCCACCTTTCACAAGATTTATTTAAATTTGATACAAAACTGTAAATTGACTAAAGCTAATAAAACAATTATTATGTAATATGGCGGACTTTGTCAAGTCTGAAATTATTGTAAAGAGGGGAAAAACTTGGTATTTTCAAGCCTTACCTTTTGGTTTATATATTTGCCTGTGGTGCTCATAAGCTATTATGTAACACCCAAAAAAGCCCGCAACATTGTTCTTTTTATTGTAAGCCTTGCCTTCTACGGTTGGGGTGAGCCTGTTTATATACTGCTGATGCTTGTTACAATTCTCATAAATTACCTGGCAGGCTTTTTAATAGGCAAAAGCGAAAGTAAAGAGAAAAAGAAGCTATGGCTTATACTTTCGGTAGTTCTTAACTTAGGCTTTCTTGTATTCTTCAAATATTCGGGTATGATTGTTTCTACCCTTAACTTACTGCCTTTTGTAAACATAAGCTTTACTGCTCCTGCACTTCCTATAGGTATAAGCTTTTACACCTTTCAGGCAATGTCCTATACCATTGACGTGTATCGCGAGGAGTGCAAAGCTCAGAAAAATCCGTTGATTTTAGGTACTTATGTAACCCTTTTCCCACAGCTTATAGCAGGCCCCATTGTACGCTATACCGATGTTGAGGCAGAGCTTATTAAGCGGACAGAAACCCTTGAAAAGTTCAAAAGCGGTGTGCTTTTGTTCCTGGTTGGTATGGGTAAAAAGGTGCTTTTAGCCAACCAGTTTGCCTTGATGTACAGGAATTTAAGCGAAACAGGAGAGGCCTTCGGTGTTGTATCTTCCTGGGCAGGACTTCTGGCACTTACTCTGCAGATTTATTTCGATTTCTCGGGCTACAGCGACATGGCAAGAGGCTTAGGCCGAATGATAGGCTTCGAGTTTATGGAAAACTTCAACTATCCCTACATTTCACGTTCCATTACCGAATTCTGGCGTAGGTGGCATATTTCTCTTTCCACTTGGTTCAGAGATTACGTGTATATTCCCTTAGGCGGAAACCGCAAAGGTTTTACCCGTCAGATTTTAAACCTCTTTGTGGTGTGGCTGTTAACAGGACTCTGGCACGGTGCCGCCTATAACTTTGTGCTGTGGGGACTCTACTTTTTCCTGATTTTAACCATGGAAAAGCTTTTCCTTGGTAAGGTTTTGAATAAAGCTCCAAAAGCTGTGGGGCACATCTACTCCGTATTCCTTATTATGATAGGCTGGGCGATTTTCAGCTTCGATAATATGGCAGAGCTTGGTGCGTTTATGGGTTCACTCTTCGGCTCAAACGGATTTGTTGCCACAGAGGCTCAGAATTCAATTGTGCTCAGCTACCTGCCCATATGCCTTGCAGGCTGTGTGTTAAGCACCCCTGTTTTAAAGGTTCTTTATGCTAAAATAAGAAACGCAAAATACGCAGTAGTTATTGAGAGCTTATTTGCCGTTGTTATTATGCTTTTATGCACAGCGGCTTTGGTTTCTGAAAGCTACAATCCCTTTATTTACTTCAGATTTTAAGGAAAGGCGGCGTAAGTATGAAAAATAAGTTTATAAAATTTCTGCCTGCGGCGATTTTTCTTGTGTTTACCTTTGCGTTCTGCGTGCTGTTTTTTGTGCTTCCCAAAAAGGATTTCAGCACATTAGAAAAAAGATATTTAGCCGAAACTCCCGATTTCAGCGTGGAAAATTTGCTTTCAGGCGAGCTTGTAAAGGAAATCGACGGTGACAGTGAAGCAGGCACAGCAGGTTTTGTGTCAGACCATTTTCCTTTCAGAAGCTTTTTTGTAGGGCTTAATTCCTACTATAACCTGAGCTTCCGAAACACCGCAAACTCTGATTATTACTTTGCTAAAGACGGCTTTATTATTACAAAACCCTATTCGTTAAACCGCCTTGATACCAACATAAAGGTGCTCAATTCCTTTGGCGAGGATATGAACCTTACAGTAGGCATTGTGCCAAGTGCAGGCTATGTTTTAGAGGATAAACTGCCGAAAAATCACATAAGCTACAGCGACAGCGTAGTTTACGAAAAACTTAAAAGTAAGCTTGATGACAATATAAATTACTGCGACATCGAAGCTGTTATGAAGGCTTACTATGAAAAAGGCGAGGCTCCTTACTACAAAACCGACCACCACTGGACTACTCCTGCTGCCTTTGCAGCTTATGAAAAACTTTCGGAAAGCCTTTCCTATACTCCAACATCAGAAAAGGATTATAATAAGGCAGATTACAGCGGTTTTTACGGCACAACCTACTCTTCAAGCGGTTACTTTTTAAACGAAGCAGATACGCTGGAGATTTGGGAAAGTGATGCTAACGGTTCGAGTATTACCGTAGAAATTCACGAAGGCGAAAATGTGCAGGAGTACAGCTCGATGTTCTTTTACGAGCATCTTACTGAGCCTGATATGTACCCCGTATTTTTAGACGGCAACCATTCCCTTGTTAAGATTAAAAACCCGAAGGCTCAGGGCGGAAAGCTTCTGGTAATCAAAGATAGCTACGCCCACGCCTTGGTTCCTTTTTTAGCCGAAAACTACAGCGAAATAGTAATGGTTGATATGCGTTACTATAAGGAGAGCGTAACCGAACTTTGCAAGTCCGAGGGCATAAGTGATGCTCTGGTGCTTTACAGCATCTCAAATTTCTGCACCGACACAGGCCTTGCATTTTTAGAGTAGCGGGTTAGCCACGTGAGGGCGGTTCGCCTTTGGACAGGCTTTGCGTAGAGGCAATCGCCATAAACGGCGGTCGATTGAATAAAAACTAAAAACCCGAAGCGGACTTTAAAGTTCTGCTTCGGGTTTAATTTTAGCTATTTAACATTTCGGTTAGTTTTGTAACGGTTTCTTCAATGGTAAAATCGTCGGCGTTAACTGTAATGTCGGCATATTTTTTGTAAAGGGGAGTGCGAAGATTAAAAATATCCTCCAAGGTTTCGCCCTCTGCAAAGGTTATGCCTCTTGTTTTGATGTTCACAAGCCTTCTTTTAAGTTCAGCAAGGCTTACATCAATGTACACTACTGTGGCAATTTCTTTAAGATGTGCCATAGCCCTTTCGTACAATATCATTGAACCGCCTGTAGCAACCACCGTATTATTTACCGAAAGGCTTTCGCCAACCTCGTTTTCAACCTGTTCGAAGTAAGGAAGCCCCTTTCCTTCAATAATATTCTGAAGGGTTGTGCCTTCCTTTGCACAAATCAGCAGGTCGGTGTCGGTAAAGCTTAAGCCAAGGGTTTTTGCAAGGATAACACCAACGGTGCTTTTACCGCAACCGGGCATACCAACAAGAACAATGTTTTTCATTATTCACCTATATAGATTGGCTCGAACTTAGGTGCAATTGTTTTGTTGCAGGTGATATTTTCGGTGTCGTGGCTCCACTCAATAAACTCGTATCTGTAGCCGTTAGAGTTAGGCTTTACGGGATCTTCGGGTACTATAGCGTCGTGACCCTTGGGAACTGTCTGTGTGCTTATGATAGAGCCGTCGTAGTTAATAAATGTTACTGTGAAGGAGGAATTACCTGTTGTAGCAACAAGCCACTCATTACCTTCAAGGTTGCCCTTGCCGTCGTACCAAGGAACGTTCTTTTTCTGAAGCTCTGTTTTAAAGGTAGAAACCTCAGGACGCTCCTCATCACTGCCGTAGTAGTAAACGTCAGGCCATACAGGATTTTCTGCAGGCTTTGCGTTCTTGATGTAATCTGTTACCTTTTCGTTATTTCTGATTTTTCTTGCACAGATAACTGTTCTGAAATCAGTATACTCATAAGAGCAGGTAGAAAGGGTAATAAGCTGGTCGTCCTCATTAATGGGAACAGGAATATCAATAATAGAGCGAACCTTCATATTATAAACATAGTTCATAAACTGAGCATCAGATGAGAAATCGCCCATAAGATAGTTGAAAAAGTCGCCGTGTGCTTCAAGTGTGTTGGTCTTAACTACTGCAAAGATAATCCACTGCTCATTGCCCTTGGGGGTGTTAAAGAAGAGGGTGGGGTTCTTTTTGTAGAAGTCCATATCAGGTTCGTACTCGCCGAAATCAATAAGTGCCTTATACATAGAGCCGTCATTCATAGAGTGACCATGAGTCAGAATGTTGCGGCTGTCTACGCTTTCCTTACTTCTGTGGTCAATAAATATACTGCCTGCGTAGTTGTATGACTTGTCGTAGTCGCGGTGGAGGTAATACTGATAGCCTACACCGTCTTCCTCAGACTCAAGCACAGGGTAGTTGATTGGAGTATTCTTTAATGTTACCCAACCCTTGATGTCGGTGTTGATTTTCTTTAAAGCGTTCCAGTCCTGCTTTTCTTCATAAGGAGTGCCGTCGGGCCAGGTGGTGTCTTCCATACCGGGAACCTCGGTTGTTGGGGGAATGGAAGCTTCTGCTGTTGTTGCTATAGTGGACTCGTCAGGAGTAGCCACGGATTTGTCAACGCCTAAGATGCTCACAAGTGCAATTGCAACTGCACACACAACCACAACTGCCAGAACTGCAATAACAATTACAAGAGCCTTACGTTTTTTGAAAAGCTCCGCAAATCCGCCTTTGCCGTTATTTTCGGTTGTTGCTTCGGTTTCTTTGGTTTCGTCTGCATCGTTGGAAGGAGTGTCTTCAACTACTTCAGGAGTGTTTTCTTCTTCCATGGGATTAAGATTTTTTTCGTCCATAAATATACCTCACTTCTGATTAATTTATAATATGTAAAACAAACTTACCCATTATATACTAATATAATAACAGAAAAGCTTTTCCATTTCAACCTGCAAAGGCAAATTGGGCAAATTTTCCCAAAACCGTCACAATTCAAAAGAAAAAGGCGGAAATTATACCGTTTGCCCTAAAACTCAGTCCTTCATCCCAAATATTTAAAAATCAGATAGTAGAAGTGTAAAGTTTATATATTAAGAACTCAGTATGGATTAAAGAAAATGAAAACAAAGAGATTTTTAAAAGAGCAGTATCAATACTTTTTGCAGTAATTACAATTGTGTCGATGTCAGCAGTTGCTTTTACAGATGCATCAGCGGCGAGTGCAACTAAGAGAGCTTCATACGATATTGAAGTTTCTACGCAGGCAGCTACGGCAGAATCTGGGATACGGTTACTGTGCAGATTTGCGGTCAGGGAAAAACTGTGTATCTGCTTCTTAGTGGAGATACATATCTGGATGAGAAAACAGGCGGTACTGAATATACTAATTTCCCTGTGTTCAATATGACAACCGCTGTTAGTTTGATTGTTCTGTTCCGCATTCAAATGTTACTATTGTTGTAGAAATAACGGAAGGTTCTGAATAATCATAGGGTAAGCGAAAGAGAAAATTAAAATAATGTAATAAGCAAATAAAAATCACCTTTCTGCAAACAATAGCAGAGAGGTGATTTTTTTATGAACGATAATGATTTTTTAAATCTTATTTTTAAAAATGCCGAAATGGGCAAGGTGGGTATTGACTCGGTTATGGATTATACCCACGACGAAAGAATGCGGGAAGCTTTAAGAGTGCAGGCTAAGGAGTACGATAAAATTTACTGCGAGGCGGCAGAAATGCTTAAATCCCGAAACGCCGAAATAAAGCACGTAAGCCCAATGGCGAAAATGGGCTCGGAAATGACTTCTGCTATGAAGACTATGCGTGACAATTCCACCGCCAAAATTGCCGAAATGATGATTCAGGGCAGTACCCTGGGCGTTACCAAGCTTATGAAAAACCGCGGAGAATACGACGGAAGCGACGATGATATTTTAAGCCTTTCCCATAAGCTTCAAAAAACTGAGGAGAATAATATAAAAACTATGAAAGGCTTCTTCTGAATTTCCGATAAATCGGAAATTCAGTGAAGTATCGCCAAGGCAATATGAAGTACACCAAAAGGTGCGTGAAGTTTTGCTAAAGCAAATTTCATTAAAAAACCGCCCATCAGAAAGATGAGCGGTTTTGATTATTTGCCTACGTTATTAATAAGTTCAGCGGTTTTTGTGCTGATAGCGTTAACCTCTTCAAGAAGCTCTTTCTTATATTTATCTCTCAGAGTTTTAAGCTCTGAAATTTCTTCCTTAAGAGTAAGCACCTCAGCGGCCTTTTCCATAACTGCCTTTTCGGCTTCGTTTTTGGCACGTTCTATAATTTCTTCCGAAAGCTTTTTAACCATTAAAAGTGCTTCGGTAACGTCTTTTTCGCGGTCCTCAAGCTCTTTGATACGCTTGTTTTTTGCGTGAAGCTCGTCCAAAAGCTCCTCAACGTCGTCGGCGATTTCCTCTAAAGCGGCATCAACGCCTTTGCCTTCGTAATACTTGCCTTTTTTTACAGTAAATTCGTAGCTTTCAATTTTTGCGCGGGAGATTTTCATACAGTTTACA
>JAZTWD010000023.1:0-3185 GCA_045635685.1 Ruminococcus sp.
TAATAAAGGGGTTAAACTGACCAAGCCAGCTTACCATAATTGCAGTAAAGCCCTGACCGCCAACGGTGTTGGTGTTTATGGAATGGTCTGTGCCTGCAACCAAAAGCATACCTGCAATACCGCAGATAGCACCTGAAATAATCATAGTGCGGATAATAACCTTTTTAACGTTGATACCAACGTATTTTGCTGTGTTCTGGCTTTCGCCTACTACAGAAATTTCGTAGCCCTGCTTGCTGTATTTCTGGTAAATAAATACGGCAACTGTTAGCACGGCAACAATAAGAACGTTGAGAAGATAGCGGTTACCGCCGATTACAGGCAGGTTACCTGCAGCAACAGGCTGAATAGTGTTTGAACCGCCGCCTTCGATGTAAACATAATACTTGATAATCTGGGTAGCAACGTAGTTCATCATAAGAGTAAACAAAGTTTCGTTGGTGTTATACTGAGCCTTGAAAACAGCAGGAATAACACCCCACAAAGCACCTGCCAGCATACTTGTGATGAAAATTACACCTAAAAGCACAGGGTAAGGAAGCTTATCGCCAAGTTCTATCATACAAATCATAGAAGCAAGGCCGCCCATAAGGGCCTGTCCTTCGGCACCGCAGTTCCAGAAACGCATTTTAAACGCAGGAGTAACGGCAAGAGAGAGGCAAAGTAAAATTGCAGTTTCCTGCAAAAACTTCCACAGCATTGTGGTGGAACCGCCTTCGAAAAGTTTGCCGAAAACACCTTTTATCATAATTTCGTAAACTTCACCGAAGCTTACTTTAGTAAGTAACGTTGAAATAACACCAACCAGAAGAATTGCAATGGCAATGGCAGAAATGCGAATAAGCCACGCCTTCCACCAGGGCAGGTCGTCACGCTTAACAATGTGAACCCACGGCTCACGGTGATGCTTTACTTTTTTAGTATCAGTCACTTATATCTCCTCCCCTTCTCTTTCTGATTTTGTCATAAGAAGTCCGATTTCTTCCTTTGTGGCAGTGCGGGCATCAACTGTGCCTGTAATTCTGCCTGAGCCGATAACCATAATGCGGTCACTAAGCTCAAGAAGTGCGTCCAAATCTTCGCCAACAAAGATAACGGCGGCACCTTTTTCTTTCTGCTCATTCAAGAGGTTGAAGATTGTATAAGAAGAGTTGATATCAAGACCTCGCACAGGGTAAGCAACCATAAGCACCTTTGGTGACGAAGCAATTTCACGGCCTACAAGAACCTTCTGAACATTACCGCCTGAAAGCCTGCGGACAGGAGTAGAAACGCTGGGAGTTACAACCTGAAGCCGTTCAACAATCTCGTTTGCAAGGTTCTTAGGCTTCTGACGTCTGAGAAACATTCCCTTGCCTTTGCGGTAGCTTCTGAGCATCATATTATCTACAATATCCATATTGCCCACAAGACCCATACCTAAACGGTCTTCAGGAACAAATGAAAGACGAACACCTAAGTTTCTTATCTGCAAAGGAGTTTTGTCTCTTAAATTCTCAACTGCACCTGTTTTGGGATTGTGGTATAAAATTTCGCCGTCGTGAAGCTTCTGCAAGCCTGCAACAGACTCTAAAAGTTCACGCTGACCGCTTCCTGCAATACCGGCGATGCCTAAAATCTCGCCTGCTTTAGCAGTAAACGAAACATTATCAAGAAGCTTTACGCCCTCACGGCTGTAGCAGGTAATGCCATTTACCACCAATCTGTCAGCCACATTTTTAGGCTCTGTGCGGTTGATGTTAAGCTCTACCTTATCACCTACCATAAGCTCGGTAAGCTTAGAGGGGTCTACATCAACTGTGTTTACAACACCAACGTTTTCGCCTTTGCGAAGAACTGCAACGCGGTCGGAAATTGCCATAACCTCGTTAAGCTTATGGGTGATAATGATGATAGACTTACCGTCCTCACGCATATTGCGTAAAATATCGAAAAGCCTGTCGGTCTCCTGAGGAGTTAATACAGCAGTAGGCTCGTCAAGAATAAGAATGTCGGCACCGCGATACAGCACCTTGATAATCTCAACAGTCTGCTTTTCGGAAACAGACATTGTGTAAATTTTTTTGTCAAGGTCGATGTTAAAGCCGTATCTGAGGCAGATTTCTTTAATCTTTTCCTTACTTTTTTTAAGATTATATCTGCCGTCATTAACACCAAGAACAATATTTTCGGCAGCAGTGAAAACATCAACCAGCTTGAAGTGCTGATGAATCATACCGATGCCGTACTCAAAAGCGTCCTTGGGAGAGGCGATTACCGCCTCCTTGCCGTCTACAAAAATCTGACCCTCATCGGGAAAATAAATACCCGAAATCATATTCATCAGCGTGGTTTTGCCTGAACCGTTTTCGCCGAGAATAGAAAGAATTTCGCCTTTGAAGGCAGTAAGGTTAACGTCTTTGTTGGCGATAACTTTAGCACCAAAGGTTTTTGTGATATTCTTAAGCTCAATAGCCACATTATTACCCAATTAAAACTCCCCTTTCATAGGTTTAGTTTTCAAGAGAACGCTCATAAAAGCGCTCTGTTCAAAACTAAACAGTAACAAGGCGGAGCGAAAAGCTCCGCCTCGTATAAAGCTTTATCAGCCGTAGTTTCTGTCAAGAAGTGTGATGCCGTCGATTTCGAGGTCGAAGTAAGGAGCAGAGCGGAACTTTGACTCGTAGAATACGCCGCCGTCGATAACCTCTGTGTCCTTCTCGTAAGCTGTGTCGAAGTCTACGTCAGCCTTGTAGCTTGTGAGAGTTTCGCCGCCTACTGTGAAAGTAGAAGCATCAAATACGTTGAGTGTACCGTCAAGGAGCTTGCCCTTAACTTCCTCTAACTTAGCAACTGTGCCCTCAGCAGCAACTGCCTCGTTAACGTCTGTAAGAACAACGGAGCCTGTCTCAAGAGTACCTGTCCAGTCAGCCTCGATAGCCTTGCCGTTCTGAACGCACTCAATCATGTGCTTGTAGTAAGGAGCCCAGTCGATTCTGGAAGAAACAATAAATGTGTTGGGGCAAGCAGCAACAGTAGAGCCATTGTAAGAAACGTTGGGAAGGCCTGCTGTTTCGCAAGCTGTGGGAGCACCCATGGAGTCAGCGTGCTGGCTGATAAGAACGCAACCGCCCTGAATAAGAGCCTGAGCTGCTTCTTTCTCTAACTGCTCATCATACCAGGAGCCTGTGAACTTAACATCCATA
>JAZTWD010000024.1:0-33200 GCA_045635685.1 Ruminococcus sp.
TACTCCTTAAGCGAGAGTTACAATAGTTGCACCTGTCTCAACTGTTGCACCATTTGAAACGTCAACGCTGGAAACTGTGCCGTCCTGAGGAGCAGGAATCTCGTTTTCCATCTTCATAGCCTCTAAAACTGCAACTGTGTCGCCCTTTTTAACCTGCTGACCAACAGAAACCTTAACAGAAAGGATTGTGCCGGGCATAGGAGCCTGAACCTTCACAGAGCCCTGTGTACCTGCAGGCTTAGCGGCAGGAGCAGGAGCTGCAGCAGGTGCAGGAGCTGCGGCAGGAGCGGGAGCTGCTGCGGGAGCAGGGGCAGCGGCACGAGGAGCAGCAGAGCCGCTTACTTCCTCAACCTGAACATCATAAGAAACACCATTAACTGTGATAATAAGATTTTTCATTTTTATTTACCTCCGATAGAGTAAAATTAAATTGTTGTGTGCTTTTTGGGAAGTGCAGTCTCACGCTTTGAAGAAAGAATATCAAGAGCACCACTGAGCTTTGCTCTTAAATTCTCTACTGCTACTACGTCATTTATATAACCGCCCTTTGCGGCATTAAGAGCTGAAAGGTCATTTGCTACAAACTCAGCAATGAGCTTGTCCTGCTCAGCTACAGGGATGCTTAATTTATCGCCAAGCATAATGTAAGCGGCAGCTTCAGGCTTAATGGGAGAAACTGTAGCACCCTCTAAAGCAAAGGTTGCGTCAGAGTTACCAACAGTTGCAAGGTAAACAGCACCAACAGCCTTACCTGTAATAACGCTTACCTTAGGAGTTGTAGCCTCACTGTAGGCTGAAAGCACCTTTTTGGCTGCGCCTAAGCACTTGAAGCCTTCACTGTCAACTGCTGTAACAACAGGAACCGAGAAAGCATCACAGAACTTAACGAACTTTGTAATCTTTTTAACGTCGTCCTTCTCCAAGGCCTTACCCTTTGTTTCAACCACGCCTGTAACGTTACCCTCAAGGCGTGCAAGGTAAACAGCACTTGCCTCAGAGCCTGCGAAAAGCTCAAGAGTTGTGTTAGCATCAAAAGCAGACATAAAGTCTGTTGCGGCATTTACCTCAACCTCTAAAGCGGAGGGAGTTAATGCTAAATTGTTGGAAGGTAAGTATGTAACAAGAGCCTTGGCGGCTTCGATTGCAGAAGCTTCATCTTTCTCTGTAATTGCGGCACATCCGCAACCTTTCTGAGTGGCATCAAGAGCAACTACTGCGTCCTCGGTTTTAATAACAAAATCAGCGTTAGAAGCTAAAAGTGCTGTTGTACCTACGCATTTGCCAAGTACAACTGAAACCTGAGGAACAACACCTGAAAGCTTGGAAGAAAGCGAAAGAAGCTTTGAGATAGCATCTAAAAGCATATTGCCCTCTGCAAGTCTTGCACCCTTTGAGTTGTAAAAACCTACAACGGGAGCACCGATTTTAAGTGCAAGCTCGTAGATGTAAGTAAGCTTTTTAGCCTGAGCAACACTCATTGCACCATCTGCCTCGGTAATATCCTGACAGAAAGCACAAACTGCCATGCCGTCAACATAACCGTAACCGCAAACAGCCTCAGCAAGTGAAGCTTCGCCGTAAGCGGCATTTACCTCGGTAAATACACCGCCGTCGAAAAACTGCTCAAGAGTAGCAACTGCCTTATTCTCGGCAGAGCGTGTCTTGATGTCATTATTATTGCTCATTAAGAAACCTCCTTAGAGTTTAGATTGAGTCAAATATATATCCAAATTATATTATACTATTTTAGTTTTGTCTTTACAAGTCAATTTATGTTAAATTTATATCAATTTGCATCTTTTTTGGCATTACAGCAACAGGTGTTGCCGAAAAGCTTGTTGAGGTAAAGCACCAAAAAGTCGCCTGACTGGGTAAACTCGAATTTTTTAAGCAAATCGAAGTAGGACTTGTCCTTTACACATAAAGACCAGCAGTCCTTGTTAAATGCGTAAGAGCCTGCGGCACGAATTAAAATTTCAACTAAGCCAAGCTCATTTGCGTTAAGAGGAGCGAAAGCCTCACCCTCTTCCCTTTTCAGGGGCTTGTCTATCTTCAAACTCATATCTAAAATTTCGTATGCAGATTTAAAGGGAGCAAGGGCTACAAAGCCGATTTCCTTATCTTCTTCACGCATAATAAGGTAGGCAGTATCAACTCTTCCATACTGATTAATAAGCTCTTGGTTATCTGTAGGTTTTACTGTAATCATAACTTCACCTTATCTGATATGTCTTGAGGGGTTGGGATCGGCGGTTAATTTCTTAACTTCCTCAGGAGTAAGGTCTCGCCATGCACCCTGCTTGAGCATACCAAGCTTAACCTGACCTATGGCTACTCTTTTAAGGCGGGCTACCTCAAGGCCTAACATTTCGCACATTCTTCTTATCTGGCGGTTTCTGCCCTCACGGAGGACTATTTCGAGAACTGTTCTGCCCTCTTCCTTTTTAATAACTCTTACCTCGGCAGGAGCAGTTTTTCTGCCGTCAAGCATCATACCTGTTTCGAAGGTAACAATCTGCTCTTCGGTAATAGAGGGTCGGATTGTAACACGGTAAACCTTGTAGATATCCTTTTTAGGGTGGGTAATAAGGTTTGCAAACTCGCCGTCATTAGTAAAGAGTAGCATACCCTCGCTGTCTTTATCAAGTCTGCCTACAGGATACACACGCTCAGGGATATCCTTAATAAGCTCGGCAACGCAACGTCTGCCACGCTCGTCGTTCATTGTGGTAATAAAACCGCGAGGCTTATGAAGCATAATGTAGCGATGTTTTGGCTTTGCGGCAGCGGTAACACGCTTGCCGTTTACAAACACCTTATCCTTGTATGGGTCTACCTTGTCGCCGATTTGTGCAATCCTGCCGTTTACCTTTACAGAACCTGCGTTAATAAGCTCCTCACTTTTTCGTCTTGAGGCAACTCCGCAATCTGCAAGCATTTTCTGAAGTCGTACTAAAGCCATATTTTATCATTCCCTATTAAAAATCGCTTTTATAAGCCGAGCAAAAAAGTTCGGCTGTGTTTTTTCGGCAACTGAACTCTGAGCTTTAATATATGTAGTCTTAAGCTCTTTGCCGTCAAGAGTATATGTAATTTTGCCCACTGTACTGCCCTTTTCAACGGGAGCAAAAATAAAGTTGGGCAAATAAACTGTTTTCTTAATATCCTTAATTCGGTCTGCAGGCACGCTTAAAGCTTCGCCTTCGTCGGCAGTAGCTGTTAAGAATTCTTCTTCACCGCCTGAAACCTTAATGTTATAAACCTTTGTTTCCTCAGGCTCTATTTGAGTATAAAGTGAAAATCCGTATTCGTAAAGAGCCTTGTGATCACTCCAGTCATCAGGAGCGTTGAGGGTAACTGCCACAAGGGTTACACCGTCCTTTTCGGCTGATGTCACCAAACACCTGCCTGCCGCCTGGGTGTAGCCTGTTTTACCGCCTGTGCAATATTTATAAAGCTTTAAAAGGCGGTTGTGGTTAGGGTAAGTGCTCACCTTTCCTTCGGGATGCACAAACTCAACCTTTTCTTCCGAAGAGCCCGAAATCTCACAAAAAGCCTGATTTTTAAGGGCCTCTGCCATCAAAAGTGCCATATCGTAAGCTGTGGAGTAATGCTCCTCGTCGTCAAGTCCGCTGGGAGTTACGAAGTTGGTATTCTCCATACCAATCGCCTGAGCCCTTGCGTTCATAAGAACTGCAAAGTCCTCAAAGCTTTCGCTTAAAGTAAGGGCGGTTGCATTGGCGGCATCGTTACCCGATGCCATCATCATACCTTTTGCAAGGTCAGAAAGCCTTACCTTCTCACCCACCTTAAGATACATTGAACTACCCTCGGCAATCATATCATCACGGAAGGTAACTACTTTATCGTTTTTCTCGGCTTCTTCCAGAGCTAAAAGTGTGGTCATAAGCTTTGTAGTGCTTGCCATTTTCATTTTTGAGTGTTCATTATTCTTCGAAAGAATTATGCCACTATTGGCGTCCATCAGAATATGAGCCTGAGCAGAAGTACCTAAGGCATCTGCCCTAAAGGTAACCGCACCGCAGAAAAGCACAAAACACAAAATAAAAGAAACCGCTTTTTTCATAAAAACACCCCGATTAAACTTATTCTCGGGGTGTATTATTTATTACTTAAAAAATCTCGTCGTCAGCAATTTCGGCTGCTTCTTTGCTTTCTTTCTTGTCTTTGGAGAAAATCTCCTTAACCTTGTCAAACATTTCGGGAACCATACCAACAATTCTGTCAACGGGACCGTCGTACTTATCAACAGAGATAAATTTAACGTCACCTTTGTAGATAGAAAGGAAGCCAACAGGACGGATTGTAACACCTGCACCGCTTCCGCCGCCGAAAGCAGGCTGAGCGTTAGCTGTTTTGGGGCGGATATCAGAACCGCCTGAAGCAAAGCCGTAGCTTACCTTTGACACAGGAATAATAACTGTGCCGTCGGGAGAAGTAATAGGATTGCCGATGATAGTATTAACATCTACCATCTGTTTGATTTTTTCTAAGGTTGTGTCCATAAGACCGTTAATGGGATGCTCGCTCATTTTTTATTCTCCTTTGCGTGTTTGGGATTTTTACCCAGAGTGATAAGCAGGTTTTCAGCCTCAACGCCATGCTCGGCAATAACCATAATAGCCTTGGTTATTTTAATTGTCGCCAGAATATTTGCGTCGATAGAAGAATCTGCTCCTTCGCTGAAATCCGCATTTAAATTTACATTATATTTTTTCACATCATGGGCGTTGCTTACTACAGCACCCACAATGGGATAAATAACAGAATTTGCGTAGCCGTAGATAATTGCCGTGTCGGCGGCATCCTCGCCTACTATGTTCATATTTACGTTTAAATCTTTAATTGTAGCCACCTGAATAAAGCTTTTAAGTAAGTTCCATGTGTTCTGAATACTCAGCTTTAAAACTTCAAGGAATCCCGCGATACCCTTATTCTCCAAGATTCCTTCTAAGGTTGCGTCTTCGTCATATTTAAGCTCCTTGCCTTTTTTAAGAAGCTTTTCTTCCTTTAAATACTTGTTGGACTCTTCGTCAGGCAGAAGCACATAGTTAAACCACAGATAGTGCACCGAAAGCCTTACTTTGTTGTCAGAGTCGCTGAAAGAACCTTTGATTTTCAGGGGAACATTCAGAAGCCCCACAATAAGGGCGATAAAGGCAAGGACACCAAGTATTATATATAATGCTACCAAAATTTCCTCCCAAGTAACTGCTCAAATGCCGTTGCTTTTGTAGGGGAGGGTTCTCCCCTCCCGAAAGGTAAGATCTTATATTATAGTTTTCGGGAGCCGAGACGGATCCCCTACAGAGTTTTACTCTAATGTCACTTTATCAATAATCTCTTCGACGGTTGCTGTTATAACCTCACCGTCAGCCTGTGTATCGAAAATACTAAGCTGGCCGTTTTCTTCTTCGGTATTTTCAGCCTCTTTTTCTTCGCCGTCAGGGTTTGTTTTTTCGGGAGGCTCAGGCAAATCGTCAAGACTGCTGAGAGAAAAGCATCTTAAGAAATTCTCGGTAGTACCGTAAACCAGAGGTCTGCCGGGAAGCTCCAATCTTCCCTTTTCTTCAATTAAATCCTTGGTGGTTAAGCTTCCGATAACACCTGAGCAGTCAACACCTCTGACTTGCTCAACAAAAGCCTTGGTAACAGGCTGGTTGTATGCAATTACCGCAAGCACCTCCAAAGCCGCCTGAGAAAGAGGTGTGTTTCGCCTTAAGTCCATAACTGTACGGATTTCCTTGGCGTACTCCTTAACGCTTACCATCTGGTATGCATCCTGGAGCTTTATGATTGTTATGCCTCGCTGAGCGGCAATATATTCAGCCATAAGCTCCTCAGTAAGCTTTTCGGCTTCTTTTTTTGTAAGCTCTAAGGCTGTGGCGATTCTGTCCACCGAAACAGAGTCACCTGAGGCAAATAAAATTGCCTCTATAGCACATTTAAAGTTTCTTTCACTCATTTTCTTTTCTGCTCCTCTAACATACGTACAACGGCAGTATCTCCCTGTCCGTCAACCACTACTCGCTTGCCCTTTACAAGCTCCAGAACCGCAAGGAAGGTAGCAACCAAGTCGCTTTTTCCGTCGCAGGCATCAAAAAGCGACGAATAACTTACGTTCTTTTTACGCCACAAACGCCTCATTACACGGATAATTCGGGAGTTAACGGAAATAATCTTCCGCTCCACAATGCCTGAAAAAGCCTCTTTTGGAGGAGGCAATTTACGCTTACCTCTGCCCACCGCCATAGTGTAGGCTTTTGCAATATCCTGAGGCGGATGCACGCGGTTATAAGTAAGGTCATACTCCACAGGTGAGGGCTGACGGAAGAAGGTATCAAAGCTATAAATAGCAGAAAGCTTTGCCGCCGCTTCACGGCACTGCTGATACTCAATAAGCTGACCCTGAAGCTCTCTTTTAAGCTCCTGAGCCTCTTCCTCATACTTTGGCAGAAGCATAACAGACTTGATGTAAACAAGACGGGATGCCATCTCTAAAAATTCAGAGGCAATGTCCATATCCTGCTCTTCCATTTTGCTTATCTGTTCAAGGTACTGGTCTAAAAGCAGAGAAATCTTTATATCATAAATATCAATTTTATTCTTCGAAATCAGCAATAAAAGCAAATCAAGAGGACCTTCAAAGGTATCTAATTTGTAATTAAGCTGTGCGGTTATATCACCCAAAAAGGTCACCTCCTAAACTTAAGCTATGCCGAAAACATAAAGGCACATAGGGTCGTTTAATAAACAAAGCCTCATAAAAAAATTATCGATAATATCAAGAAGCCCTGAGCGTGAAAACAGAATAATCACAGCGTAAATCAGGATAAAGGAGTAACGCTCCATTTTATACATAAAATTCACTGCACTATCGGGAAGAAACGCGTAAAGAATCTTGCTTCCGTCAAGGGGCGGAAAAGGAATAAGGTTAAACACCGCCAAAGAAACATTGATTGCAAGGAAATTGAAAAGAAACAGGATAAAATAAAATCCTGCATCACTTGCAAACATCTCAGGTGCAAAACGAACAATCCCCACAAGTCCTATACCTGCAAGAAGTCCGCAGACAATGTTTGAAAGCGGGCCTGCCAAAGCCGACAAAGCCATACCAACCTTGGGGTTCTTGAAGTTTCTGGGGTCAATGGGCACAGGTCTTGCCCAGCCGAAGCCAAAAAGGAGTAAACAAAGAGCACCTATAGGGTCTACATGTGCCAAGGGGTTAAATGTAAGCCTGCCACGGCTTTTTATTGCCTTGTCGCCTAAAACATAAGCCGCACCTGCGTGGGCAAACTCGTGAATAGGCAGAATGATAAAAACTATAAAAAGAATTACTAAAATGTTGATAATGGCACTTTCAAGAGTTAAAGAGCCACGCAAAAGCTGAAACAACATAAAATCACCTTAAATCCTGATAAAACCGACAGCAAAAACTACCCAATTTTAAACTAATTAAACTTATACAAATAGATTATATAATAAGTCAGCAAAAAAAACAAGAAAACTTTTTGAAAAAACACTTGCAATTTATTTTGTTTTCTGCTATTATAACAGAGTTACAAAAGAAATTATGCCTTTTAAGGAGGTGCAAACGCATGGCAAAATGTGATTTCTGTGGTAAGGATGTTAAGTTCGGCATCAAGGTTTCCCACTCACACAGACGCTCAAACAGAACTTGGAAGCCCAATGTTCAGAGGGTAAAAGCAATCGTTGACGGTTCTCCCAAGCATGTTTATGCTTGCACCCGTTGCTTGCGTTCAGGCAAGGTACAGAGAGCTATCTAATCCTAATCAAAAAATGCTTCGGCTTCCCTATGGAAGCTGAAGCCATATGATTAAAACTCAACCGAAGGTTTATGCCTTCGGTTTTTTTATTTGCCGTTAGCCACCCGTTAACCACGGTAGGGCATTTCGTCTACGGATAGGTTATATTCAGAGGCAACCTTAAATTAACGGCGCGTTGGTTTAAATATATGAACGTCTGTTTCTAAGGGAGTGGTCTCCCCTACAATAAACGTTTAACTTTTACTATATTTACACGCAAAGCGTGCCGCCGAAATTCTTCATTATTCAATATTCATTATTCATTAAAAACAGCCGAGGACTTATTAAAATCCTCGGCTGTACTTATATGTCTTACATTAACTTTTCTTCAATTGTTTTAACAAATGCTGCAAGGGCTTCATCTACCTTAGATGCATCCTTACCGCCTGCCATAGCCATATCGGGCTTACCGCCGCCGTTACCGCCTGTAAGAACCGCTGCAGCCTTTACAAGGTCGCCGGCCTTAACGCCCTTAGCAATAACCTCTTTACCTACTGCACAGGCAAAAGTAAGCTTTTCGCCGTTTACACTCGCAAGTAAA
The DNA here is from genome assembly GCA_045635685.1 of Ruminococcus sp. Classification (GTDB taxonomy): domain Bacteria; phylum Bacillota; class Clostridia; order Oscillospirales; family Acutalibacteraceae; genus Ruminococcoides. The sequence continues at coordinate 8,389 of JAZTWD010000024.1, forward strand.
ACTGCGGAAGAAGCACTCTTATCAGTAACTCTGGAGCACATTGTCTTAAGCATTTCGCCCTCAACGCCCTCAAACTTCTGAGCAATCACCTTAACACCGCTGATTTCCTCAGCCTCGTCAATGATGGAATCCATCTGGTAAGCTACCATTTTCTGCTCAAGTTCAGCAATTTTCTTGTCCTTTGCCTTAAGGTCTTCTGCAATCTTCTCGCAACCTGCGGCTAAGTCCTTAGCAGAGTTGATTTTAAGTACAGAGGCACTCTTAGCAACTTCGAAAAGTACATTTTCAAGCATTCTTAAAACGCCTGTACCTGTAACTGCGTCAATTCTTCTTACGCCTGCGGCAACTGAGCCTTCCTGACGGATTTTGAAAAGACCGAGTTTTGCAGTGTTATCTACATGTGTACCACCGCAAAGCTCTGTTGAAAAATCGCCTGCCTTAACAACACGAACAACGTCGCCGTACTTTTCGCCGAAAAGTGCCATAGCGCCCATCTTCTTTGCCTCATCAATGGGCATTTCAGTGGAAGTTACTTCGTATGCCTTTAAGATTTCTTCGTTAACCATTGCCTCTACATCTGCAAGTTCAGCAGCAGTAAGGGCTGAGAAATGAGTAAAGTCAAAACGAACGGAAGCATCTGTTACAAGCTGACCTGCCTGCTCAACGTGGTTGCCAAGCACCTTTCTTAAAGCTGCCTGTAAAAGGTGAGCCGCTGTGTGGTTACGCATAATAGCAGTTCTGCGTTCTGTATCAATAGAAGCCTTTGCACAGTCATCCACTGCAAAGCTACCCTTAATCACCTTACCTGCGTGCATAAAGATGCCTGCTGGGTCTTTGGTTGTGTTAGTAACCTCGAACTCAGTCTCACCGATTCTGATGATACCTGTGTCGCCTACCTGACCGCCGCTTTCTGCATAGAAAGGAGTTTTGTCTAAAACAACAATAGCTTTGTCGCCTTCTGCAGCTGCATTTTCACGCTCGCCGTTTACAATAAGAGCAAGAACTTTGCAGTCGCACTCTGTTTCGCTATAGCCTACAAACTCAGTAGCAGCAATGTCTGCAAGGTCAACTGCATCAGAAAGCCAAGCATCTGCGCCTGCGTCTTTTCTTGCATCTCTGGAACGCTTTTTCTGCTCTGCTAAAAGCTCGTAGAAACGTGTTGTGTCAACCTTGATGCCTTTTTCTGCAAGAATTTCTCTTGTAAGGTCAACGGGGAAACCGAAAGTATCGTTAAGTTTGAATGTATCTTCGCCTGAAAGAGTCTTGATGTCGCCTCTTGTGATAATATCCTCAATCATAGCCATACCCTGCTCAATGGTCTTGGCAAAGTTATCTTCTTCAACTCTGATGAGCTTCTTGATAAACTCTTCCTTTTCCTTAAGCTCGGGGTAAGCGCTTTCGTTTTCCTTAATAACTGTGGAGCAAATCTCGGAAAGGAAAGGCTTGTTGTAGCCTAAAAGTCTGCCATGTCTTGCAGCACGACGGAGAAGTCTTCTTAAAACGTAGCCTCTGCCTTCGTTAGAGGGCATAACACCGTCGCCAATCATAAATGTTGTGCTACGGATATGGTCAGTAATAACACGGAGTGAAATATCTTTATTTGCATCCTTGCCGTACTCAACACCTGTAACAGCACTGATGTGCTTCATAATGTTCTGAACTGTGTCAACAAGGAAAAGGTTGTCAACACCCTGCATTACGCAAGCAAGACGCTCAAGACCCATACCTGTGTCGATGTTGGGGTGCTCAAGGGGTGTGTAGTTGCCATTACCGTCGCTTTCAAACTGTGTGAAAACAAGGTTCCAGACTTCTACAAAGCGGTCGCACTCGCAACCAACCTTACAGTCGGGAGAACCGCAACCCTTCTCCTCGCCTCTGTCAAAATAAATCTCAGAGCAAGGACCGCAGGGACCTGAGCCGTGCTCCCAGAAGTTATCCTCTTTACCCATACGAACCATATGGGAGGGGTCAACGCCTCTTTCCTTTGTCCAGATATCGTAAGCTTCGTCGTCATCCTGATAAACAGAAACGTAAAGAAGCTCCTTAGGCATCTTTAAAACCTCGGTAAAGAACTCCCATGCCCACTCTGTAGCCTCACGCTTGAAGTAGTCGCCAAAAGAGAAGTTACCAAGCATCTCGAAATATGTGCCGTGGCGTGCAGTAATACCAACACGCTCGATATCAGGTGTGCGGATACACTTCTGGCAGGTTGTTACTCTTGTTTTAGGAGGAGTAACCTCGCCTGTAAAATACTTTTTCATAGGAGCCATACCGCTGTTGATAAGCAGTAAGCTGTTGTCGTCCTTAGGAATAAGAGGAAAGCTCTGAAGTCTAAGGCAGCCTTTGCTTTCCATAAACTTTAAAAAGCTTTCTCTTAATTCGTTAACGCCCATCCATTCCATAAATCATTGTCCTTTCTATATGTTATATTTCTCTTTTAGAATAATAAAAAGCCCTTGCCCCCTCAGACAGGGACAAGAGCTAAAACTCCTGCGGTACCACCCTGATTGGCAAGGTTAAAAACTTGCCCTCTCAAGATTCCTTAACGCGGAAAACGCCGTGCTCGTCACACGGAGCTCAAGGTTGGCTGTTAAAGTAGCTTAAGGTACATTTCACCAAGCTGTACCCTCTCTTTGTAAAGCTTTAAATTAACTCGACCCGTCAAAGCCTTAATATCAACTAAATTATTAAATCATAAAAAAACTTTATTGTCAATGGTTTTTACGCTTAACTCTTAACATAGAGCCTGCAGGAATGTTTTGGTCGGTAGTTAAGGTGAGCCTTTCCATTGGATGAGGTGTGCTTTCTACACTTTCGCCCTTTTCATTTATAAGGCTGAGTGCCTTAGTTTCGAAGGCATAGCCTGAAGGAGGAAGAACATCCAGGGTATCCCCAACGTAAAACTTATTACGCTGAGTAATAACACTTTCAAAATCTTCAGATTCCTCACAGAAAGCCACCAAATCATAGTGGCGGATATAGCCGCCCGACTCTGTATTCTGGCCGGGCTCTGCACCCATATAAAAGCCTGTGCTGTAAGCCCTGTGGCTGATTTTTTCAAGCTCTTCTTTAATCCAAGGGCTTAAGGTGTAATTGTCGCCATTATAAGCCAGATACTCGTCAACCGCCTTGCGGTAGGCATTTGTGGCAACTGCTGTGTAGTAAGCGGTTTTTGCCCTGCCCTCAATTTTAAGGCTTGAAACCCCTGCCTTGATAAGCTCAGGGATATGCTCAATCATACACATATCCTTGGAGTTATAAAGGAAGGTGCCGCCATTTTCTTCTTCAACAGAAAAGAACTGACCTTCGCGGTTTTCCTCAACAAGATGATACTTCCATCTGCAAGGCTGGGCACAGTCGCCGCGGTTGGCATCTCTGCCTGTTAAGTAGCTTGAAATAAGGCATCTGCCGGAAAACGAAACGCACATTGCACCGTGAACAAAGCATTCAATCTCAAGTTCTTTTGGGGTTTTCGCACGGATTGCGGCAATCTCTTCAAGAGAAAGCTCGCGAGCAAGAACAACCCTTTCCGCACCCATATTGTAGAAAGCCTTTGCAGTTTCGTGATTAACAATACCTGCCTGAGTTGAAATGTGGCGGGCTACCTTGGGGGCGTACTTTTTAGCAAGCTCGAAAACGCCTAAATCCGCAATAATGAATGCATCAATACCTACACTCTGGGCATACTGCAAAAACTCAGGCATACGCTCTATCTGGTCAAAACGAGGCAAGGTGTTGCAGGTAAGGTACAGCTTTTTACCCATAGCGTGTACCTTTTCTACTGCAATTTTAAGTCCCTCTGCATCGAAGTTTTTAGGAGCAGTACGCATACCGAACTCGGTATATGCAAGGTATACTGCATCCGCACCGAAACGAAGTGCGGCATCTAAAGCTTCCATATCGCCTGCAGGAGACAAAACCTCGGGAACAAACAATTTATCTGTCATTAGCTTAAACCTGCCGCTACAAGATTTGCCTGATGCTCATACAAGTTGGAGGCATAATAAGATGTATTATCACCGTCAGCACCTGAGCCGTGGCAGAAATAGAAATAGTTGGTGGAATTGGGATTAACCGCTGCATCAATGGCATAAAAGCCGGGTGAGCAGATTGCACCGGGAGGCAGACCTTCGGAATTGTAGGTTTCGTAGGCACTTGTGAAAGTCTCTCTCATATCTTCGGGGATTTCCTCATAAGAACGGTAAGGATAGAACTGGGTAGAGTCCATACCAAGGCTGTAAATATCCATAGAAGCACCACGCTCCAGACGGTTTTGGATAACCGATGAAACGTTATACATATCCTCAACATTTGCCGCCTCACCCTGAACAATAGAGGCTATATTAACAATCTCATCAAGTGACTTGCCTTCTCTTGCAATATAATCCTTAAGTGTGATTTTTTCGCTGTAGCCTGCAATCTCAAGCTTTGCGTTATACACTTTATTGTTAAATGCATCTAAGAAACGGCTGATTGTAAGTGCAGGGTCTTCGTCAACATAAAATTCATAAGTATCGGGGAAAAGGTAGCCCTCAAGCTTGTAAAGACGCTCTTCGTTATCTTCAACAGAGGCTATAAATTCATAGTCTTCATCAAACTCTGAGGAATTGCAAAGCTGGAGGAACTTTTCCTTATCAGATGTAACACCTGCGTCGTAAAGCTGTTCGGCAATCTCAACAATGTTCATACCCTCGGTAAACTGCAGGGTAATTGTGGTCTGGCGGTTGTCGACATTTCTTAAGTAGTTAACAACACCAAGATAGTCCTTATTGGTTGCAACCTCGTAAACACCGGGCTCGATTTCATCGCCCTTACCTGTAAGACCTAAGAACATAGAGAAGAACATTGCTGAATCCACAACGCCCTTGGCCTCTAACTTCTTGGCAATATCGTCGCTGTCGTCGCCCTTTGCCACAATAACGGTAACTAATTCTTCCTCGGTACGGTTTACGGCAAAAAGGTCATTAAAGCCTGATACCATAAACTCAGCCATTACGGCTGAAAGGATAATAACAAGCAAAAGCCACGCAATGCGGTAAACTTTTTTATTTCTGCCTGACTTAATCTGCCTTACCTTCTTAGCCTCTCGCTTTTCGGCTCTTATGGCTTTTTTGGAGTCACGCTCAATCTGAGCACGTGTGGACTCGTTGCTGAAAGAGGTAATCTCATTGGAAGTATCCTGCTGGGCTGAAACCTCGCTCTCCCCTTTTGGCGCTCTTTCAAAAACCTGAGTGTTGTCAGAAGCAGGTACATCCGCACCAATATTAAGCTTAAAAGCCTCAGCTTTTTGCTTGCGGTAAAGCTCCACCTGCTCTTCTTCAAATTTATTTCTGGAATTCATATCGCTCATAGTTACTGTCCTTTCCTGAAAAGTATATGAAACTATAGACTGAGAGTGAGTCAAGTATATCCGAATCAGACTTTTGAGGGATAATTTTTACTCACTCGTTGTTAAAATACTCGTGACCCCGTCACCTAAACTTCTCTTAAAAAATTTTCTGTTACTATTATATCCACGGGGATATCAAAAGACTCTTTAGGCAGGCTGAGCCTTAAAAAGCTGTTATAGCAAAGGCCTGCGCTTTTTCCCTTAAAGTCCTTTAAAAACCTGTCGTAATATCCGCCACCTCTGCCAAGGCGGTAGCCTTTTGCGTCAAAGCTTAAAGCAGGCACAATGCAAAGGCTCTTTTCTGTGGCAGTTGCCTTTTTGCATTTTGCCGTATCGGGCTCTGAAATGCCGAATTTGCCTTTTACAAGGTCCTTTGGGGATTTAATAAAGTAAAACTCCATAACACCTTTGCCCACACACTTTGGTACAGCCACCTTTTTGCCGTTGGCAAATGCGGCGTGAATAATTCCCAGTGTATCCGGCTCAGGGTCGAGAGAAACATATGTAAATATTATATCTGCCTGTGAATACTGAGCTGAGCATAAAAGCCGACTTTCTATCTCAAAATCCATACTGCGTCTGTAGTCTCGGTTTAAGCCCTCACGCATTTCTTTAAAATGGGCTCTCAGCTCAGGCTTTGGTGTGTTTTCGTTATTTACTGACACTGCATTGACTCCTTAAGCTCAAGGGCTACGTTTTCGCCTTTAAGCTCCTTAATAATTTCTGCGGCAAAGTCCACAGTAGCACCGGGGCCCTTAGCGGTAATAACCTTGCCGTCCTTAACAGCAGGAAGCTCACTTAAAACTGCACCTTTAAGCTCACCCTCAAAACCAGGGTAGCAGGTTGCGTTTTTACCTTCAAGAATACCTTTGTGACCTAAAATCTGAGGTGCGGCACAAATAGCAAAAATATAAAGATTATTGGCAAAGCAAAAATCAATTGAAAGCTGCACCTGAGAAGAATTTTCAAGGTTAACTGTGCCGGGCATACCGCCTGGAAGGATTATACCCTCCATATTCTCAAAACAGGCTTTGTCAGTATCAGCCTTAACAGGAATGTTATGAGCACCATTAACGATATTATTCTCGTCACCGCCTACGGCAACTGTCATAACCTCAACACCTGCACGTCTTAACATATCAACGGTTGTTATTGCTTCGATTTCTTCGAAACCTTGAGCTAAAAAACAGTAAAACATAAGTTTACCTCCTATTTATCAGTCAAAAACCTTTAAAGCCTCGCTTAAAACCTTGTGGGCGATTTCATCAATAGTATAAGGATTTTCACCGTCACTGCACTCTATAACTATCCAGCCAAGCTTTTCGGCGGCGTAAAGAGCATTTTTACGGCAAAGCTTTAAGAAATCAACGTTCTTTTCGTGCAAGTCCTTTTTAGTTTCGTCGCCCTCATAGCGTTTAGACATAAGACGCTGAGAAATTTCTGTAGGCATATCAAGGTAGATTACTTTATGAGGCTTTGGAAGCTCCATTTTGTTAAACTCAAAATCGTAGAGCCAGTTTAAAAATTCTTCCTTTTCCTCTTCCTTAAGCTTAGAAAGCATATACACAGCGTTTGAGGTTGTGTAGCGGTCGAAAACAAAGTTCATACCGTTTTCGAAGTCTTTTTTCCAATGCTTTAAGTAGCTTGCAATTCTGTCAACTGCGTAAAAGGAAGAAGCCGCATAGGCATTGACCGCCATAGGGTCATCACCTAATTCTCCGCCTAAATACATTTTAACCAAAGCTGAGCTCTGGCTGTCATAGTCGGGATAAGAAAGCCGCTTGATATTAAATTTTTCAGCAAGCTTTTCGGTTAAAAGTCTTGCCTGAGTATTTTTGCCTGAGCCGTCTAAGCCCTCAATAACAATAATTTTGCCTTTATTTTCCATACTTAGCTCTTACTTCCTTAATTTTTCCGCAGGTCATATTACCCTCGGGGCAACCGCCTCTGAGACAAGAAGGACCGCTGTTTTTGAAAAGTGTGGGTGCAACCTCTTTGCAGAGAAGCAACATCTGCTGTGCAACCTCTCTTATCTCCCACTGGGCACGGTTACAACAGCGGTGAGCAAAGAAGTTCTCAAGACTTCTTACGTTAAAAGTGCAAACGATTTTGGTTGTGCAGGCATTGGGAAGAAGGTAACGTGCATCCTCGTTTGCTTTTTTGATAAAAGCGGAGCACTTGGCTTTGTTCTCTGCCCTAAAAGCTTCAATTATTTCTGCGTCACTACCCTCAAAAGTTTTGCCTGTTTCGGCTTTTATATACTTAACTGCCAGGGCATCTCTGATTTCAGAGTAAGCCTCGCTCTGGGATTTTATAATGTTCTGGTAAAGCTCATTGCATCTTTCGTCTTCCAAAATTTCAGGAGGAGTTACAAACTCAAAACTGTTGCCATCCACATAACGCTGAGACTGCTGGCTGTAGGAAGCAATGCGGTGACGCACAAGCTGATGAGAGCAAGCACGTGAAATACCCTCTACGCCAAATGTGAAGCTTGCGTGCTCGGTGGGGCTTGCGTGACCTAAGTCTGCAAGCATCTCAACAAAAGACGCAGTTTTTTCGGGTGTTAAGCCTTCTCTTATATCTTCAATATCCGAGGGAGAGTAGCAAAGCTTAGCAGCCATTGCAACAACCTCTTCGGGATTTGGAGTGTGACAAAGTAAAGTAACCTTGATAGCCATGAGTTATCCTCCTATTTGCGGTAAAAGCACATATTACCCCATATTCTATAAAATTGTAACACAAATCAATATAAAAATCAATGAGCAAAACTGCCATATAATAAGCCGCAAAGAATGTATAAAAAGAAAAATTGCACCTTAAAGGTGCAATCTTCCCTGTTAATTTATAAAATTTTCTTTAAAAACTCACCTGTGTAAGAATTTTCACAGTTTGCAATTTCCTCAGGCGTACCCTCGCAGATTATGGTACCGCCGCCGTCTCCCCCTTCGGGACCCAAATCTATAATGTGGTCAGCGGTTTTGATTAAGTCAAGGTTATGCTCGATAACAATAACCGTATTACCGCCGTCAACAAGCTTCTGCAATACTTCAATAAGTTTGTGAACGTCTGCTGTGTGAAGTCCTGTGGTAGGCTCGTCAAGGATATAAACGGTTTTGCCGGTACTTCGTTTACTAAGCTCGGTAGCAAGCTTAACACGCTGAGCCTCACCGCCACTAAGTGTAGGTGCAGGCTGTCCGATTTTAATATATCCTAAGCCTACATCGCAAAGGGTCTGCATTTTACGCTGGATTTTGGGCATATTCTGGAAAAACTCCCTACCCTCTTCCACGGTCATTTCAAGCACGTCATAAATCGACTTGCCCTTGTACTTAACCTCCAATGTTTCGCGGTTATAACGTCTGCCTTTGCAGACCTCACAGGGAACATAAACATCGGGCAGAAAATGCATTTCGATTTTAATAATACCGTCGCCCTCGCAAGCTTCACATCTGCCGCCCCTTACGTTAAAGGAAAATCTGCCAGCAGAGTAGCCTCTCAGCTTAGCCTCCTGAGTCTGAGAAAAAAGCTCGCGGATATCGGTGAAAACCCCTGTATAGGTAGCAGGGTTAGAACGTGGAGTTCTGCCGATGGGGCTCTGGTCAATGGCAATTACCTTGTCCAGATGCTCCATACCCTCTATTTTTTTGCACTTGCCGGGTTTAACCTTGGTGCCGTTTAATTCACTTGCCAGAGCCTTGTATAAAATCTCGTTTACAAGCGAGGATTTACCCGAACCCGAAACACCTGTAACGCAGATAAATTTACCTAAGGGGAAATCCACGTTTATATTCTTAAGGTTGTTCTGCTTAGCTCCCACAACCTTAAGCTTTTTGCCATTGCCTTTTCTGCGGCTTTCGGGTACAGGCACGCACCTTTTACCGCTTAAATACTGGCCTGTAATGGAATTTTCATTTCCCATAACCTCTTTTGCTGAACCCTGAGCAATTATCCGACCGCCGTGAACACCTGCACCGGGGCCGATATCAATAATATGGTCAGCCTCAAGCATTGTGTCGGTATCGTGCTCTACAACAATAACGGTATTACCTAAATCCCTAAGCCTTTTAAGAGTAAAGAGAAGCTTTTCGTTATCTCTCTGATGAAGTCCGATACTTGGCTCGTCAAGGATATAAAGAACGCCTGTAAGGGAACTGCCAATCTGAGTAGCGAGGCGGATTCGCTGGCTTTCGCCGCCTGAAAGAGTACCTGCTGTTCTGGAAAGGGTAAGATACCCCAAACCTACATTTTTGAGGAAAGAAAGTCGCTCGTTAATCTCCTTTACAATAGGTGCGGCAATAAGCATATCACGCTCTGAAAGCTGAGCCTTTGCCACAAATTCAAGGGCATTGTCAACTGACATTTCGCAAAACTGCGCTATATTAATATCGCTTACAGTAACTCCCAAAGCCACCTTGGAAAGCCTTTGTCCCCCGCATTCGTCGCAGGGAATTGATGACATAAAGCCCTCTATCTCCTCTTTAATCCAGTTGCTTGAGGTCTGGTGGTAACGTCTGTCAAGATTTGTAATCACTCCCTCAAAGGGTGCGTAGTACTCCTGATTTTTGCCGAAAGGTGTACTTCTGATAAGGCGGATTTTCTCGCCCTTTGTGCCGTAAAGGAGAATGTCCACAATCTCCTCAGGCAAATCGCAGATAGGTGTATCAAGAGAAAAGCCGTAGTGCTCGCTTAGACCCTTGTAATACATAGCGGCAATGGTGTTGCCCTCCATTGCCCAACCGCCTGCTTTGATACCACCCTGAGCTACACTTTTATTCTTATCAGGAATTATTCTTTCAGGGTCAAGCCTCATAAATACACCCAGACCTGTACATTTCGGGCAGGCTCCGTAGGGTGCATTAAAAGAAAACATTCTGGGGCTCAGCTCGTCTATGCAAGCACCGTGGTCGGGACAAGCATAGCTTTGAGAAAACAAAATATCCTCTTTTTCGGGGATATTCACCACAATAAGGCCATTTGTAAGCTTTGAGGCAGTTTCGATACTGTCGGCAAGACGTGAGCGTATGTCTTCTTTAATAACAAGTCGGTCAACAACAACGTCAACGTTGTGCTTTTTGTTTTTCTCCATTTTAATGTCTTCCGAAAGGTCATACATAATGGAGTCAACGCGGACTCTTACAAAACCGCCTTTGCGTGCAGATTCAAGCTCTTTTTGATGCTCGCCTTTTCTGGCTCTAACCACAGGGGCAAGAATCTGAATTCTTGTTCCCTCATCCATTTTAAGAACTTTGTCCACAATCTGGTCTACCGACTGGGTTTTAATCTCCCTGCCGCAAACAGGGCAATGAGGCACGCCGACACGTGCATACAAAAGACGCAGATAGTCGTAAATCTCCGTAACTGTACCAACGGTTGAACGGGGATTTTTTGATGTGGTTTTCTGGTCGATTGAAATTGCAGGAGAAAGCCCGTCTATAGAATCAACGTCGGGCTTATCCATCTGGCCTAAAAAAAGCCTTGCGTAAGAAGAAAGAGACTCCACATAACGCCTCTGACCCTCGGCATAAATTGTATCGAAAGCAAGGGATGATTTGCCCGAGCCTGAAAGGCCTGTCATAACAACAAGCTTATCTCTGGGAATATCAACATCTATATTTTTAAGGTTGTGTTCTCTGGCACCACGCACCGAAATTTTATCCTGTGGCACAAGTATCACTCCTTTTCTGCGGGTTAGCCACCCGCGGGGCATTTCGCCTATGAAAAAATTAAACTTAGAGATAACCTGCCATCAACGGCAGGTAGTATTACAGGGTATCTTTTCTTCCCTACAAAAAACAGGTAACACCAACGGATACTTTCCGTAGGGTTACCCGTTGATTTAATTTTTGTAAGCTAATGCTTATTTATTCTTCCGAGGTTTCTTCCTCTTCGGCTACTGCCTCAGGCACGAATGTTCCCTTCATCATAGCGTCGAAGTCCTCGCCACTCATTTTTTCATGAGCCATAAGGTAAGCCGCAACCTCGTGGAGCTTATCCATATACTTGTTGAGGATATCCTCAGTACGCTTGTAGCCCTCAGAGATAATACGGTAAACCTCGCCGTCAATCTTGGCAGCAGTTGCCTCGGAATAATCCTTAACCTGACCCATATCTCTGCCGATGAATACCTCACCGCCTGAAGCACCGTAATTAATGGGACCTAAAGTTTCGGACATACCGTACTTCATTACCATATTACGTGCTGTGGCTGTGGCTTTTTCAATATCGTTAGAAGCACCTGTGGAGATATCACCAAGCACCAAAGCCTCAGCAACTCTGCCGCCTAAGCAAACCACAATGTCCTCTTCCATTTCCTTCTTGCTTCTGTAGGACTTATCCTCAGTGGGAAGAGGCATTGTAAAGCCGCCTGCCATACCTCTGGGGATAATGGAAATCTGGTGCACAGGGTCCTGAGTTTCGCACTCATAGAAAGCAAGTGCGTGACCTGCCTCGTGGTAAGCTGTAAGCTTCTTCTCACGCTCGTTCATTACTCTGGACTTTTTCTCGGTACCAACTACAACCTTGATTGTAGCTTCCTCTACCTCTTCCATAGTAATAGCCTTTTTATTCTTTCTTGCGGCTAAAAGTGCTGCCTCGTTAAGTAAGTTCTCAAGGTCTGCACCTGTAAAGCCTGCGGTTGTTTTTGCAATTGTCTTAAGCTTAACGTCGGGAGCTAAGGGCTTCTTTCTTGCGTGAACCTTCAAGATAGCCTCACGGCCGTTAATATCGGGATAACCAACCATAACCTGACGGTCAAATCTGCCGGGACGTAAAAGTGCAGGGTCAAGGATGTCGGGGCGGTTTGTAGCCGCAATTACAATAACACCCTCATTAGCACCGAAGCCATCCATTTCAACAAGCATCTGGTTAAGAGTCTGCTCTCTTTCGTCGTGGCCGCCGCCAAGACCTGTGCCACGCTGTCTGCCCACTGCATCAATTTCATCGATGAAAATAATACAGGGAGAGTTCTTTTTAGCGTGCTGGAAAAGGTCTCTTACTCGGGAAGCACCAACACCAACGAACATCTCAACAAAGTCGGAACCTGAAATTGAGAAGAAAGGTACTCCTGCCTCACCTGCAACTGCACGTGCAAGGAGGGTTTTACCTGTACCGGGAGGGCCTACAAGAAGCACGCCCTTGGGGATTTTTGCACCTAAGTTGTTGTATTTTTCAGGAGACTTAAGGAACTCTACGATTTCTTCAAGCTCTTCCTTTTCTTCGTCGGCACCTGCCACGTCCTCAAAGGTTGTCTTGCGTTTTTCGTCGGTCTGGTCCTTGAATTTTGCCTTACCAAACTGCATTTCCTTGCCGCCAAGGCCGCCGTTTGAACTAATCTTCCTCATAATAACAATCCAGAAGATTACGCCAACCACGATAATGAGAATCATGGGAATAAGCTCAATCCAGATTGAGTAGTTCTTGGCAGGAGTATAGTCATACTCAAGCTGAGCGTCGGGATGAGCATCATTGTAGGCTAAAATATAATCGTTAACGTCATTATAGAAAAGGTCAACACTGGCTAATGTATAGGTAATCTCCTTTAAGCCGTCGTCATCCTTCTTGTTACCTCCGCCAAAAAGGCCGAAGATACCGCCATAAGATTCGTTCTTGTCTTTTTCGGCTTCGTCGGCTGATGCCGCCTCATCCACAATCTTCATCTCAAGCCTGCCTGAGCCTACATCAACCGTAAACTCTCTTACCTGCTCGGTTTTGAAATAGTCCACAATATCAGAATATGTGTACTCAGGCTCTTTTGCACCTGACATAAATACCACAATACCGATAATAATGAGGACAGGAATTCCAAGGCAGACAATAAGCTTTAACGCTGAATTTTTATTATTATTCTGCAATTAAATTCACTCCTTAGTGTATTATGTAAAATTTAAACTCAATTATGAGTAAACAGACCTCTTCAATATGCCAACATAAGGAAGATTTCTGTAATTTTCTGCATAGTCTAATCCGTAACCGATTACGAACTCATCAGGGATTTCCGCACCAACATAGTCCACGGGAATTTCTACCACACGGCGGTCTGGTTTGCTTAAAAGAGTGCATATTTTAACAGAACTTACACCCTTTGCCTGAAAATACTTAAGGATAAATGAGAGGGTGTTTCCGCTGTCGATAATATCCTCAACAATAAGAACATCCAGACCCTCCACAGGCTGAGAAACGTCTTTGATAAGGTTAACTCTGCCGTTGCTCTCTGTACCTGAGCCGTAGCTTGAAACACAGATAAAATCTATCTTGCAGTCAACCTCAAGCTCTTTCATAAGGTCAGCCATAAACACAACGCTACCCTTTAAGAGGCCTACAAGCAAAAGCTTTTTGTCCTTGTAATCCTCGCTTATTTTTGCCGCCATATTCTTAACCATAGCTTTAAGCTCGGCTTCACTTATGAGAATTCTTTCGCAATCCTTATGCATAACCCTTCTCCTTTTCTACTTCTATAAGAATACCTTTGCCGCCTCTATACATTCCGTCAACAGACACGCCAATGTACTCTGCCCACAGAATTTTGCCATCACTTTGGAGTAAAAGCATCTTATCTCTTTGCTCTGTGGGGATTTTAAGCTCGTTCTGCAATTTTCGCAAATCCTTGGTAACAGCCCGCTTTAAAAGAGCAAACCTGTCGCCTCCTTTACGGGTGCGAAACAAAAGGTCAAAACTGATTTTATCACAGCCTATTACCTTTAGTGATAACTTTTTGTTAACAATTTCCTCTTCTGTTAATTCTTTTACAGAATATATATTACCGTTATAGGAAAAGCTTTTGTTTATTTCAAAGGGAAATTCTCCCTTATCTGAACAATTTTCTTTGGTAATTCTAAGTATTCCCTGCTTAGTAACCGCGGTATAACCGCGGGCTAAAGGGATAGCACCGCCGTTTTTAAGGGATGCTTTAATAAGCTCAATATGCTTATGCTCAAAGCCTGCATTTGCTTCTTCCAGAATAAGCTTTAAGGCATAGCCTGAAAGTGCAGGATGAGCCTCGGCTAAAACCTTTGCATCAAAGCCAAAGTTCAGCTTTGCACTGAGAATAAGCATTTGGGCTTGCTCTTTAATAAAAGACTCTGCCTCATTAAGGCTTTGCCTCAGCCTTAAAAAGTTCTGCTCGGCACCACTGTTCATCTCTTTTAAAACCGGAACAACCTTATGCCTTATTTTGTTGCGGTTGCAGATATCAGCGTCTGCATTGGTGCTGTCGTTAACATAGGAAAGTGAATTTTCCGATGCATAGGATTCTACCTCTTCCCGAGTTACATCTAAAAGAGGGCGGATAATTCTGCCCCGCTTGTAAGGAATTGACGAAAGCCCCGAAAAAGACGCTCCCCTTGCCATATTGAAAAGAGCTGTTTCTAAAGAGTCGCTTAATGTGTGTGCCGTAGCAACAACTGCGTCATACTTTTCTGAAAGCTCCTCAAAAAATTCGTATCTTACCCTTCTGCCCACAGTTTCGAAGCTCTCTGAAGTTTCAACACAAAGAGCATTTACATCAACACTTCTTAAAAAAAGCTCAACGTTGTTTTCTTCACAGAGCTTTTTTACAAATGCCTCATCACGCAGGGACTCCTGCCCTCTGAGGTTGTGATTGACATGGGCGGCATACACCTGAATACCAAGCTCACTTTTAAGGGAAAGAAGCACAAAAAGCAAGGCTACGGAATCCGCACCGCCCGACAAGGCAACTAAAACATTGTCGCCGTCGCTTATCATATTATGGGTTTTCAGGGTGTTTAAAACCTTATGCTTCACGGCCAAGCTCCGGAGATGTAAACCTCATAAACTCGCCCTGCCAATGAAGCTTAACCGTACCCGTTTCACCGTGACGGTTTTTGGCAATAAGACACTCGGCAGAATTCTGGTCAACCTCAGAATTATCGCCGCCGATTACCTTGTTTTTGTCGTAGTAAGCTTCTCTGTAAAGGAAAAGGATAATATCGGCATCCTGCTCGATAGAACCCGAATCTCTCAGGTCAGAAATCTGGGGACGGTGGTCTTCGGCACGCTTTTCACTGGCTCGGGAAAGCTGTGAAAGGCAGATAACAGGAACGCTTAATTCCTTTGCAAGAACCTTAAGGTTTCGAGTGATTTCAGAAATTTCCTGAACTCGGTTGTCGGTGTGTCTGCCTGTTGTCATAAGCTGAAGGTAGTCGATAACAACCAAGTCTATATTTTTAAGCCGTCTCAGCTTTGCCTTCATAGCAGGCACGCTGATACCGGGAGTATCGTCAAGATACATTTCGCACTTGGAAAGCACGTCACCGGCAGAAATAATCCTCTGCCATTCTTCATCGCTGAGTTTTCCTGTTCTCAGCTTTGTACCGCCAACCAGAGCTTCTGCCGAAAGGAGTCGGCTTGCAAGCTGGTCTTTGGTCATTTCCAAAGAGAAAAAGGCAACTGTCTTTTTGGATTTCAAGGCAACATTTCGTGCAATATTAAGTGCAAATGAGGTTTTACCCATACCGGGACGGGCGGCAAGAATAATAAGGTCGCTTCGGTTAAGACCTGTTGTAATACGGTCGATTTCGCCAATACCCGAAGCCATGGGCTTTAAGGCATCGTCGTCCTTATTAAGAGCATCAAGTCGGTCGAAGGTTTTTAAAATAACTGATTCAATTCTCTCTAAGCCCTGAATGCTTTTGCCCTGACGGATGTCATAAATCATCTGCTCGGCGGCATCCACCAAAAGGGCAGGGTCGTGCTGGCCTGAGGCTACGTCCTCAATAATCCGCTTACCCGTATTCATAAGCTGACGACCCTCAAACTTGCTTCGAACAAGGTCAGCGTATACCTCTACGTTAGAGATAGAAGGGCAGTTTTCCACAAGAGCCGCCATATAGGTTTTGCCCTCGGTGGGGTCAAAATTACGCTCATGCCTAAGCTCTTCGTAAAGAGTAACAAAGTCGATGGAGCGACCCTGAGTATACATAGAAAGCATAGTTGAGTAAATCAACCTGTGCATCGACATATGGAAATACTCAGGCCTTGGGAGAACCTCCGCAACTCTGCCAAAGCATTCGGGCTCGTAGATAATTGCACCCAGTACCGCCTGCTCTGCCTCGGGGCTGTATGGAATATTCAAGCCGTCAAATTCGGTTTTGACAATATTATTTGCCATTTTAATGCGTCCTTTTACTTTAAATTAGATAGCTTCAACCTCAACTGTAAGGGCAGCAGAAATACCTGTGTAAAGCTTAATTTCTGCCTTGAAAGAGCCGATGGTTTTAATATCGCTCATAGAAATTTTACGCTTGTCAATATCAAGACCCAGCTTATTTTTAATCTCGGCACTTACTTCCTTGGATGTAATGCTGCCGAAAAGCTTGCTGCCCTGACCTGCTTTAGCTTTAATCAGAAGTGTCTGACCGTCAAGCTTTGCCTTAGCGGCATTTGCAGCGGCAATATCCTGCTCTGTTTTATATTTTTTTGAGTTCTCGGCATTTTTGAACTCGTTCATAACCTGATTGTTAACTTCCTTTGCAAGACCCTTGGGAATAAGGAAATTTCTTGCGTAACCATCGGAAGCATTAACCATTTCGCCTTTTTTGCCTAAGGACTTAACGTCCTGTAATAAAACTAATTTCATATATATTTACCTCCTGTGATAAACGTGATTATTCATCAATAGATTCTATAAGCTTGGTAACAGCTACCTCAAAGGAGCTTTCATTAAGCTGAGCTGCCGCCATTGTGTGGTGGCCGCCGCCGCCCATTTTTTCCATAACAACCTGAACGTTCCGCTTTCCGAAGCTTCGGGCTGAAATGTTGATTGTACCTTCATTTGTGCGGTACATAACAAAGGAAGCCTTAACCCCCTTAATAAGCAACAGCTCATCTGCCGCCTTTGCGGCTAAAAGCCTTACGTCGCTTACCTCGTCCTGCACCAGAACAATGGCACATTCCTTGTATATTTTAGCACTTGAAATAAGCTGATACTTGTTTATGTAGCTTTCAATGGAATCAGCAAAATGCTGACGGATAGCCACTGTATCGGCACCTTTTTTGCGAAGGTATGCCGCAGTTTCAAAGGCGGCTGAGCCTGCATTGATAACAAAATTCTTGGTGTCAAGAATAATGCCTGAAAGAAGTGCCTCTGCCTCAGGTTTGCCTAAGGGGTCGCCCTCGAAATTATCAATAATGCTGGTGCAAAGCTCAGAAGCCGAGGATGCACCTGATTCGTTTAAGAATACAACGGCATTCTGAATATGGTCAACCTGACGGCGGTGGTGGTCGATTACAATGCAAGCACCGCATTGCTCGTAAAGCCGCTTGTCCTCAAGCATATTTACCGTCTGGGTATCCACAATAATAAGAAGCGTTTTTGCTGTTGCCTGAGTAAGAGCCTGCTCAGGGCTTACAAAAATTCCTTCGCCTCTGTCAGCCTTATACTTATCAATAAGCGACTTTGCCATAGATGTTTCGTAATTTACGGCAATGCAGGCTTTTTTACCTAAAGAGCGCGTAACCGCCCTATACATACCGATAGAAGCACCTACACAGTCAAGGTCAGAAAACTTATGGCCTGTAATAATAACCTTGTCACATTCAGCCACAGCACTTGCCACAGAATCAGCAATCATACGGGTTCTTACCTTGGTCTGCTTTTCAACGCCTACAGACTTACCGCCATAGAAGTCAAAATCCTTGCCTGTGGCAATTGCAACCTGGTCACCGCCTCTGCCCAGAGCCATCTCAAGGGCACGCTTGGCGGAGTGCTGGCTTTTTCTCAGGCTCTTTTCGCCTCTGCCGATACCAATGGAAACAGTAGCCTCCACGTCGCCCATTTTTACTTCGTGGATTTTATCGATAATATCAAATTTTTTCTCGATTATCTTCTTAAGCTCACGCTCTTCGAAAATAATCATATAACGGTTACCTGCAAGCTTGCGGTAAAGGGCGTTGGAGTCTGCCGCCCATTTCTGCAAAGTGTCCTCAACATGGAGAACAATATGGGCACTTTCCTCTTCGAACTCATCAACAAAAACCTCGCGGTTATCAAAAACCACCATAGCCACCGACTGGCGTGTAGCCTTGTACTCGGCATCAATTTCTTTGTAATAAGTATCGTCAAAAAGGTAAAGTACCGTACCTGTGCCTGTATCGGCACCAAAGGCGGTAAACATTTTTTCGCCGTGTTTAACTGAGGTACCCTCATTCTTTACAATGTCTGCAATGTCGGCTGAGAAGAACTTGTAGTCAATATGTACGCCCATAAGGTTATCCTCAGGGCAGATAAGTTTTTTGAAAGCTTTGTTGTAAAATACAAGTTCATTATCGGTACTTAAAACCGCCACAGGAAAGTTAAGCCTGTCGGCAAAGGCTGTGTCGGCGTTGCGTACGCTTTTAACAGCATTTCTTAAAGAAAACTGAACGTACTTTGCAAACAGAAAGTAAAGAATGATTGCTGCAATTACTGCCAGCAATGCCACAGAGCCCTGAATAAAAAACAGGGTTAAATCATAAAAGGCGGCAGGGATTGCAAGAATCATCATAGCCACAGCAAACAGCACCAAGTAAGGCACTGTGTGTGAAAATTTATTTTTCATAACCTCACCCCTTGGCAACGCTCACACGTTGCAGTGAAATCTGACAGTAAGTGTCAGGTGAAATCCGCCTTTCGGCGGGTGAAATATCGCAAAGCGATGTGAAATATTTGCTCCGCAAATGTTAATTTAAACTTCCATCAATATAGGAAGTATCATAGGATATCTGCCTGTTTTCTGGCTGATAAGCTGAGATACGCCGTCCTTCACCTTATTCTTAATGGTTCCCCATTCCTGAATACGTCTGTCGGCACAATCCTCTAAAATTGCAAGGCTGAGCTTTTTAACCTCGTCAAGCAGGCTTTCGCTTTCCTTAACGTATACAAAGCCTCGGGAAACCACATCAGGACCGCTTACAACGTGACCGTCATAAACGTCAAGAGATGCAACAATGGTAATAAGTCCGTCCTGACCAAGGTGCTTTCTGTCTCTGAGCACTATGCTTCCAACGTCGCCAACACCTAAGCCGTCAACAAAAACTTGCCCTGCGGGAACATTCTGAGCCTCTTTAATAAAATTCTCATGAAGCTCAACGCACTTGCCGTTGTCGCCGATATAAACATTTTCCTTGGGCATACCCATAGCCACAGCAATATCCTTGTGCTTTCTTAAATGCTTCTGCTCACCGTGAACAGGGATAAAATACTTTGGCTTTGTAAGGGACTGAATAATTTTAAGTTCTTCCTGACAGGCGTGACCTGAAACGTGAACCTCATACATAGACTCGTAAATAACCTTACAGCCTCTTTTAAGAAGCTCGTCTACAAGGTTGCCGACGGTACGCTCGTTGCCGGGAATAGGATTAGCGGAAATAATGATAAAGTCGCCCTCGCCTACACTTACCTTGCGGTGGTCGGAATAAGCCATTCGGCTCAAAGCCGACATAGGCTCGCCCTGACTGCCTGTGGTAATAAGCACAATCTCGCCCATTGTATAGCGGTTGAGCATATCAATGTTGATTAAAATTCCCTCGGGGATATTAAGATAGCCAAGCTCACTTGCCACGCTCATATAATTGAGCATACTTCTGCCCGAGAAAGCCACCTTTCTGCCGTATTTCACCGCACAGTTGATAATCTGCTGAACACGGCTTACATTAGACGCAAAGGTTGCAATAATAATACGTCTGCCCTCTGCCTCTTTGAAAAGGTTATCAAAGCTTGCCATAACAGTGGTTTCAGAGGGAGTATTACCTGCTCGTGAAGCGTTTGTACTGTCTGCCATAAGGCACAGAACGCCTTCGTCGCCCAGTCTTGCAAAAGCGTTTAAATCTATAGGCTTGCCCTCAGTGGGAGTATAATCAACCTTAAAGTCACCTGTGTGCACAATTGTACCTGCAGGTGTACGCAAAGCAATGGCTAAAGAGTCGGGAATTGAATGGTTAACGTGGATAAACTCAATTTCAAAAGCACCAAGTTTAACTCTGCTTCCTGCCTTAACCTCTCTTAAATCGGGGTTTTTAGAAAGAGAATGCTCTCTTAACTTATTGCCGATAAGACCTACCGACAGAGGTGATGAATAGATAGGTGCACTTATTTTTGAAAGAAGATAAGGCAAACCTCCGATGTGGTCTTCGTGGGCATGGGTAATGATAATACCCTTGATTTTATCTTTATTCTGCTCAACATAGGTAAAGTCGGGGATTACAAGGTCAACACCCAGCATATCGCCGTCGGGGAATGCCATACCGCAATCCACCAGCACCATATCGCCCTCACACTCAAAAAGGGTCATATTCTTGCCGATTTCGTTAAGTCCGCCTAAAAATGCAACCTTAACGGAAGGCTTTGTTTTCTCTATAAATTCATCGGCAAACTTCTTTTTGTCTGACGCAGTATTCTTAAAATTCTTTTTGTAGACAGGCTTATTCTTAGCAGGAGCCTTTTTGCCCTTTACACTGTAGCCGAGAAAATCACTGCCGTCTGTGCTTAAAAATTCGTCCTCAGGCTTAAAGCCGGCGTCTGCCTTAGGCTTTTTCTCTACCTTAGGCTTATAAGCCTTGTAGGGAGCTTTTTTGCCGTTTTTGTAAGAAGCTTTGCCTTGCTTTTTACCGTTTTTCGGGTTTTGCTGAGGCTTTTTCTTACTTTTTACAGCTGATTCATTTTTATTATTGCTCACAATTTTCCTCCATTTTCTTTTTATGATATGTAAATATATAAGTTGCCTTGCTCGCCGCAGCCGAAATCAAGACATAATTTCCGAATATAAATATACATTGTATATTCTACCCCTTTATTCAGTCTATGTCAAGCGAACATTGGATATTTCTACTATTGGCGTAAAGCTTGATTTTATACATTTCACTCTGCAAACCCCGTCGCAGTTAGCATGCACTAACCGAATACAGATAATTAGTTAAAAAATAAACAAATAAATGTTGCAAATAAGCATTTTGGTGTTATAATATAGGTTGGTATATTTTGAAGGAGGTGTGAGACTTGAAAAAGGTTGATATTTACACCGACGGTGCCTGTTCGGGCAATCCCGGCCCCGGTGGCTGGGGAGCAATACTTTGCTATAACGGTGTTGAAAAAGAAATATCGGGAGGTGAGCCTCACACAACCAACAACCGTATGGAGCTTTTAGCTGTAATAAGTGCATTGGAAAAGCTTAAGGAGCCCTGCGAAGTTACCCTTTACAGCGACAGCCAGTATGTGTGCAACGCGCTTGAACGCGGCTGGGCAAAGAAATGGCAGAGTCAGGGCTGGATGCGTACCAAAAAGGACAAAGCCCTTAACCCCGATTTGTGGGAAAGACTTCTGAACCTTTGTGATGTACACAAGGTAAGCGTTGTATGGGTAAAGGGTCACAACAACCACCCTATGAACGAACGATGCGACAGGCTGGCAGTAGCCGCTTCGCAGAATCAATAAACAAGGAGATATATATGAGAAAGGTATATGCAGATAATGCCGCTACAACAGCATTATCCCCCAAAGTTTTAGATAAAATGATGCCTTACCTCACAGAGGTTTACGGCAACCCCTCAAGCCTTTATATGATTGGCTCTGAGGCAAAGGATGCTGTTGAAGATGCACGTCAGACTGTAGCCGATTTAATCGGTGCCGCTTCTTCCGGTGAAATTTACTTTACCTCAGGCGGCAGTGAAAGCGACAACTGGGCCATTAAAGGTGTTGCAACCGCACTCCTTAAAAAAGGCAAAAAGCACATCATCACCTCTAAGTTTGAGCATCACGCAGTGCTTCACACCTGTCAGGCTTTAGAGAAGCAGGGCTTTGAGGTAACCTACCTCGACGTTTACGAAAATGGTATTGTTAAGCCCGAGGACGTAAAGAACGCTTTAAGAGAAGACACAGCCTTGGTTACAATTATGTACGCCAACAACGAAATCGGTACAATCCAGCCTATTGCTGAAATCGGCAAAATCTGCCGTGAGGCAAAGGTGCTTTTCCACACCGACGCAGTTCAGGCTATGGGCAATGTTCCCATTAACGTTGCAGATGATAACATCGACTTACTTTCTCTTACTGCTCACAAGTTCCACGGCCCTAAGGGAATCGGAGCTTTATATGTACGCAGAGGTGTACGCCCAGACATTCTTATTGACGGCGGTGCTCAGGAAAAAGGCAGACGTGCAGGCACAGAAAATGTTGCAGGCATTGTAGGCCTCGCCGAGGCTCTTAAGATTGCAGTAGAAACAATGGATGAGCGTAAAGAAAAGCTTACAAAAATGCGTAACCGCCTTATTGACGGCTTACTTAAAATTGAACGTTCACGCTTAAACGGCGACAGAAACTTAAGACTTCCCGGCAATATGAATATGTGCTTTGAGGGTATTGAGGGCGAAAGCCTGCTTTTAAAGCTTGACCTTGCAGGCATCAGTGCTTCTTCAGGCTCTGCTTGTACTTCAGGAAGCCTTGATCCAAGCCATGTGCTTTTAAGCATTGGTCTTCCCCACGAAATTGCTCACGGAAGCTTAAGAATTTCTTTCTCTGACAATAATACTGAGGAAGATGTTGATTATATTTTAGAAACAGTACCCTCTGTTGTAGAATATCTGAGAAGCTTCTCTCCCCTTTGGGACAAAATTAAAAGCGAAGAAAAGTAATGGAGGTTTTTATATATGGCATATTCAGAAAAGGTTATGGACCATTTTGCAAATCCCCGCAATGTTGGCGAAATTCCTGATGCTTCAGGCATTGGTGAGGTTGGCAACTCAAAATGCGGCGACATTATGAGAATGTACATTAAGGTTGAGGGCAACGTTATTACCGATTGCAAGTTCAAGACCTTCGGTTGCGGTGCCGCAATCGCCACCAGCTCAATGGCTACCGAGCTTATTAAGGGCAAAACCATTGACGACGCATTAAAGCTTACAAACAAGGCTGTTATGGAGGCTTTAGACGGACTTCCTGCAGTTAAGGTACATTGCTCAGTTTTAGCCGAGCAGGCTATTAAGGCAGCTCTTTCTGATTATTACACACGCCTTGGCGTAGACCCTGAGCCCATTGTTGGCAAAATTCAGGAATGCGACCACGACCACGGTTGCGGCTGCGAAGTGGGTTAACCACCCACCAGGTAATCCGCCTTTGGATAGATTAATTTAAGAATAACCTTTCATTAACGGCGGGTTGTATATTAATAATCATCGTATTACGCAAACAAACCCTTGCACAACCAAAAGGAAGTGCAAGGGTTTTAATTTTACTTATAAATTATTTACTGCTGTCAAGCTTATTAAGCTCTTCGCGGAAGGTACCGATATCGGCAAAGTTCTTGTAAACTGACGCAAAGCGGATGTATGCAACATCATCAAGGCTTCTTAAGGCATCCATTGCAAGCTCGCCGATTTTATCAGAAGTAACCTCACGCTCAAGGCTGCTCTGAAGTTTGGATTCAATACTGTCAATGCAAGCTTCAATCTGATTCATAGACACAGGGCGTTTTTCGCAGGCTCTAAGGAAGCCGCCCATAAGCTTGGAACGATTGAAAACCTCGCGGGATTTGTCACGCTTAACAACCACAATAGGCACAGTTTCAATAACCTCATGAGTTGTAAAACGCTTGCCGCAACCTAAGCATTCTCTGCGACGGCGGATTCTTTCGCCGTCATCTGCAGGACGGGAGTCAATAACCTTACTTTCATCATAACTGCAATAGGGACATTTCATCGGGACTCACTCCATATATTGTATGTATAGTTCTATATTGTAAATTATACCACAACATTTGCCAATTGCAAGTTAATAAAAGATAACAAAAGGTTACAAAGTTATAATAAAAACAGAGGCAACCTGCTAAGAAATTGCCTCCACGTTAATTGTTATTCTTTTTTGCGGACATCTGTACAAAAAGCCCTACAATAATAAACAATATTCCTAAAATTCCTGCCGCACAGAACAGCAAGGCGGTCAGCGGTTCCTCGGAATTCACTTTAAACACCTGCACAAACTGCACCACCCAAAGCAAACATCCGATTAAAGCAAGTATAAAGTCACAGTAAATAATACTCCTGACAAACAGAACCAATAAGACCAGATAACCCAAAACCCCTGCCCATGTGTTCATAAAAAATGCCACAATGTCACCTGTGTTGACAATATATTCAAACATATACACTAAAATCTGAAATGTAAGCAAAAGAAGACCCAGAGCATAAAAACTCTTTGTGTAGCCTATTTTCACAAAAATCACCATTTTTATTATAGTGCACACAAATTCAATAGTCAACCGATAAAATGCAGTTTCAGACATATATTACCTTTCATTAACGGCGGGTCGGCTTATTTTATATTATAGGTTACAGGATATCCGTAAGGACAGGCGAGATTTTTCTACAAAATATTCTACAACCCCTTTTTAATACTCTCCAACGCAGTCTTCTCAATTCTGCTTACCTGTGCCTGAGAAAT
>JAZTWD010000025.1:0-9630 GCA_045635685.1 Ruminococcus sp.
GACATAGATACTCCCGAAGCGGGCAAAAATCCCGACTTTAACTTTACCGCGGAGGATAGCTTCTATATAAATGAGATTTTCTGGACGGATATTACAGATTCTCAAAATAAAGTTACCCTGAAAGAAACAGATGTCTTCGAGGAAGGTCACGAGTATCAGCTTGAAGTCTGGATAAGAACAAACGAGTATTATAAATTCAAAACCGATTCTGACGGATGGATTGATATTGGTGCCTTTGTTGGCGGTAAAGAGGCCGAGGTGATTTTACCCGGCAGTGAAATTTCGGCTGAGATTACGTTAAGCTATACTGTTTCTGGAGAACTTGAAACTACGGATATAACCGAGATAACAGAGCCTACGAATCCAACTGAACTTACCGACCCCACCGAACCATCAGATTCTATCGATTCCACAGAACCGTCTGATACGATAGGTTCTACTGAACCTTCTGAGTCGGAAACTTCTACAACACAGTCAACAGGCGTAGGAACCAAACCGACAAAACCAACTGCCCCTGTTACCCCTGAGGATAAAGGGATTTTGGGCGACGTTAACGGCGACGGCAAGGTTAACATCAAAGATGCAACACAGATTCAGAAGTTTGCGGCAAAAATCATTGACCTTACAGATGCAGAGTTTATCCGTGCAGATGTAAATGCCGATACAAAGGTTAACATCAAGGATGCAACCGCAATCCAGAAGTTCGTTGCAAAAATCGAAACAGGCTTTCCTATTGGCGAAATAATAGGTTAATAGAATGTTTTTTCGTTATCCCACCCCTTTTCCCACACCTTTTTAGTGAAAGAAAGTGATGTTCCCACCCCTAATTCAGCTTTAGGGGTGGGGACTTTTTGCTTTTTATGCACTATAATCCTTATAAAGAAGATGCTAACGCATCAGTATTCGGAGGTGTATTTTTATGGCAAAACATAATTGTGCTATCTGCGGTGCAGAGGTAGGCTTGCTCTCTTCTCATCAGCTTGCAGACAAAACCTATATCTGCCGCAAGGTATGTGCAAAGAAATGTCTTAAGTTGTTCGAGCTTGTACCTGCAACCCTCAGCGATGTTGAGGAACATATCAAGCAGGTTGAGTTTGGCACAAAGGTATGGAATCAGATTTTCGTACCTCTCAAAAAGACAAAAGAAAAAGACGAGAAGCTCAAGGGGCTCTGCCAATATGACAACATGGTGGTTTCTCCCTCAACAGGTCTGGTTGCAGTTACTCAGGACGATTACAAGTTCTTTATATTCGGCAAA
The DNA here is from genome assembly GCA_045635685.1 of Ruminococcus sp. Lineage (GTDB taxonomy): Bacteria > Bacillota > Clostridia > Oscillospirales > Acutalibacteraceae > Ruminococcoides. The sequence continues at coordinate 1,259 of JAZTWD010000025.1, forward strand.
TCCACACGAGCCTGTGTGTATCGCATTGCTGATTTGTATTCTTATGAATACGAGTCGGAGGTAACAAAAGACAGCGAGGGCAAGGATATAACAAAGCATTTTTGCCGTTTCGTTTTCAATAATGTGTCTGGTCTTTACAATTTCCGTATGCCTTTGTCAAGTGAAGGACAGTACAGAGAGATTGAAAAATACTTTGATAATATGTTTGGTATTCAGAAAACTCTGGGCAATTCCTTCAATAATGCTAAGCGTCAGATGGATGCAATCAAGTCCACTATCGGAGCTGTAAAGGCGGCTGTGTCTGAGGCTGGCGATATTGAGGAAAAGACAACTCAGGCTTTTGAGGCTATGGACGCTTACAAATTCGGCGATAGAACAAAATGGGCAGAAAAAGCTGATGCCGCATTAGCATCAGTTAAATAAATTTTATTTAAGAAAGGTGATTATTATGAAAAACATCAAATCTATCCTTGCACTTCTTATAGCTGTACTTATGCTGCTTTCTCTTGCAGCTTGTGGCAACGGCGGCGACACAAATGAAACAAATGCTCCCGAAACAGAGGCTCCTACAACAACTGCTGCAGCTCAAGTTATTCCTGAGCCTGTAAATGTTGGCGATGTTACAATAGAGTACCTCAGAGCAGAGAAATACGCTCCCTTTGAGAACGGCGAGACTATCCTTGTTTATTGCAAGTTCACAAACAACAGCGCAGAGGAAACCTCCGCTTACAAAACACTTTACCTCACAGCTAAGTGTAACGGTGAGATAGTTCAGGAGATGGACTATATGGAGGAAGATCGTCCCGAGGGTTTCAACGATTACGCTAAGAAGATTGCTCCCGGTGAATCTATCGAAATTTTCTACACACTCGATTATGTAGACGGTGTTGTTGATATTACAATTCAGGACCTCTACAACACAATCCCCGAGAAGCTGGAGTTCTCTATTGATGCATCCGCTCTCTGATGTGATTGTTTAAATACATAACGAAATAACTAAAGCCTGTGAATCAAATTTATGACTCGCAGGCTTTTTATTTTAATAATATAATCGACGAAGCTAATGGATTATTCTGTGTTGAGAACAAGTTAAAAATATCTTTGGACTATATTGGAAAATGATAAGGTTATAATGTGAGGGTATAGTTGCTACACTTTGTCATTTATGAGATTTTGCTTTTAAGTTGGAGTGTTAGCTTGGTTTCGTTAAGTCCTGTTATTTAAAGTGAAAAATCGGAGAAGTAGGGCTTCGTACTTCTCCGATTTGGTGCGGGTGACAGGACTTGAACCTGCACGGTGTTGCCACCAGAACCTAAATCTGGCGCGTCTGCCAATTCCGCCACACCCGCATATTTAATTGCTTTGAATATTATATATGTTTGTGTTGCAAAAATCAAGTGGTTTGGGGGGCGAATATAAAAATAAAGCGGTCATTAAGACCGCCAACATTATAATAATAGCATACGGTTTAGCTAATTGTCAATGTGTAATCGTACATAGTATATAAAATCTACGTAATGTATGGAAAACTAATATATAATTTGTATAAAATTCCGTCTTGCAAAAGGGGGATTCATATGGTATATTATAGACAGAAAGAGAAAGGAGTGAGTCCAATGATCTGAAAGGTATACAAATTTTAAAAGTGAAAAGTTTTAAGCCATTTTAACAAATCTTTCTCAAGCCGCAGGATATAAACCCAACAGCGTCGAACGAAATTCGCTATTTACATAGATAGCTTAAAACTTAAATATAAACACTTTAAAAGGTTTGTATAATTATAAGGCAAAACCAATGTAAAGTAAAAATTACGGCACCAAAGTAAGCCCGCATACGGGATAAAAGAATTGAAGCGTGCGACAGAATTAAGAAATATCAAAGGTAATGTCTTAAGGCTAATTAACAGAAAGAGAGGATAATATGATGTTAGATACTAAGAGTTCACAGAAATAACCCTTGACTGTAGTTGATGAAGAACACAGTCAAGGGATTATTTTTTGCCTGCTTTAAATTGAACCCATATCAAAGGCTTGTGCGTAAACAGAGGCTTTTGATATGGGTTTACTATTTTAGCAAATACATAGAACCGTCCGCTGTATTCATATAAAAAACAGTGACATAGTTTGATGATAAAAATAAAATCACCAAGTTACTTAAGTCAATAGCCTTCAAGTGCCTATCGAGTTGCAACAAAGTGATTATATAAATAGTATAATCTCTTTTAAAAGAACTGTCAATATTACGAGATAATCTTATCCATTGGACATAACGGAACAGTTGCCACAGTATATAATGTTGGTAAAATAGAAAAAGTGTCTTACCTTCAGCAAAGATAATTGCCGGAGCGGGCTCAAGGACCCTTGGTAAAACACTTTTTAATAATATTGTACCCATAGAAGACGGAAGTGTCAAAAATTCTTTTCCTCTGAGTACAGGGGACGGTTTTGTGTATTAAAAAGTAAAAAATAAAACCAACCCGCCGTTGAAGACAGGTTGGTGATTTGCAAGATGTTTTCCGTAGGCGAACTGTCAACTCGTGGCTAACGAGCCGCCAACATTATAATGATAACATACATTTATTAGTATTGTCAATGAATATAGCTACAAAGTATATAAAATCTACTTAATGTATGGAAAACTAATGTATAATTTGTATAAAATTCCATCTTGCAAAGTGGCATTTTATATGTTATATTATAGACAGAAAGAGGAAGGGTGAGTCCAATGAGAATTTGAACACACAGTTCTTAATAAGGTAATTAAGCTTAAGTGATATTCTCCTAACAAAGAATAAGCTGCTGAACACTAAAAGCTTAAAACTAAGATTACCGACATTTTGAACGCCTCAAAACACAGACGTAACTTAGAACTTAAAAATCAATTCATCAAAAGTAATCTCACTTAAGAGAAAAAAGTAAAAAAGCTGAATGAAAGAGATTGAAAGGTTAAAAGGTATGTCGAGTCTAAGAAAGAGAGGATAATATGATGTTAGATAACAAGAGTTCACAGAAATAACCCTTGGCTGATGTGTGAAGAAACATTAGTCAAGGGTTATTTCGCTTTTATAAATACTTTTATTGTTTACCGCCTTTGGGCGGTTTTTTTGTTTTTTAGTAAAAAACAAATGCAAGCTATTTGAATAACTTGCATTTATATTGAAATGAATTACATTTTATTTATGTTGATTTGCAATTTCACCGCTATTGTTCATAAGGTGTGCGGAAAACTTCTGAATCTGTGTCGCATTCGTAACTGTAACATCATAGCCCAAAAAGTTTCCGTTCCAATCGTAGACCCAGGCATTGGTGCGTTTAATCTGACCCTCGTCAAAGTCTATAAGCTTTGCACAATATTTCTGAATCATGGTAGCATCTTTAATGTTTATGTCACCGTCGGCGTTTATATCGTAAATTGCAAACTCTCCTGCTTCAAGAGGCTCCATAAGGTAAGAGCTTTTGCAGAAAACTTCCCCCTTTTCCGGTGTTAAGCCATACTCGCCGTTGCCGTAGTAATAATACCACTCGCCCTTGTAAGAGGTTTTCTCCCAGAAACTTGAGGAGTAATTTCTGAAATCAACAACATAAATCATACCGTCGAATGACTCTACACCCTCAGGATAAGTGTCAACCTCATCGGGAAAATAAAATTCAGCACAGATGTTTTCGGTTTGGTCGGCAAAGCCGTAAATTTCGGCATCAGGGTCAGTACCGCCGTTTAAGTTGTTGTTCCATATAATCATGGTAACATCCTTGGGGACGTCGTAGTAATAAACGCCCTTAACCTCGGTTTCATGTGCCTTGTAGCCGGGCCAGGAGTCGCAGGCGTCTGTGCCGTCCCACCAGTATATGCCTGCTGTGTCTGTATATTCGTTTCTCCAGATTTCAGGCATATAAAAATAATATCGGTTGGTTGTTTTTTCTTCATCAACTCTTGAGTGATCGGGTGCTGCAAAGCAGGTAATACTTATGCTAAAAAGTAGTGTCATACACAGTAATGCTGTGATGATTTTCTTTAATGTTTTCATATTCTTTTTTCCTTTTAAAAGCTTTAAAATTTTACAATCTTAGGTGCAATTTTCTTCACGATTCTGTAAATTGGAGTTTCCAGCTCTTTTTCGGCTTCCTTTAACTTTTCTCTTATGGGGATGTTCTGAGGGCAATGTTTTTCGCACTTACCGCAGTTTATGCAGTTTGAAATTGAGGTAGGCGTTTTGCGAAGAGCTGTGCACATAATATGCTCTTTCATTGCAGGAAGCCAGCCCTCGGCGTATTTGCGGTTGTAGTGGGCAAATGAGCCGGGGATGTCAACATTTTTAGGGCAGGGCATACAGTAGCCGCAACCTGTGCATCCAACCTTCATTTTAGAGTTGATAGCGTTTACCACATTTTGAAGCATTTCATTGTCCTTCTCTGTAAGGTCGCCGATGCTTGTGGTTGAGGCGGTGCGGATATTATCCTCCACCATTTCCATACTATTCATACCTGAAAGCACAACAGTAACTTCCTTCTGGCTCCAGAGCCACTTGAATGCCCACTGGGCAGGAGTGTACTGTTTTTCGTAATTCTTAAAAATCCTTTTAGCGTCTTCGGGTAAACGGTTAACCAGTCGGCCGCCTCTTAAAGGTTCCATAATCATAACAGGAAGTCCTTTTTTGTGGGCGTAGTTAAGTCCGCGTCTGCCTGCCTGAGAATGTTCATCCATATAGTTGTACTGAATCATACAGAATTCCCAGTCGTAGGCATCAAGAAGCTTTATAAACATATCGGTGTTGCCGTGGTAGGAAAAGCCAACCTGACGGATGGCACCGCTTTTCTTTTTCTCTTCAAGCCACTGTAAAACGCCAAGGTCAATCATACGATTCCAGGCGTCTATGTCGGTGAGCATATGCATAAAATAGTAATCTATGTAATCTGTTTTCAGCCTTTTTAATTCTTCATTAAAAATTTTGTCCAAGCCCTCGCGGTTTTTAACCAGATAGTGGGGGAGCTTAGTGGCGATTCTTACCTTGTCACGCACATTGTTTTTCTCTAAAATTTCGCCCATTAAAGCTTCGCTTCCCGGGTAGATGTAGGCGGTGTCGAAATAGTTTACACCATTTTCTATGGCATACATAACCTCTTTTTCGGCTTCGTTAAAGTCAATCTTGCCAAGCTTGGTCTGAAATCGCATACAGCCAAAGCCTAAAACAGAAAGTTCATTGCCGTATTTATCCTTGCGGTAGTTCATAAAATCACCTTTTTGTTAAGATATAAACTATTATATAACTGTTTTTATTAAAACTCAACCCGAATTCATTTGACACAGCATTAATATTGGTGTTATAATTACCCATATATTTTTGCTGTATACCGAAAGGAAGATATATATGAACAAAGTTTTTGTGCCTGAGGGCTACAAGCCTCAGCTTGATGCCTACAGCACCCAGCGTGCCATTGAGTATATCCGCCGTACTTTTCAGGCGGAGTTTTCTGCGGCTCTTCATTTAAAGCGTGTTTCCGCACCTTTATTTGTAACTGAGGAAAGCGGTCTTAATGATAACTTAAGCGGTGTGGAGCGTCCTGTTTCTTTTGATGTTCCTGCAGTTGGCTTGGATGCCGAGGTTGTTCATTCTTTGGCTAAGTGGAAGCGTCTTGCCTTAAAGCGTTACGGCTTTGGTGTTGGCGGTGGTCTTTATACTGATATGAACGCTATCCGCAGGGATGAAGAGCTTGATAATATTCATTCTATCTACGTTGACCAGTGGGACTGGGAAAAAGTTATTACCAAGGAAACCCGTACTATTGATTATTTAAAGCTTATTGTGTCTGCTATTGTTGACGCAATCTGCCACACAAATGACAGACTCCAGGTGCGTTTTCCTCAGCTTACCACAAAGCTTTGCCGAGAGGTTTCTTTCATTACCACTCAGGAGCTTGAGGATATGTATCCTGACCTTACAGGTGACGAGCGTGAGTACGAGTATCTTAAAGAGCACAAAACCGCCTTTATTATGCAGATTGGCGGTGCTTTAAAGTCAGGTAAGCCTCACTCTAACCGTGCCCCTGACTATGACGACTGGGCATTGAACGGCGATATTTTATTCTGGAACGAAACCTTACAGCGTGCTTTTGAGATTTCCTCAATGGGTATCCGTGTTGACGCTGAGTCTTTGGACCGCCAGCTCAAAATCGCAGGCTGTGATGACAGAAGAGAACTGCCTTTCCACAAAATGCTTTTAAATGACGAGCTGCCCCTTACTATCGGCGGCGGTATCGGCCAGTCCAGACTTTGTATGCTTATGTTAGGCTCTGCCCACATTGGCGAAGTACAGAGTAGTATCTGGGATAGTGAAACTATCCGTATCTGCGAAGAAAATAATATACCTTTACTTTAAAAGATACCCACCGAGTTTTTCGGTGGGTTTTTTAATGGTACTTGCTAAAAATATTAAAATGTTGTATATTATCTTTTATAGGATGTATTTGGAGGTGAGGGCTGTGGCATACGGTGTGTTTGCCGAGTTTTACGACAGGCTTACAGGCAATGTGCATTATAAAGAGCGTGCGGATTATCTGCTTGATATCTGCAAAAGATTTAATCACAACACAGGCATAGCTCTTGACCTTGCCTGCGGTACAGGTACACTTACCTTAGAGCTTAAACGCAGGGGAGTGGATGTGTACGGAATTGACGGTTCGCCTGAAATGCTTTCCGAAGCTTCTATGAAGGCTTTTGAAGAAGAGCTTAATGTCCTCTTTCTTTGTCAGAAAATGCAGAGCATTGATTTGTACGGCACTATCGACACCTGCTTCTGCACTCTTGACAGTATCAATCATATGGTGAAAAAAGAGGACGTAGAGAAAACCTTTGAGCGAGTTTCGCTTTTTATGAATCAAGGCGGACTTTTTATTTTTGACGTTAACACGGTTTACAAGCATAGAGAGGTATTGAAAGACAACGCCTTTGTCTTTGATGTTGAGGAGGTTTACTGCGTTTGGCAGAATACTCCTGTGGATGAGTATGTGGAAGAAATATCCCTTGACTTTTTTATTCCTGACCCAAAGGGCGGATATATAAGAGAGCATGAGTGCTTCCGCGAAAGAGCCTACGAGACCGCAGAGCTTAAAGAAATGCTTAAAAGTTCAGGCTTTCAGGTTGAAGCGGTGTTTGGCGATATGACCTTTGACGAGCCGAAAGATACAGAACAAAGACTTTATTTTGTGGCAAAAAAACTATAATGAGAATATAATTTACAGTAAGGTGAATATAAATGGATAAAATCATAAGATGTATAACTTCTAACGGTGCAGTAATGGTTTCTGCTATTGACTCTACAGATATTGTTTACACAGCAAAAGAGCTTCACAAAACTTCTGCTTCTGCTACTGCGGCTTTCGGCAGGCTTTTAACAGGTGCATCTCTTATGGGTGCTCAGCTTAAACAGAAAAATGCCGCTTTAAGCCTCAGGGTTCAGGGTGGCGGTGAAATCGGCGTTGTTTTTGCATCTGCCGACAGTGATGGCAATGTAAGAGGTTACGTAGGTAAGCCTGATTGTAAAACCGAGCATTACGAAAACGGTAAAATAAATGTTGCCGCTTGCGTTGGTTCTGAGGGTTCTCTTAGTGTTACAAGAGACTACGGCACAGGTGAACCTTACACAGGACAGGTTGAGCTTGTAAGCGGTGAAATCGCTGAGGATATTGCAAGCTACTTTGCTGTTAGCGAACAGATTCCCACAGTTTGTGTTCTTGGTGTGCTTTTAGAGAAGGAAACAGGCGAGGTGCTTGTGGCAGGCGGTTTGCTTGCTCAGCTTCTTCCCGGTGCTTTTGATGAGGACATCGACCTTTTAGAGAAAAACGCCTTTGCTTTAGAGCCTGTTACAACTATGCTTGCAAAGGGTATGACTCCCCTTGAGATGTGCCATAAGCTTTTAGAGGGCTTTGAGGTAGAGGTTCTGGACGAAATGCCCGTAAAATATTCCTGCCCCTGCTCAAAAGAGGGACTGGAGAATGTTATTGCAGGTTTTTCTGAGGAAGAAATCCGCGACCTTTATTCTGAGCTTGGTTTTGCTGAGGCTAAGTGTTACTTCTGTAATCGTAAATACATTTTTACTAAGGAAGAGCTGGAAAAGCTGATTGCAGACAAGAAAAACGGATAAGGCGAAAATTTTTTAAAAAAATTTCAAAAAAACGCTTGACATTTTACCCTAAGTGCGGTATTATAATACGCGTCACGAAAAGTGACGGACAAAAAATGGCACCACTCTTATGGGAGCATAGCTCAGCTGGGAGAGCATCTGCCTTACAAGCAGAGGGTCACAGGTTCGAGCCCTGTTGTTCCCACCATAAAGTGGCCCGGTAGTTCAGTTGGTTAGAACGCTAGCCTGTCACGCT
>JAZTWD010000026.1:0-17701 GCA_045635685.1 Ruminococcus sp.
AAGAGCCTTGTTCTGAGCAGTTTTGGTTGCGATAACCTTAACGCGCTTCTTTGCTGATTTAATGTTTGGCATTGTCTCACCTCCTTATTATATGCGAATATGCACTGTTTACGCGATTATGCATTGGTTATCATAACATTATTTTTTGAAAAATGCAAGCATTTTGTTGATTTTATGGGGAATTTTTTTTATTTTCCTTATTTTGTAAGCTTGTACCACTATATATAGGTAGGGGCGGTAACTTAAGGCACAAGAGCATTGCAGTGTTCACATAATTTTAACAGTACCGTGACAAATTACTCTTGACAAATCCTTCCTTCGGGTGTAATCTATATACAGAGTTAGCACTCTAAGTGCGAGAGTGCTAATTAATAAAAAGGCAGGTGACACACAGTGCTTGCTGACAGAAAAAAGAAAATACTTAAGGCGTTAGTTGAAAGCTTCTTAAGCACAGGCGAGCCTGTGGGTTCAAAAGCATTAATGAACATAGAGGGGCTTAACTGCTCGTCGGCAACAATCCGAAACGATATGGCGGACTTAACTGCCAGGGGCTACCTTACCCAGCCTCATACATCGGCAGGCAGAATTCCTACTCTTGAGGGTTGCAGGTATTATATAGATAACCTGATGCCCTATGTGCCTATTAACCCCAGACTCAGGGATTATATCGACGCACGGCTTATGAAGGCAGGGGACACCCCCGAAAAGATTTTACGTGAAGCTTCCAGTGTGCTTTCCGAGATAAGCGGTATGGCGGCGGTAACCACCACACCACCCTCTGAGGATGCCAGAATTCACCGTATCCGCATTGTTGGAATCGGCAGACACACCGCTATGGCAATTGTGGTAACAACCACAGGCGACGTTAAAAGCTCACTTTTCCGCACAAGCTTTATTGTAACTCAGGAAATTACCGAAATGTTCGACCTTACTTTAAACAGAGCATTGGGCGGAGTTCCGCTTTCGGAGATTACAAGGGGCTTTATGCAGACCTTGGCGGCTTCCTTCAAAGAGCTTGCGTTGTTTTTACCCGAGGTGCTTATAGTAATAATGGAAATCGCTGAAAAGGCACAGGTTACTGAGCTTTGTATAAGCGGTACGGCTAAGCTTTTGTTTATGCCGGAGCTTGACCCTGTTTCCTCACGTGGTGCCATTAGCTTTCTTACCGATACCAAAAGTGTGGCAAGGCTACTGGGGAAATCTAAGGAAACCCGTATATATATGGGACAAGAGAGCGGATATCCCGAGCTGCAGGGTGTTTCGGCAATAACCCTGAGATATACCATAGGCGGTATGCCTGCAGGTTCAATTGCCCTGTTTACTCCCTTAAGGGCAGATTACCCCCAGCTTATTTCCTTAGTAAAATACACAGCAGAGATTGTCTCAAGCTTAATTGACGAGCTTGTTGATATATAATATATAAATAGTAAATACCCTTAAAATCATTTGATTAGGAAGGAGAAAGATATGAGCAAGGAAAAAACCAAAGTAGAGAAAACCGAAGAAGCTTTGGAGGAAGTTGAAACTGCCGAAGCAGTAGAGACAGCCGAAGAGGTAAAGGTTGAGACTCAGGAAGAAAAGCTTACCAAAGAGCTTGAAAGCCAGAAGGATATGTACCTTCGCCTCAGAGCCGAGTACGACAACTACCGCAAGCGTACACAGCAGGAAAAGCTTAACATCTATGCTGATGCTACAGCAAAGGCGGTTGAGGAGCTTTTACCTTTAGCCGACAGCCTGGTAGCGGCTATGAATGCACAGAATGCTGAGGCAGACACAAAGGGCATAGAGCTTATTTCAAATCAGTTCTTCGCTTGTCTTGATAAGCTTAACGTTAAGGCTTTCGGTGAGATTGGCGACGAGTTCAACCCTGAGATTCACAACGCAGTTTCTATGACAGAAAACCCAGAGCTTTCAAAGAATGCCGTTGCGGCGGTTTTCCAGAAGGGCTTTAAAATCGGCGACAAGGTAATCCGCCCTGCTATGGTAGTGGTTGCCAACTGTAACTGATAACAACAACTTATATATAAACAGTTTGATTTAATTTGGAGGAAATTATTATGGCAAAGACAATTGGTATTGATTTAGGTACAACTAACTCCTGCGTAGCAGTTATCGAAGGCGGCGAGCCTGTAGTTATTGCTAACGCAGAAGGCGCAAGAACAACTCCCTCAGTAGTAGCTTTTGCTAATAACGGCGAGCGTCTCGTTGGTCAGGTTGCAAAGCGTCAGGCTATTACAAACCCCAAGGGCACAGTTGCTTCTATCAAAAGAGAAATGGGTACTGATTACAAGGTAAACATTAACGGCAAGGGCTACACACCCCAGGAAATTTCTGCAATGATTCTTCAGAAGCTTAAGGCTGATGCTGAGGCTTACCTCGGCGAAACAGTAACTTCTGCTGTTATTACAGTTCCCGCTTACTTCACAGATGCACAGCGTCAGGCTACAAAAGACGCAGGTAAGATTGCAGGTTTAGACGTAAAGAGAATTATCAACGAGCCTACTGCTGCTGCTCTTTCCTATGGTATTGATAAAGAGAACGACCAGAAGGTTTTAGTTTATGACCTCGGTGGCGGTACATTCGACGTTTCCATTATCGAAATGGGCGACGGTGTTCAGGAGGTTCTTGCAACAGCAGGTAACAACCGTCTTGGCGGTGACGACTTTGACCAGAGAATTATCAACTGGATTGTTTCTTCTTACAAAACAGAGTCTGGTGTTGATTTAAGTGGTGACTCTATGGCTATGCAGAGACTTAAGGAAGCTGCAGAAAAGGCTAAGATTGAGCTTTCAGGTGTTACTTCCACACCCATCAACCTTCCTTACATCACAGCTGATGCTACAGGTCCCAAGCACCTTGATATGACTTTAACAAGAGCAAAGTTCAATGAGCTTACAGCAGACCTCGTTGAAAAGACAATCGTTCCCGTTCGTCAGGCTCTTAACGATAGTGGTCTTGCAATCGGTGAGATTGACAAGGTTCTTATGGTTGGCGGTTCTTCCAGAATCCCCGCTGTTCAGGAAGCTGTAAAGGCTCTTATCGGCAAGGACCCCTTCAAGGGCATTAACCCCGACGAGTGTGTTGCTATCGGTGCCGCTATTCAGGCAGGTGTTCTCGGTGGCGAGGTTGACGGTTTGCTTCTTCTTGATGTTACTCCCCTTTCTCTCGGTGTTGAGACAATGGGCGGCGTTATGACAAAGATTATTGAAAGAAATACAACTATCCCCACTAAGAAGAGCCAGATTTTCTCTACTGCTGCCGATAACCAGACTCAGGTTGAGATTAACGTCCTTCAGGGTGAGCGTGAATTTGCAAGAGATAACAAACAGCTTGGCCTCTTTGCTCTCACAGGCATTGCTCCTGCTCCCCGTGGTATTCCTCAGATTGAGGTTACTTTCGACATCGACGCTAACGGTATCGTTAACGTAAGTGCTAAGGACCTTGGCACAGGCACAGAGCAGAAGATTACAATTTCATCTTCCACAAATATGTCTAAGGACGACATCGACAAGGCTGTTAAGGAAGCTGAGCAGTTTGCCGCTGAAGATAAGAAGAGAAGAGAAACAGTTGACGCAAAGAACGAAGCTGAGAACCTTTCTTATCAGGCAGAAAAGCTTGTTAATGAAAACGGTGATAAGCTTGCTGAGGACGACAAGAACGCTATCACAACAAAGGTAGCCGCTGTTAAGGATGCCCTCACAAAGGACGATAAGGATATTATCAATGCCGCTAAGGAAGACCTTCAGAAGACACTTAACGATGTTGCTACAAAGCTTTATCAGTCTGCACAGGCTGCAGGTGCTGCTCCCGATATGGGCGGTTTTAACCCTGATATGGGAAGCGACGGCGGTGCCGCAAATAACGACGGCAACGTTTACGATGCAGATTTTACAGATGTTAACTAATTAAACGGATTAGCGTAATAAATAAGCTGCCCTGATTTTTTCGGGGCAGCCTTTCCCCTGTTTGTGAGCAGATGAGGAAAACCCTATTTTGAAATGAGGGAAATGTTTTGGCAAATAAAAGAGATTACTACGAGGTCCTTGGTGTTTCCAAGGGTGCAAGTGACGACGAAGTAAAGAAAGCCTACCGTCAGGCGGCTAAAAAGTACCACCCTGACCTTAACCCCGACAATAAACAAGCCGAGGCAAAGTTCAAAGAGGTAAACGAAGCATACGAGGTTCTTTCAGATAAAGATAAACGTGCAAGGTATGACCAGTTCGGCCACGCAGGTGTAGACCCTAACTACGGTGCAGGTGCAGGCGGCGGAAGTCCTTTCGGCGTTGATATGGACTTCGGCGACATTTTCTCAAGCGTTTTCGGCGGTTTCGGCGGTTTTGGCTCAAGAAGAAACGCAAACCCCAATGCTCCCCGACGTGGTGCGGACGTTGAGACCTCGGTTACCATAAGCTTTGACGAAGCCGCAAAGGGCTGTAAAAAGGAGATTTCCTACAATGCTGTTGTGACCTGTACAGAGTGCGGTGGCAGTGGTGCCCAGAAGGGAACAAGCCCCAAAACCTGTTCTGTCTGCGGCGGCCGCGGTCAGGTTATGGTTAACCAGCGTACTCCCTTCGGTGTGGTTCAGACCTCACGTGTGTGTGACGCTTGTAAGGGTACAGGTAAGGTTATCGAAAATCCCTGTAAGACCTGTAATGGCAACGGCAGAGTTAAGAAAAACCGTAAAATCGAAATCAACATTCCTGCAGGCATCAACGACGAGCAGATGCTCAACGTTTCAGGTCAGGGCTCAAGTGGCACTAACGGCGGCCCTGCAGGTGATGTTCACGTATATGTAAATGTTCGTCCCCACCAGATTTTTGACAGACGCGGTGACGACGTATGGTGCGAGCTTCCCATTACTTTTGCACAGGCGGCTATGGGTGCCGAGGTTGTAGTGCCTACCATTGATGGCAAGGTAAGCTACAACGTTCACGAAGGCACTCAGCCCGGCGATGTTTTCAAGCTTAAGGGCAAGGGTATTCCCCATATAAACGGCAGAGGCAGAGGCGACCAGTACGTTAAGGTTACTATTGAGGTGCCTAAGAATCTTAACTCCAAGCAGAAAGAGATTCTTAAGCAGTTCGAAGGTGCCACCACAGACAAAAACTACGCAAAACGCAGAGGTTTCTTTGACGTTATCAAGAAGCTTTTCGATTAAGAGGTAGAGAATATGCAATGGACAGAGCTTACCGTTAAGGTAAATCATAAAGATAGCGATGTCGCTTCTGATATTTTGAGCTTTGCGGCAGAGGGCGGCATATATGTAGAGGACTATTCATCTCTTGAAGACGATGTGTATGAAGTTATTCCCTGGGGAATGATTGACGACGAGCTCCTCACAAAAGACAGAGAGTCAGTACTTATTCATATTTATATCAAGCCTGAGTCAAACCCTGTTGAGGTTAAGGCTTTTATTGACGAAAGACTTGACACAGCAGAAATTCCCCACGAAACCGAGCTTGTGTTAAAGGAAGAGGACGAGTGGCTTAACAACTGGCGTCAGTATTATCAGCCTATTGAGGTTGGCGAAAATTTACTTATCCAGCCTGTTTTCAGAGATGAAGTAAAGGACACAGACCGTACTGTTATTAAAATCGAGCCCGGTCTTGCCTTTGGCACAGGTAATCACGAATCTACACGCCTTTGCTTAGAGGCTGTGGAAAAGTATACCCAAAAGGGTATGCGTGTTCTTGACGTAGGTTGCGGCAGCGGTATTTTAGGTATTGCTTCAGTTCTTTTAGGTGCAGAGGAAGCTTACGGCGTAGATATTGATGCCACCGCCGTGCGTATTGCCAATGATAACGCAGAGCTTAACTCTGTTGTAGGTAAATTTACCGCTGAATGCGGCGATTTAACTGAGCATGCTAAGGGCAAATTTAATTTGGTGCTTGCAAATATCGTGGCAGATGTTATAATCAATCTTACAGAAAATATCAAAACCTATATGGCTGAGGACGCCACCTTTGTTATGAGCGGTATTATTGATACCCGTGAGCAGGACGTTCTTGCAGCTTTAGATAAAAACGGTTTTGTTATTTTGGAGCGTAAACCTGAGAACGGTTGGGTTTGCTTAGTTGCAAAAAGCAGATAATCATACAGCCGTCACATTGGCAGTTTAGAATTTATCTGTAAAAATTTTCGGAGGTTGATTTTAAATGAAAAAGCCCACAAAAAGAGAAACACTTAACTTAATTCTTTCCGCATTTTTAATTTTAGGCTACATTGTTTGTACCTACTTTTTCCTTACAGTTGCAGCAGCTTCTGCACCTGCACTTGAGCCCTACATTCAGGTTCTTGTGTTCCTTGTGTTCGGTCTTGTTGTTTTCTATGCAACCAGAATCGGCGACGGCAAGCAGGTAAAGCGTTTCAGCTTAGCAACACTTATTATCCTTGATATTCCTGCATTTTATGCTATTCTTGCTTACTTTATGCCCAATATGCCCTTACACGGCTTTATTGCAAACTTAGGCGGTGCATCTGCACTTGCTTACAGCCCCTTGCTTATTCTTGCTTGTATCGCTTTAGGCTACGGTATTCCTTACACCTTCTTAAGCGGTTATGAGGAGAAGTCCGAGGACGAAGCAGAGGCTTTAGCAGTTCTTGACAAGGCTCTTGAAGCTTTCGAGGAAGAAGGCGAGTCTGTTATCTTTGCAGTTTGCGACAAAGATGATGAGGGTGCACTTTTGGTAGTTGACGACCTTGACCCCGAGCTTTCAGAGGAAAAGGAAATCCGCCAGATGTATGCAATTACTATGGAAGGCGTGGCTCCAGTTGGAAGCTTTGTAAAGCTTGTTGAGACCGACTGTGCCGAGCTTGATATTGAGGAAGAAATTTCCGAGGAAGCCGAAACTGTGGCAGAGTAATAATATATTTAGTTAATTTTTAATAAAGAGGAATCTAAAATGGGTTGTACACATAATTGCGAGACTTGCGGCTCCAACTGTAAATCCGCAAAAGAAAACGAAATCAAAAAAGAAGCTTTAAATAATCAGAGCTCAGTTAAAAAGGTTATCGGTGTTGTTTCAGGCAAAGGCGGCGTTGGCAAAAGCCTTGTTACCTCTGCTTTGGCAGTAACAATGAACCGCCGCGGTTACAAGACAGCGGTTCTTGATGCCGATATTACAGGCCCTTCTATTCCCAAGGCTTTTGGCCTTAAGCAGAAGTGTATGGGCTCTGAGTTCGGTATTCTTCCTGTTACCACAAAAACAGGTATCGACGTTGTTTCCATTAACCTTCTTTTAGAAAACGACACAGACCCCGTTGTATGGCGCGGTCCTGTTATTGCGGGTACAGTTAAGCAGTTCTGGACAGAGGTTGTATGGCGAAATGAAGACTATATGTTTATCGATATGCCTCCCGGAACCGGCGACGTTCCCCTTACTGTTTTCCAGAGCTTACCTCTTGACGGTATTGTGGTTGTAACCTCTCCTCAGGACCTTGTTTCAATGATCGTTGAAAAAGCCGCAAAAATGGCTGACCTTATGCAGGTTCCCATTTTAGGTATTGTTGAGAATCTTAGCTACTTCAAGTGCGATGAGTGCGGTAAAGAGCATAAGATTTACGGTGAAAGCAATATCGATGAGGTTGCCGCAAAGTATAACACAGAGGTTATTGCAAAGCTTCCTATCGACCCAAGCCTTGCACTTTGCACAGACACAGGCTCTATGGAGCTTTTCGTAGGCGACTATTTCGAAAATGCCGCCGACGTTATCGAAGCAAAAACAAAATAATATTAAGCAAAAAAATTACACCCTTGCGAAATTTTTCTTTTTCGCAAGGGTGTTTTGTTTTTTTATGATAAATTAAGCGTTGTCAATCATTTCTAAAATCTGGTTTTTTGCACGCATTCCAACGGCTTTTTCTACTGCTTTGCCGTTTTTGATAACGATTAAAGTTGGAATGCTTGTGATGCCGAAGCTCATTGCCAAGTCCTGCTCTTTATCAACATCAATCTTACCAACGGTAATGTCGGGGCATTCCTCGGCTATTTCGTCAAGAATTGGTGCAATCATCTGGCAAGGGCCGCACCAGGTAGCCCAGAAGTCAAGAAGCACTGTTTTTTCGGTTTCTATAACTTCTTTATTAAAATTATCCTTTGTAATATGAACAAGTGCCATAATAAAACTCCTTCCTTAGTCATTGGATTTGTAATAGAGCATACAATGGCAATAGCCCTCAAAGTCGGGGTCTGCCATCTGCTCTTTAAACTCTTTGCAGATGCATTTGTTTTCTTCGGTTTTAGCTAAACGGCAGGGGCAGTAACCGCCCTTCGCTTTTAAGCCTGCTTTGATTTTTTCAACGATTTCTTTGTTTTCGTTAAGTCTGATTGCCATAGTATCACCTCTTAAGTTTATTATAAAGGAATGAAATTTATAAATCAATAGTAGCTTATTGCCGTTTCGATTTCCTCGGGGTAGTATTCATCTTCCTCAGGGAAGTATTCCTCGTAGTCAGGTATATACTCTTCGGTGTAGCTTTCGGTTTCCTCAGGATA
The DNA here is from genome assembly GCA_045635685.1 of Ruminococcus sp. Lineage (GTDB taxonomy): Bacteria > Bacillota > Clostridia > Oscillospirales > Acutalibacteraceae > Ruminococcoides. Next base: position 8,495 of record JAZTWD010000026.1, read on the forward strand.
TTCCTCTTCAGGGATGTATTCCTCGATGTAACTTTCAGTTTCTTCGGGGTAGTATACTTCCTCGGTTTCAGCTTCTGTTTCAGGTGCGGTGGTGGTTTCGGGCTCTGTTTCTACAATATAGTCAACGGGAACTTTCAGCATATCAAAAATTTCCTGCTTGTCGGCTTCATCGGTAATTACAGCAGGCTGGAAGCTGTTGATATCGCCTGTGTAAACGTAGCAGGGAGTTATATTTGTTTCGGCAGTAATTTTGCCTGAATCGTCCTTTGTAAGATTTACTCCGAAAATAACGGTTTTATTCTCGGGGTAGTTGTTGCCTGCAAAGCAGAAGTTGCCCAAAGAATATAAAATAGGGACATCATTTACAACCTCAAGGGGTTGAAGCACGTGGGGATGAGCACCAACAATAAGATCGCAAAGGCCTGAATTTGCAAGGTCTCGGCATGCGTCAATCTTAAAGTTGTCGGGTTCGTGCTGGCCTTCTTCGCCGCCGTGGAAGAAGACAATTTTATAGTCGCACTTATCCTGCATTTCTTCAAGGGCGTCAAAAATGTCGTTAACCTGATAATATGCCCACAGGTTTGCGTACACAACGCCTACTTTGATGCCGTTTTTCTCGAAGTAAAGGGGAATGCAGTCCTCGCCTACTAAAAGTCCAACGTCCTCAAGGGCTTTAACGGTGTCTGAGTAGCCTTCGTCGCCGAAATCATAGGTGTGATTATTTACAACGCCTGCAACCTCCACCGAGCCCTCGGTGAGAATTTGGGCGTTCTTTGATTTTGCCATAAACCAGAATGTACGCTCGCCCTCTTTCTCTACGGGTCTTAAGCTCATATTGTCAGAAAGCACGGTTTCCATATTTGCAAGAGTAAAGTCGTCCTGCTCCAAAACTCCTTTTACCTTTTCAAAAAAGTAGCTTAAGGGGTGATTTTCAGAGTACCAGATAAAGGATTCATAGCCGTAGTCCACAGGGTCACCGCCTATAACGCAGTCACCGATAAAAGACATTTTTAGGGTGTTCTCATTTTTAGATGGGGCGGTGGTTGCCATTACGGGCGTAGTCGCCTTTGGCTCAGAGGGCAGAGGGGCAGTTTTTTGGTTGTTGCCGGTAAGCCCTAAAACCAGAAATACAATTATAACAGCCAAAAAGGATGACGCTACGGGAATGAGAATTTTTTTATTTATTTTCATAATTATCACCTTTAAAAAGGTTATACCATACAAACACCTGCCTTTCAACAACATAAAGGTTACAAAAGAAACATAAACACCAATAAACCTATGGTAATTTACACCATTTTACATAATAATTACAATTGACTTTAAGTTGACTAAGGGTGTAAAATGTATAATGAAATTCTATGTGTTTAAAAGGAAGGACAAGCGATGAATATTTTTGATTATGTAACCGATATTCTCGGCATACCCTTAGGCTATGTAATGCAGTTTTGTCACTGGCTTTTGTCCGACTACGGCTTGGCGATTATCCTGTTTACTCTATTTACAAAGATAATCATTCTACCTATCGGTATCTGGGTGCACAAAAACTCCATTAAAATGGTTAAAATCCAGCCTGCCATTAACAGAGTTAAGGCAAAGTTCTTCGGCGACAGCGAAAGAATTGCCGAAGAGCAGTCCAAGCTTTTTAAAGAGCAGAAGTACCGTCCTATGGCTTCCTTAGTGCCCCTTGCAATTCAGATTATTCTGCTTTTGGGCGTTGTGGCAGTTATTTACCACCCCTTCCAGTATGTTTTCCATACCCCTGAAAATGTAATGACTCAGATAGAGACCATTGCGATTGAAGAGTTTGATGTTGACCCCGAGTCAAACTATGTTGAAATCGGTGCAATTCAGGCTATTAAGGAAAACCCCGAGGCTTTCGCTTCTGTTTATAACGAAAGCGAAGACGGCAGAAAGGCTATTGAAAACGCTAAGGAGTTTGACCTTAACTTCTTCGGTTTTGACCTTTCACTGAACCCTTCTAAGGAAATTGCCACAAACTGGATTGTAATTATTGCTCCTATTATTGCAGGTCTTTCCTCTTGGTTCTTATGCCATATGCAGAACAAAATCAACGTTCTTCAGTCTGAGCAGGGCAAGGGTAATAAATACGGAACTATGATTTTTTCCGTTGCACTTTCACTTTACCTTGGTTTCTTCGTTCCTGCAGGTGTAGCACTTTACTGGGTAGCAAGTAACATTTTTGCAGTACTTCAGGTTGTGTTGATGAATGCAATTATTCCCCCTAAAAAATACGTTGACTACGAAGAGCTTGAAGCAAGCCGTAAGGAGCTTGCCGCTCTTAATTCAGTTGGCGAGAAAAAGGGGCTTTTTGCAAAGGACCCCTACGCAAAGCGTGAAAAAGAAGACTACAAGCGTTTCTTCTCCATTGCTAACAAGCATCTTGTTGTTTACTCCGAGAAGAGCGGTTTCTACAAATATTTTGAGAACATTTTAAATGCTCTCTTAAAGAACACAAGCGTTACCATTCACTATGTAACCAACGACCCCGACGACCAGATTTTTGAGGTTGCAAAGTCTGAGCCTAAGATCAAGCCCTACTACATCGGACCTAAGAAAATCATTACTTTTATGATGAAAATGGATGCCGATATCGTGCTTATGACAACTCCCGACCTTGACAAATACCACATCAAGCGTTCTTATGTAAGAAAGGACATTGAGTATATCTACACCTTCCACGGTCCCACAAGCACAACAATGTGCGTTAAAGAGGGAGCCTACGACGCTTTTGATACAATCTTCTGCGTTGGCCCTCATCAGGTTACTGAGCTTGAGGAAACAGTTAAGATGTACAACCTCCCCGAAAAGAACCTTGTTCCCGTTGGCTTTGGTGTTATTGATAACCTCATCAAGAAGTATGAGGAAATGGACAAAAAGCCCGAGGGTACACAGAAGCAGATTCTTATTGCTCCCTCATGGCAGGAGGATAACATCCTTGAGTCTTGCTTAGACGAAATTCTTCCTCAGTTTTTGGGCAAGGGCAACAAGGTAATACTGAGACCCCACCCCGAGTTTATTAAGAGATTCAAGCCTAAGATGGACGCAATTCTTGAGAAGTGGCAAGGTAAAGACGGCGACGACTTTATTATCGAGATGGACTTCTCCTCAAACCGTACAATCTGGGAGTCTGATTTACTTGTAACAGACTGGTCGGGTATTGCTTACGAGTTCTCTTACGCTACCAAGAAGCCCTCTATGTTTATTAACACAACCGCAAAGGTGCTTAATCCCAACTACGAGAAGTACTCCACAGTTCCTGCTGAAATCGCTTGGAAAGACCAAGTTGGTGTATCTCTTGAAATGAACGAGCTTTCTAAGGTTGAAGAGACAGTTGATGAGCTTTTAGGCAACCCAGATAAGTACCGCGATAAGATTGAAGAGGCTCTTAATAACAATATCTTCAATATTGGCGAAAGCGGACTTGCAGGTGCAAAGTACATCTACAAGCAGATTGCTGACCGCCAGAAAGCAAACAAGAAATAAGCGGATTTGACTTTTTAAGTCCCATTGCTTATAATGAAAACAGCCGAAAGGCAAACTTTAAAAAGGAGTTTTTAAAATGATTATTATTAATACAGCTTACCTTGACCCCTCTGTTATTACAATTGCATTTTCTGCTATTGCAGGCGTTGCAGTTACAATCGGTGCTGCATTTGCAGTTTATTACCACAAGATTAAGAAAAAGGTTAATGACAAGCTTGGCATCGACGAGAACGCTAAAAAGGAAGTTGAAGAGGACGTTACAGGTTCTTTCGGCGATTAATTCTTAGGAGAGCTCATTATGGCAAACTTTGCAGGTATAATGATTGGTATTGCGGTGTTTTTGGTTCTTGCGTTGGTAGTTGCACCTATAATTGTTTTGGTGTCTGTAACAAGCAGAGCACGCAGAACAAGAAAAAACGCAGAAAAAACACTTCGCATCAGAAAATAAGCAAAAAATTACTCCCGTTGGTTTTTCCAACGGGAGTTTTTATTTGTGGGTCAGCCACCCACAGGGCAATTCGCCTGCGGATAGATGTATGTAGAGATTGCCTTTTATTAACGGCGTGGTGTTTTATATGTTTTTTATAAACTGTGATAAAACTGTAGTAGTCTTTGCAGCGGCAAAGGCTTTGAAGCTTTCGTAGTCCATAGATGTGGAGTTGGTCAAATCATCAGAAATACAGCGTAAAATTGCAAAGGGCACGTTGTTTCTGTAGCAAGCGTGGCCTACGGCACCGCCCTCCATTTCGCAGGCAAGGGCATCAAACTCTTTGCCTAAAGCAAGGCGTTTTTCGGTGTTGCTTATAAATTGGTCGCCTGTGGCGATTCTTCCTTTGAGGACGGTGGTGTTTTCTAAACTTTCGCAGGCTTTTAAAAGCTTTTCGCAAAGCTCTGTGTTTGCAGGAATGTCAACCCTCTGCTCGTCTTTAAAGCAGATAAGACCCTTAGGGTCGCCAAAGGCTGTGGTGTCGTAGTCGTGCTCTACAGCGTCAGTGCTTATTACCACGTAGCCTACCTTAAGTTTTTCAGAAAGTGCACCGCCGACACCGCTGTTAATAAGAGCTGAGGGGGAGAATTTATCAATCATTACCTGAGTTGTAACGGCGGCGTTTACCTTGCCGATACCGCACTCGGTAACAACCACATCTTTGCCGTGAATGGTGCCCTTGGTAAAGGTGGCGCCTGCTGTTTCAAATTCTTCTTTATTTTCCATAAGGTTGAGTACTCCCTCAACCTCAATTGCCATTGCACAGATTATTCCTAACATATTTTTCTCCTTTTTATTTGTCGATATATGAGCCTTGCTCATTCGATATATTTACTTTGTAAATTCGATGTAGCCTCAGTCCATATTGTTTGTAAAAAACATTATCGCACTCAGTGCCGCCAAAGGTGCGGTTTCTGCCCTCAGGATTCTTTTGCCTAAGGTTGCGTTAATTGTTCCTCTATTAACTAAATATTCAATCTCGCTTTCTTCAAATCCGCCCTCGCTGCCGATGAAGATGCTGACTGTTTTGGGGTTATCCTTTAAAAGTGAGGCAATAGTCTCTCCGCCGCCTTCGTAAAATACTATAGAAACCTCGTCTTCCGTTGCTTTTTCGGCGGCTTCTTTTAGGGTAAGCATAGGCTTAACCTTAGGCACAATACCTCGGCGGGATTGCTGAGCGGCACCTAAGGCGATTTTCTGCCAGCGTTCGCATTTTTTCTTTATAGATTTTTCGTCAGGGCGGGAAATGCATCGGTCGGTAAGGGTTGGTACAATTTCGGTTACCCCCAGCTCCACGGCTTTCTGAACGATAAAGTCCATTTTGTCGCCTTTGGTAAGACCCTGATAGAGGGTTACCTTTACTGTAGGCTCCTGAAGGCAGGGGGTTGAAGAAATAACCTTAACCTCAACACCCTCTGAAAGATTATCGATAACACACAGATGTTCATTACCGTCAGGAGAAATAAGGGTAAGCTCTTCGCCTTCCTTCATTCTCAGAGACTTTCTGATGTGCTGTGCGTCTTCGCCCTCAATAATATATTTATCTTCAAAATTTTCGTCAGTAAAAAACCAAGCCATAAAAAGCTCCTTTTTGTGTATTAAATAAAATATAACAAATATCGGGGAATATTGCAATAAATAAGTTAAAATGATATTATATAGATAACATATAATGGGGTGATATTAGTGACTTTAAGTGAATTTTTAAATGAGCTTGAAAGTAATAATATATGTATGGAAGACCTGCCTCAGCTTCTGGTAGCTGAGCTGTCACGCAAAAAGTTTAAAATCGCCACAGCCGAAAGCTGTACAGGAGGGCTTATCAGCAAAATGATAACCGATGTGTCGGGGGCTTCTGAGGTGTTTGACTGCGGAGTTTGCAGTTACGCCAATAATATTAAGGAGAAGGTGCTTGGTGTAAACCCTGAGGTTTTAAAAGCTAAAGGTGCAGTAAGCGAGGAAGTTGCTATGCAAATGGCTGAGGGAGTACGCAAGCTTTCAGGTTCTGATATCGGCATTTCCACCACAGGCATAGCAGGTCCTACAGGGGGAAGTGAGCTTAAACCTGTTGGCACGGTTTATATCGGAGTTTCAACTATATCCAAAAATTATGCTTTATTGGCAAATCTTGCCTTAGGTGAGGTGGCAAAAAATGCCACACGAGATAAAATTCGCCAATCAGCCGCACTTCTTGCCATTTATTGTGGATTTAAGGAAGCAAAAGCCGAAAACTATTGATATTTCTAAAGATTTATGTTATACTTTACCTACATAACTGTATTTTATTGACGGATAAATATAAACAAAGCAGGATTTTTTGTAAAAAACTAACAGGAGATGATTTTTTATGCCAAGACAGGCAGGCATTCTTATGCCAATCACATCACTTCCTTCTCCTTATGGTATCGGTACTATAGGCAAGGAAGCTTACAAATTTGCTGATTTTCTTAAAAAATCAGGACAGAAAATCTGGCAGATTCTTCCCGTTGGCCCTACAAGCTACGGCGACTCACCTTATCAGTCTTTCTCAACTTATGCCGGCAACCCCTATATGATTGACCTCGATACTTTAGTAGCTGAGGGCTTACTTAAGAAGGCTGAGCTTAAAAAGTACGAGTGGGGCTCCAACCCCGGCTATGTAGATTACGAGAAAATCTACAACTCAAGATTCGAAGTTTTAAGAATCGCTTACGACCGCTTCAAGGAGCAGGAAGACCAGAAGGCATTTACTTCTTTCAAGAGAAAGAACTGCAAGTGGCTTAAGAACTATGCTCTTTATATGTCTGTTAAAAAGGCTAACGACATGAAAGCCTGGACAGAGTGGGAAGACGAAGCAATCCGTGTTCGCGAGCAGAAGGCTGTTGAACGCTATACAAGAAAGTTTAAGGATGAAATCGGCTTCTGGAGCTGGATTCAGTATAAATTCTATGAGCAGTGGGAGAAATTCCGTGCTTATGTTAACTCCAAGGGCATTAAGATTTTAGGTGATATGCCTATCTACGTTGCTATGGACAGTGCCGATACTTGGGCAAACCCCGAGGTGTTCTGGCTTACCGAGGACCGTCAGCCCGTATGCGTTGCAGGTTGTCCTCCCGATTACTTCTCTGCTACAGGTCAGCTTTGGGGCAACCCCCTCTACAACTGGGAGTACCTCAAGGAGACAAACTATGCTTGGTGGTTTGACAGAATCAAGGCAGCAGATGCACTTTTTGATATTACAAGAATCGACCATTTCCGTGCTTTCGACAGCTACTGGGCAATTCCTTTCCCTGCTGAGAACGCTATCGGCGGCAGCTGGCTTGAAGGCCCCGGAATTGAGTTCTTCAATAAAATGAAAGAGGCTATCGGCGATATCGAAATCGTTGCAGAAGACCTCGGTACCCTTACTCCCGGCGTTATCCAGCTTCTTAAGGACAGCGGCTACCCCGGTATGAAGGTTCTTGAGTTTGCTTTCGACTCAGGTGAAGAGAACGATTATCTCCCCCACAACTACACAGAGAACTGCGTAGTATATTCCGGTACTCACGATAATGACACTCTTATGGGCTGGCATGACAACACAGCTTCCGACAGTGACAAGGCTCACGCTTGGAGCTACTGCCAGATTACTCCCGAAGAGGGCTTTAACTGGGGTATCATCCGTACAGCTTACGAAAGCAAGGCAAACTACGCCATTATTCAGATTCAGGATATCCTCGGACTCGGTTCCGAAGCAAGAATAAATACTCCCTCAACCCTCGGCGGTAACTGGGAGTGGAGAATTGACGGTGCAGCTCTTACTAAGGAGCTTGCCGCTAAATTAAAAGATTTAGCTACCAGAACAGGTAGAATGGAGGACTAATCCAATGAGTAAGATTATTGAGAATTTGGAGACTATTTCTAAAAGTGCGTTTTGCGTAAAGCCCAAGGAGCTTAACGCTGAGCAGCTTCACCTTGTTTTAGGTAAGGCTGTAATGAGCGAGATTGCAGACCGCTGGGAAAAGAGCAAGAAGACCCACGCAAAGAACCGCAGAGCTTACTACTTCTCTGCAGAGTTTCTTATGGGCCGTATGATTTACAACAACCTTTATTGCTTAGGCGTTCTTGACGAGGTTAAGGCTATGCTTAAGTCCAAGGGTATGGACATCAACGCTTTTGAGGATATCGAAGATGCAGCTCTTGGTAATGGTGGTCTTGGCCGTCTTGCAGCTTGCTTCCTTGACTCTGCTGCAACTCACGATGTTCCCCTTGATGGTTACGGCATCCGCTACAAGTACGGTCTTTTCAAGCAGAAGATTGAAAACGGCAGACAGGTAGAGGTAGCTGACGATTGGCAGAAGTTCGGCGATCCCTGGTGCATCAGAAGAATCGACGAGGCTGTTACAGTTAAGTTTGCTGACCAGACAGTAGTAGCTGTTCCTTACGATATGGCTATTATCGGCTACGGCACAAAGAACATCAACACTCTCCGCTTATGGCAGGCAGAGGCTACTGAAGAGTTTGACTTCTTACAGTTCAACGACGGCAGATATGACGCTGCTATCAAGGCTAAGAACGACGCTGAGAATATCTCTAAGGTTCTCTATCCTAACGATAACTCCCGTGAGGGTAAAGTTTTAAGACTTAAGCAGCAGTATTTCTTCTGCTCTGCTTCCTTACAGGATATCCTTAAGAAGTATAAGGCTAAGCACGGCAACGACTTCAGCTTCTTTGCTAAGGAAAATGCTATTCAGCTTAACGATACACATCCCATCTGCTGTATTCCCGAGCTTATCAGACTTCTCGCTCTTGAGGGCGTAGGTTTTGACGAGGCATTCGAGATTGCACAGAATACATTTGCATATACAAACCACACAGTTATGGCAGAGGCTCTCGAGAAGTGGAGCATCTCCCTTATGCGTGAAGTTATCCCCGAGATTTTCGATATCATTTGCAAGATCAACGACCGTGAGGTTGCTGATTTCTACTCAAAGGGTATGCCCGAGGATATGATCAACCGTATGAGAATTATCGAGGGTGAGCAGGTTCACATGGCTCGCCTCGGTATCTATGCAGGTAAATATGTAAACGGCGTTGCTTGGATTCACACAGAGATCCTCAAGAACGACGTTCTTAACGATTGGTACAAGATTTATCCCGAGAGATTCCAGAACAAGACAAACGGTATCACTCAGAGAAGATGGCTTGGCCTTTGCAACCCCGAGCTTTCCGCTTTCTTAACAGAGAAGGTTGGC
>JAZTWD010000027.1:0-30956 GCA_045635685.1 Ruminococcus sp.
TGAACCGTTTACAAGTAAGTTAGGAAATCTTGAGGGAAGAACTGTAGGCTCTTCAAGTCTGTCGTCAAAGTTAGGCTGAAAATCTACAGTATCTTTATCAATATCAGCAAGCATTTCCGTGGAAATTTTGCTCATTCTTGACTCAGTGTAACGGTAAGCTGCAGGGGGGTCGCCGTCGATAGAACCGAAGTTACCATGGCCGTCCACCAGCATATATCTTAATGAAAAATCCTGAGCAAGTCGAACCATTGCATCGTAAACAGATGCGTCGCCGTGGGGATGGTATCTACCAAGAACGGAACCTACTGTATCTGCACACTTACGGTAAGCTTTATCGGGAGCAAGTCCGTTTTCAAACATTGTATAAAGAATTCGGCGGTGAACAGGCTTTAAGCCATCTCTTACATCAGGCAGAGCTCGGGAAACAATAACCGACATTGAGTAGTCAAGGAATGACTGACGCATTTCGCGGTTAACGTCTACATTTATAAGTCTGCCGCCTGAGGCAGTCTCTTCTACAACGCCTGTATTTTCCATATAAATTTCGTTATCCATCTTAAGTCACACTCCCATCCATTAAACGTCAAGGTTCTGAACAAACTTAGCGTTTGTCTCGATAAATTCACGTCTGGGCTCAACCTTGTCACCCATAAGAATAGAGAAGGTTTCGTCAGCCTCCACAATATCGTTAAGCTCAATTCTCAGCATTGTTCTTGTTTCGGGATTCATTGTAGTCTCCCAAAGCTGGTCAGAGTCCATTTCACCAAGACCTTTGTAACGCTGAACATCGGTCTTACCTTCGATTGTTGCTAAAATTCTATCTCTTTCCAAATCTGAGTATGCATATTTATGCTCTTTGCCCTTTGTAATTCTGTAAAGGGGAGGCTGAGCAATATACACATGGCCTTCTTCAATAAGAGGTCTCATATATCTGTAGAAGAAGGTTAAAAGAAGTGTACGGATATGCTGACCGTCTACGTCAGCATCGGCCATAATAATAACTTTGCCGTAACGAAGCTTGCTTAAATCGCAATCCTCGCCAATACCGCAGCCAAGTGCTGTAATAACGGGATTTAACTTATCATTGCCGTAAATAGACTCGGCTCTTGCTTTTTCTACGTTAAGCATCTTACCCCAAAGAGGAAGAATCGCCTGATAACGTCTGTCTCTTCCGCCCTTGGCAGAACCGCCCGCAGAGTCACCCTCTACGATGTAAATTTCGGTTTCATTTGTATCTTTAGACTGGCAGTCTGCAAGCTTACCGGGAAGCTTAGCACCTTCTAAAGCAGATTTTCTTCTTACAGAATCTCTTGCTTTTCGTGCAGCTTCGCGAGCTTTTGCAGAAGCAATAGCTTTTTCAAAAATAGCTTTTGCAATCTTTGGATTTTCTTCAAGGAAAATCATAACCTTTTCGTTAAGCATTTTCTCAATAAGAGAACGAACCTCGGTATTACCAAGCTTTGCTTTGGTCTGACCCTCAAACTGAGCTTCCTTAACTTTTACGCTGATAACAGCTGTAAGACCCTCTCGGATATCTTCACCTGAAAGGTTAGCGTCATTTTCCTTAAGCTTATTGAACTTTCTGGCATACTCGTTCATAACTCTGGTAAGTCCACGCTTAAAACCGTCTTCGTGGGTACCGCCGTCGGTGGTATGAATGTTGTTTGCAAAGGAAAGAATAAGCTCGTTGTAGCTGTCGTTATACTGCATTGCAACTTCAACAGATGCTGTATCGTCTGCATTTGCGGTAGAGAAGTAGATAATTTCTTCGTGAATAGGCTCAACTGCCTTTTTCTTGTTGAGGTATTCTACGTAGCTTTTAATACCGCCCTCATATTTAAAGTTCTTAGTTTTGATTTCGTCAGGATTTCTTTCGTCAGTAAGCTCAATATGAATACCACCGTTAAGAAAAGCCTGCTCACGAAGACGTGTTTCCAGAACTTTGAACTCATACTCGGTAGTTTCCTGGAAAATTTCAGGGTCTGCTTTGAAAATAACCTCGGTGCCTGTTCTTGTGGTAGCTTCGCCTTTCTGTAATTTACAGATTTCGTGGCCACGCTCAAAACGCTGATAGTACTCATTTTCGCCGTTACATACTCTTACTTCAAGCCACTCGGAAAGTGCATTAACAACAGAAGCACCAACACCGTGAAGACCGCCGCTTACCTTATAGCTTCCGCCGCCGAACTTACCGCCTGCGTGAAGCACGGTAAATACAACAGTAACAGCAGGAATACCTGTTTTTGCGTTGATACCAACAGGAATACCACGGCCGTTATCTCTTACTCTTATAATATCGCCGGGCAGAATTGTTACCTCGATTTTTGAGCAGTAACCTGCCAGAGCTTCGTCAATAGAGTTATCAACAATTTCATATACAAGGTGATGAAGTCCTCTGGGACCTGTAGAACCGATGTACATACCCGGTCTTTTTCTTACAGCCTCAAGACCTTCAAGAACCTGTATTTCGTCAGCGGTATATTCCTTTTCTACTTTAGTATTTTCAATGCCTGTCTTTTCGATATCCATATTTAAAATATCCTCCATTCGTTAAGACCTGAATAAATCAATCTGATTAAAACTTTCTGTTGGCAGAATAATTTTTATCCTGAGTATTCTTATCTATATTTTTAGCCTGCTCTGCAAGCTCACGCTTCTGTCTTTCCTGCTCGCGGAGTACCTTAACCCTGTAAAGCTCCTGAGGCTCCTCTATTAACTGCGGTTTTACTCTTTCCACTCTTTTAAGGGGAGCATCGCTTTTACCTGATGCTGACTTTACATAACTTTCAGGGTTTATTTCTGTTACAGCTTCTTTTAAATTGAAATTTCTTGTATCGCTGATTCTTCCTGAGCTTGAAGAAATATTCTGAAAATCAAAATCATCCTCAACCTTTGTGTTGCCTACTTTAGGAATTACCCTTGTAGAGCCTGAAGCAGGAGAAATTTCGCTTTCTGTAGGAGGCAGAAAATCTGTATCAAGGTCAATACGCTCAGATGTCATACCTGCATATTTTTTCTGCATCTGATAATTTACAAAAATGGGAGAAACAAAGAAAAACGCAAGATAAGGTAAAATCTCCCAGAATATCCATTTAAAGGTTTTAAGCTTGCCGAAGAATAAAGCAACCATTACTGCGTGGCTTCCGTCGGCGTTATATTCGTGCTGAACTACTGTACCAAAGGCAATATAAAAAAGAAGAATAAGCACTGAAACTATAGCTGTAATTGTAAAAAGCATCCAGATTTTTTTATCCTGAACAATATTTGAAGGCTTTTTACAGCTTTTACAAAAGTGCTCGCCTTCGCCTCTTTCCATAAATCTTGTGCCGTATGTAATTTTTCTTCCGCAATAGGGACATTTTGCGACCATATTAAACCTCCTATAAAAGGTATTGATTACTTTCAGCTCTCTTCATTAAGGTTGAGCTTGAAAGCTGACTTATATATACGGTGGTTTTGCCACCATTTTCTACTATTACAAAGGACTTAGGAAGCTCCATAGAAACATTAACAACCTGTCCTTTTTTTGTGGCATTAGCAAGAAAATCTCTGGTTTTATGAGAAACCGTAGAGGTATCAAGGTCACAAATTGCCACAATATCTTTTGTATTTACAACAGTATCCTGTCCTAAATGAAGAAGCATCAGTATATTACTCCTTCCTTTATTTCAAAAAGCTTTGCGTTTTTAAGCCTTTCGCTTTCTATTGGCTCACAACAGGTTATGAAAACCTGATTATCTTCAGTATTTTTAAGTAAAAAATCCTGCCTTTTCTGGTCAAGCTCGCTCATAACATCGTCTAAGAGAACTACGGGAGGCTCATCGAAAGCCTCGCTCATAAGCCTTGCTTCTGAAAGCTTAAGGGAAAGCACAATGCTCCTTTGCTGGCCTTGAGAGCCGAAACGCCTTGCACTTTTTCCGTTTATAAAAAATTCAAGGTCATCTCTATGAGGGCCTGCATTGGTAACACCAAGATAAATATCTTCACGTCTGACTTTTTTAAACTCTTTTTTAAGTAAGCATTCAATCTCGCATTTATTAAAAGTTTTTTCTTCCTTTAAAACGCTTGATGAATACTTAATATCCAAATCCTCACTTCCTGAGGAAATACCTTTGTGAAGTTCCTTGGCACTTACTTTAAGCTTTTCCAGAAATTCAAGCCTTTTTAAAATAATATCAGCACCTAAATCTATAAGAACATCGTCCCATATCTCTAAGGTGTCTTTAAGCTCCTTGTGCTTTGAAATCTCTTTTAAAAGAGCGTTTCTCTGCTGTAAAGTCTGATTATATTTATTAAGCCTTACAGCGTAGCGTAAATCCTGCTGACAAATTGAGCCGTCTATAAATTTACGCCTTAAGGAAGGGCCGTTTTTTATTAATGTAAGATGCTCAGGCGAAAACACAACAGCAGAAAAATGCTGAGAAAGAAATGCAGCTGAGCTTTTCTTTACATTATTTATTATTACCTCTTTTTTAGAGCTTTGATACAGTATCTCAGCTTTTTGTTCTCTTCTGCCTGCAAAAAATTCCAGATAAAGCCTTGCTTTATTTTCGCCGAACTTTATAAGCTCACTTTCTTTTGCTCCTCTGAAAGAATGGCCTCCCGAAAAAAGCCAAACAGCTTCAAGTAAGTTGGTTTTGCCCTGAGCGTTAAAGCCGTAAATTACATTTACTTTCTCTGAAGGCTCTATTCTGTTGTCCGAAAGATTTCTGTAATTTACAAACTCAAGGGCGTTTACTTTCAATCAGAGGTCACCTCTATTAATAAATCCTCAATCTGAGCTTTGTCACCATTTCGCATTTTTTTGCCGCGCATAGTGCAAACCTCGCCGTTTACAGAAACCTGTCCGTCCTGAATTAAAAATTTAGCTGCTCCGCCTGTACCTACAGCACCTGCGAATTTTAGCAAATTGTCAAGTCGGATAAATTCTGTGTCTATTTTAATAATTTCAGTTCTCATCGTTAATCCTCATAGGTACAACTAAAAATGTAAAGCTGTCACCCTCAACCGGTGAAACAATCATAGGAGTAAGACTGCCATTTAAAATAAGCATAACCTCATCGCACTCAGAATTTTTAAGTGCATCTAAAAGATAGCGGTTGTTAAAACCTATCTCTACGTCACTTCCTACTGTGCCAACCTGTAAGGAATCAGAAGCACGGCCTACAGAAGTTTTGCAGGTAAGCTTAATTTCGTCTTTGCCTATAGAGCACTTAACAGGAGACTGAATTCTTTCGCTGGTAAGTAAGCTCATTCGCTCAACTGCGCTGATAAGTTTTCTTGTATTGATTCTTACTTCTGTGTTTTTATCTTTAGGAATAGTTGTGGCATAATCAAGGAAAGTACCCTCAATAAGACGTGAAATTACGGAATATGTGCCAACATTAAAGAGCACGTGACGCTGACCTACAATAATATTGATTTTTTCCTCGTCAGAATCAATGAGCTTTAAAATTTCCATTTGAATCTTACCGGGAACAATAAACTGAGTATCACGCTGTGCCTCGATATTTTCTTTTCTTATAGCCATTCTGTAGCCGTCAATAGCAACAACGCGGATAACGTTATCTTTAATTTCGTAAAGTGAGCCTGTATAAATAGGCTTTGCCATGTTATCACTAACTGCGTAAATTGTCTGACGGATCATATTTTTAAGAACCCCTGCTTCAAGGGAAATTTCGTCTGTGCTTTCAAAAGTAGGAATATCAGGATATTCCATAGAGGACATACCTATAATCTGATAATCAACGTTACCTGAATTGATATAGAAAATGTAACGCTCGTCACTTTCAAAGCTTGCGATTTCTTCAGGAAGCTTTCTTACAATATCAGAGAAAAGCTTTGCACCTACTACAATCTCGCCTTGCTCAGAAATTGTAGCATCAATTGTAGTTGTAATGCCTATTTCAAGGTCGTAGCCCGTTAAGGTAAGTTTGTTGTCGTAGGCTTTTATAAGGATACCTTCCAAAGCAGGTAAGGTAGCTTTTGTAGAAACTGCACGCTGAACATTCTGTAAAGCTTCTGAAAGCTCAGAGCGGATACAAGTAAATTTCATCTGAAACACCTTTCTTTCAAAAAAAATAAAGAATTGAATTGATTTGATTATTATAAAAATAGTAGTAGTAGTAGGGAACAAGGAAATGTTAGAAACCGCAAATTATTAAGTAATAATCAGCTTTTGAGTTTCCTTACAGGTTTGTTTAAAATCCATAGGTTTTAAACATAGTTGATTTACCGATTTTTAGCATTGATAATATGTTGAAATCTGTGATGTTAATGTGTGTTAATATGTTTAAAAATTTATTTTAGAATTTTTTAAACAGCGATATGTTACCTGCGGTAACGCGATATATTTGCTATGCAAATGCGATATAACGACATTATCGTTGCGATATGTTTGACTTGCGTCAAACGCATTAGTGGCACCATAGGTGCAATTATAGTTTTTTAAAATAAACCAACCCGCCGTTGATGAAGGTTATCTCTAAAAAATAATCTTTCCAAAGGCGAAATGCCTTGCCGTGGCTAACGGCTAACGGTCGCCTCTTATGTTTTTCATAATATCTTGAACGGTTTCTTTTAATTTGGAGTCGGTCTGCATTTTCTTTTCCATCTGCTGGACTGTATAAACGATAGTAGAATAATGCTTACCGCCGAACTTTTCGCCAATCTGTTCCATTGTGTAGGTTGTAAGCTCACGGGAAATATAAATAGCAATATGTCTGGGATGGTTAATAGAAGCCTTACGGCTTTTCTGGGATGTAATATCATCAGGGGTAACGCCGAAGGTACGTGCAACTTCTTCAACAATCTTCTCAATAGTATGTTCGGGAGAAACGTTGTTGTTTAAAATATCGCTGATAACTTCTGAAACAATAAGAATTGTAGGCTTTTCGTTATTGAGCATATATCTTGCTTTAAGTTTTTTAACTGTTCCTTCAAGCTGGCGGATATTGTTCTTAAGTTTCTGGGCTATAAACTCGGCAACTTCGTTGGACATTGGTAAATCAAGGTGTTCAGCTTTACGCTTGATAATTGCAATTCTTGTTTCCATATCAGGAGGCTGAACGTCAGCAAGTAAGCCCCATTCAAAACGGGAACGGAGTCTCTCCTCTAAAACATTAATGTCCTTGGGAGGACGATCGGATGTAAGTACAATCTGCTTTTTGCCTTCAAAAAGAGTATTGAAGGTGTGGAAGAATTCTTCCTGTGTAGCTTCCTTACCGCCGATAAACTGAACATCGTCCACCAAAAGTACATCTGCCTGTCTGTATTTATGACGGAACTCCATAGTGGTATTCTGCCTGATTGACTCAATAAGCTCGTTGGCAAAGTCGTCGCCCTTTACGTAGATAATCTGCATATCGGGGTTGGCTTTTTTAATGTCGTTGCCGATAGCGTAAAGCAAATGAGTTTTACCAAGACCGGAATTACCGTATAAAAACAGAGGGTTGTATGCACCTGCAGGATTTGCGGCAACTGCTAAAGATGCCGCATGGGCAAATTTGTTTGATGAACCTACAATAAAGTTATCAAAGGTGTATTCATAATCTGAATTTACTACTTCAATACCTGTTTCTTCTTCTTCTTTTTTCTGTTCTTCTTCAGTTACAAAGCAAAGCTCAAAAGTAGAGCTGAAAACAGCCTCGAAAGCTTCGTCAAGCAAAGACATATAATTTCGAATTAATGTCTGACGGTGAAAGTCATTGGGAACTAAAAGCACAACCTTACCTTGTTCGTAATCAAGGGTAACAGGCTTTACTCGTGCAATCCAGGTTTTATATGCTATATCGGTAATTTTTGTTCTGCAATATTCGCTTACAATAAGCCAAGCGTCTTTAAAAGAATCCATATTTTACGTCCTCCTTCACTAAATTTAAAAGTTCTTTTTTCTCAAAATCAGCCTACTACGGCATAATAAAAATTACTCTTTAATTTTAGCAAATTTTTAATCGTAAATCAATAGTTTTTTCCATTATTATGTAAATATAACAATTATAAATATATATTATATATATGCGTGTATATTCTGATATAAAAGATTAAAAATTTTTTGAGCTAAAATAAGATAATTTGTGCTTTTAATTAAAACTTAATACAACATCTTGTATAGCCCGAAAACCTTTATTCTAAAGCCAAAAATTTTTGTTGACTTTATGAAAGACTTTAGATATAATGTTACATTGCAAGGTTATGTTGTGAAAGGAGGATTAATATGCTGAGAACATATCAACCCAAAAAGCTTCACAGAAAGAAGGAGCACGGCTTCAGAAAGAGAATGTCCGACAAAAACGGTCGTAAGGTTCTTGCTCGCAGAAGAGCAAAGGGCAGAAAGAGACTTTCTTACTAATTTGAAAGGCCACCGTTTAACTGTGGTCTTTCTTTAGTTTTTTTACTTTAATGGTGCGTAACTACCACTACTACTACTTAATGATACGCATTTCTTTCTTCTAAGGTGGTTAATATGAGTGAGATAATCACTTTATGTGATGCTTGGGCTTTCAGACGTGCTTACAGAAATGGTAAAAGCTTCGTCTCGCCCGAGCTTGTCACCTATGTCATAAAAAATAAACAAAATAACCTGCGTATCGGTATAACCACCGGCAAGAAAATCGGCAAGGCAGTATTACGCAGCCGTGCCAGACGGGTCATAAGAGCAGCCTTCAGAGAAGTTATGAAAGATTCTGAGCTTCAGAAATCAGGCTTTGACTTAATTTTTGTTGCAAGAGGCAAAACTCCTTATGTTAAGAGTACTTATCTTTCCAAGGTAATGAAAAAACAGCTTATTGAAAGCAGTCTTATAAAGTAATGAAAAAGCTCTTTATTAAAATGATTCGTTTTTATCAGACGCATATTTCGGTTCACACACCGCCAATGTGTAAATATCATCCTACGTGCTCTCAATATGCCATAGAGGCTATTGAGAATTTTGGTGCATTCAAAGGTTTTTTTATGGCGTTGTGGAGGTTTTTGCGGTGCAATCCTTTTTCTAAAGGTGGGTATGACCCTGTTCCGCAAAAGAAAAAGTGATTAGTTTTTTAAGGAAGGTTAACCTATGACAGGTCTTTTCGGATTTTTAGGCGGTATTTTCGGCTGGGTACTTTTCGGTGCTTACTGGCTGGTTCATAATTACGGCCTTGCAATTTTAATCTTTACTATATTTACAAAGCTTATCTTCTTCCCTACTACTATTAAACAGCAGAAGAGTATGGCAAGCAATGCCAGACTTTCGGGACAGATGCAGGCTCTTCGTGAAAAATACGGCAACAACCGTGAAAAATTAAACGAAGAAATGCAGAAGCTTTATGAAAAAGAAGGTGTCAGCCCTTATAGCGGTTGTCTTACTTCTATTCTTCCTATGTTCCTGTTATTAGGTGTTTTCTACGCAGTAGCCTATCCCCTTACAAACACATTGCATATTGATGCTACTATGGTTCAGAATGCAAGTAATGCACTTACTGCTATTCCCGGTCTTAATCTTTCCGCTTCTCAGCAATATGGCGGTCAGGTTGATGTACTTATGTATTTTAATGCCTTCCCAAGTGTACAAAATTGTTTCTCACCTGATATGGTAGAGAAAATCAGCGAATTCAGTAATTCATTTAACCTTTGCGGTTTAAATCTTTTAGTCAGCCCCTCTCAGCTTGGTTTTTCATGGTATCTGATTATACCTTTCCTGTGCTTTGTAACTTCTGTTGCTTCTCAGGTTGTTATGCAGAAGATGAATGGCACAGCTCAGCCTCAGCAGGGTTGTATGAAGCTTATGATTTACGGTCTTCCCCTTTTCTCTGCATATATCGCATATACTGTTCCTGCGGCGGTTGGTTTTTATTGGATTTGTTCCACCGCAATAAGCTTTATTCAGTCAATTATTGTACACAAGTATTTTGGTCCCGATATGATGATTGCCAGGGGCGAAGCTGCCAGAGTTGCTCTGCTTGAACAGCAGGAAAGTCTGGTAAAATAAACTTAGAAAACAAGCGGTATACATAGATATACTTTAAGGAGAAAAAATGATTAAAGAAGCTATCGGCGTAGGTAACGACGAAGTTCAGGCATTAGAAGATGCTTGCAGACAGCTCGGCGTAGAAACCTACGAGGTTGAATTTGAAACTTTGCAGCGTGCTGAAAAAGGCGTTTTAGGTCTTTTTGGCAAAAAGCAGGCAAAGGTAAGAGCATTTATCAAGACGGGCCCTGCTGATACAGCAGCTCAGTTTGTTAAGGATGTTCTTAATGCAATGGATATTACCTCTGTTGAGGTTAAAGTTACCGAAGAGGAGCAGGGTGCTGTAATCGACCTTGAGGGCGAGGAAGTAGGCTCTATCATTGGCAGACGCGGTGAAACACTTGATGCTTTACAGTATCTTACAGGTTTAGTTGCAAATCACGTTGACAACTCTTACTACAAGATTACTATCAACACAGGCAACTACCGCGAAAAGAGAGAAAAAACTCTTGAGATTTTAGGCAGAAAGCTTGCTTTCAAGGCTGTTAAAACAGGCATGAAAACATCCCTTGAGCCTATGAATCCTTACGAAAGAAGAGTAATTCATACAGCTGTTCAGAAAGTAAACGGTGCAACAAGCTGGAGCGAAGGCGAAAATCTTCAGCGTCATGTTGTTATCGGTCCTGACGGCAACGTAAAACCCAGAAACGACAAGTACCGCGGCAAAAATAACAATCGCGGCGGCAGAGGCAGATACAACTCTAAGCCTAAATTTACTGCTGAAAAGTCTGACCGTGCTCCTATTAACGAGGGCGAGGGTATGGGTCTTTACGGCAGAATTGATAAATAAATACCGACGAGTTTTAACCCGTCGAATTAAAAGGCGGCTCTTAGCCGTCTTTTATTTTTAGGTGATAAATATGAATGAAACCACAATTGCCGCCATAAGTACAGCTCAAGGTGCAGGCGGAATAGGAATTATCAGAATATCAGGAGAAAAAGCAATAGAAATTGCAGATAAGATTTTTGTTTCTTTTTCGGGAAGTAAACTTTCTGATTTAGATGGCTATAGAGCCGCCTATGGTAACGTAGTTTTTGAGGGCGAAACCTTAGACGAATGTGTTGCTTTGGTTTTCCGTGCTCCTAAAAGCTTTACTGGGGAAAATGTAGTAGAGCTTTGCTGTCACGGCGGAAACCTTATAACAAAACTTGTACTTCGTGCAGTACTCAGCTCAGGTGCTGAGCCTGCTCAAGCAGGCGAATTTACCCGCAGAGCTTTTATAAACGGCAAGATGAATCTTTCAGAAGCTGAAAGCATTATGAACCTTATTTCTGCCCAGAGTAAAAGTGCACTTAAAGCGGCTAATGAAGTACGTCAGGGTGCTGTAAGCAAAAAGATTTACGCCCTTTGCGAAAAATTAGAGCTCACCGCCGCCCACCTTAGTGCTTGGGCAGATTTTCCTGAGGAAGATATTCCCGAGGTTAATGACGAGAATCTGCGTGCAACTTTAAATGAAAGCTATAAGGAGCTTGAAGCTCTTATTAAAAACTACGACGCAGGCAAAGCGATTACTCAGGGTGTACCTACTGCTATTCTTGGTAAACCTAACGTAGGCAAATCCACGCTGATGAATTTGCTTTCAGGATTTGACAAAAGCATTGTTACCGATATTCCCGGCACAACAAGAGATGTTGTTGAAGAAACAGTTGTATTGGGCGATATTATTTTAAGGCTTTCTGACACCGCAGGTATAAGAGAAACCGATAATGTGGTTGAGAAAATCGGCGTTGACAGAGCTAAGGAAAAAATAGAGCAGAGTCAGCTTTTGCTTGTTGTTTTTGACTCCAGCTTACCTCTTGATGATGAGGATAAGCTGATTATGGACGAAATCAAGGATACTACGGCAATAGCGGTTATAAATAAAAGCGATCTGGAAAGTAAAATTGATATCGACTATATACAAAGCAGATTTGAGCATATTGTATATATCAGTGCAAAGCAAGGCTCAGGTAAAGACGAGCTTGTTTCTGCAGTTACAAAAGCAACGGGAACTGAAGATTTTTCGGCTTCTGCCGTTTTATTGGCAGGCGAAAGACAAAGAACAGCCGCTGAGTCTGCCCTTCTGAGCGTTAAATCAGCAATTGATGCTATGAACATAGGATTTTCTCTTGATGCAGTAACAATTGATTTGGAGAATGCTCTTACAAAGCTTTACGAATTAATCGGCAAAAATGTTTCGGAAGAAATTGTAGATAAGGTTTTCCACAACTTCTGTGTAGGAAAATAAGATTAGGATTTGATATAATGAATTACATTGCAGGAAAATACGATGTCGCGATTATTGGTGCAGGCCACGCAGGAATAGAAGCCGCCTTTGCCTCCGCAAGGTTGGGTGTTAAAACAGTAATTTTTACAATTAATATGGACGCTGTAGGTAACTGCCCTTGTAATCCTTCTATCGGTGGTACCGCAAAGGGACATCTGGTAAGAGAAATTGATGCCTTAGGCGGCGAAATGGGTAAAACTGCAGATAAAGCACTTCTTCAGATGCGTATGCTTAACTTAGGCAAAGGCCCTGCGGTGCATTCCCTGCGTGCTCAGATTGACAGAAGAAAATATCAAGATATTATGAAGCATAAGCTTGAGCTTCAGGAAAATCTTGAGCTTCGCCAGGCTGAGATTGTAAAAATAGAAAAAACCGAAGACGGATTTGTTTTAGAGAGCCGTACTCACGCCCAATATTTAACAAAAAAGGTTATTATTGCCACAGGCACATACTTAGGCGGACGTATTTTTATCGGTGATGTTTCTTACGAAGGCGGACCTGACGGAATGTTTGCTGCTACCGAGCTTACAAAAAGCCTTATTAGCTTAGGTTTACCTTTAAGAAGATTTAAAACAGGTACTCCTGCAAGAGTACTTAAGAGCAGTATTGATTTTTCGGATTTAGATGCTCAGCATGGCGACGAGCCTCCTCAGCATTTTTCTTTTGAAACTGAGGGTGAGCTTGAGAATAAAGTTGTATGCCACATCAGCTGGACTAACGAACATACTAAAAAAGTTATTCTTGATAATATCCATCTCAGTCCCCTTTATTCGGGAATGATTGAGGGTGTTGGCCCTCGTTATTGCCCAAGTTTAGAAGATAAAATTGTAAGATTTAAAGATAAAGAACGTCATCAGCTTTTTATCGAGCCTTGCGGACTTGATACGGAAGAAATGTATTTGCAGGGTATGTCATCTTCTCTTCCCGAGGGTGTGCAGAGTGCTTTTTATAAAACAATCAAAGGTTTGGAAAATGCAGTAATTATGCGTCCTGCTTATGCAATTGAGTACGACTGCGTAGACCCAACAAGTATGGAGGCTACCTTGGAGTTTAAGGATATCCGAGGACTTTACGGTGCAGGCCAATTTAACGGTTCATCTGGTTATGAAGAAGCCGCCGCCCAGGGTTTGGTGGCAGGTATTAATGCTGCCAGAGCTGTTAAGGGCGAGAGCAAGTTTATTTTAGACCGTTCAGGCTCTTACATCGGTACTCTCATTGATGACCTTGTTACAAAAGGCAGTAATGAGCCTTACAGAATGATGACAAGCAGAAGTGAATACCGACTTTTGCTTCGTCAGGATAATGCTGATGAGCGTTTAACGCCTACAGGCTATGAAATCGGTCTTATAAGTGAGGAAAGATGGCAGAAGTATCTTGCTAAAACCGAGGCAAAGGAAAGCGAACTTAAGCGTCTTAAGGCAACTACCCTTTCACCTACCGAGGCATTAAACAATATACTTGTTTCACGTGAAACATCGCCTGTTTCCTCAGGTGTTACTCTTTATGATTTGTTAAAGCGTCCTCAGCTTAGCTACAATGATTTAGCCGAGGTTGATAAAGAAAGACCTCACCTTGAGCCTATTATTATAGAACAGCTTCAGACCGAGATTAAGTATGAAGGTTACATCAGCAAGCAGAAGGACAGAATTGAGCAGGTACGCAGAATGAGCGAAAAAGCCCTGCCTACAGATATTGATTACCGAGAGATTCAGGGGCTACGCCTTGAAGCACAAGAAAAGCTTAATAAAATTAAGCCTTTAAGTGTTGCTCAGGCAAGCAGAATTTCAGGTGTTTCCCCTGCTGATATCAGCGTACTTATTATCTGGCTCTCCAGCAGAAAAGGAGGAAAATAAATGACAAAAGCAGAATTTATAGCCACTTTATTAAATAAAGCCGAAGAATTTGGTGTTCCCCTTAATGAGGAACAGGGTGAAAAGTTTTTTATATACTTTGAAGAACTTGTAAGGGTAAACGAATATATGAACCTTACAGCAATAACAGAGCCCGAAGAAGTTATTGTTAAGCATTTTATCGACAGCCTTGCACTTCTTAAGCACAGCTTTGTAAAAGAAGGTGCAAGTCTTGTGGATGTTGGTACAGGTGCAGGTTTCCCCGGTGTTGTAATTAAAATTGCAAGAGATGATATTAAACTGACTCTTATGGATGCCGCAGGAAAGCGTATTAACTTCCTTGAAGAGCTTTGCGAAAAGTTAGGCATAGATGTAGAGTGTGTACATATCAGAGCTGAACAAGCAGGTGTTGATACGGACTATCGCGAGGAGTTTGACATTGTGACCAGCCGAGCTGTTGCAGAGCTGAGAGTACTTAATGAATATTGCCTGCCTTTGGTTAAAGTAAACGGTAAGTTTGTTGCACTTAAAGGCAAAAGCGGATGTGATGAAGTTAATCTTGCAAAGTCCTCAATCTCAGTTTTAGGCGGTAAGCTTACCAAAGTTGAGGAATACTCCCTCTTTGATGCAGGCGAACGTACTGTGGTAGAAATCAAAAAGGTAAAGAAAACCTCTTCTAAATATCCCCGCCACAATTCGCAGATTAAATCAAAGCCACTTTAATAGTTTTACTCCCTGTTTTACAGCAGGGAGTATTGTTTTGCCCTTTTTCGCCAATATTCAAACAAAGCTTACTATATATAGTAGTAAGTTCTAAAATAATCACCCAAAAACATGCAAAATTCTTAATGCAATGGTGATAAAATTTAATCACAGCAAACGAGAGGGATAAAGGAGGATAACGGATGATTTTTTCGAAGCTTAAAAGTGAAAATAAGGTTCTTGAAATTCCTATTATCCGTATCCGCCCCAACAAAACCCAGCCTCGCAAGAATTTTGACGAAGACGAGCTTATGAGCTTAGCACGTTCTATTTCTACCAACGGCATTCTGCAACCTCTTACTGTTCGTAAATTAAACGATACCGAATACGAGCTTGTTGCAGGGGAACGCAGATTAAGGGCATCTGTTATGGCAGGGCTCTCTACTGTTCCCTGCGTGCTGATAAAATGCACTGATAAAGAATCGGCAATTTTTGCTTTGATTGAAAATCTTCAGCGTGCTGACCTTAATATGTTCGAAGAAGCAAGAGGTATAAGCAGACTTATCCGCAAATTTGATATTACTCAAGAAGAAGCCGCCGTAAAGCTTGGCAAAAAGCAAAGTACAATCGCAAACAAGCTGAGGCTCTTGAAACTTACTTTAGAAGAGCAGGACTGGATTACTCAGGCAGGCCTTTCTGAAAGGCACGCCAGAGCACTCCTGCGGATTGACGATGAAGAGCTGAGAAAGAAAATTTTAAGCCAGGTTATAAGCGTTGGTATGAGCGCAACGGAGGCCGAGGCATATATATCTGACTTTTTGCACAAAAATACTTTGCCCGACAAAAAGCAGGACAGAAAGTTTATTGTTAAGGATTTGCGGATTTTCGTAAATACCATTAACAAGGCAGTAGATACTATGAGGCTTTCGGGGATAAACGCCATTGCAAAAAGGATTGAAAGTGAAGAGTATATCGAGTACACCGTAAAAATCCCCAAAGCTGAAGCTATTCAAGGTAAAACCGCCTGAAAAGGCGTGGTTACATATATCATTTTTATGAAAGGAAGTTGAGAATTAGCTTTCCCCCCGAATGCGTAATGCATTCGCCACTCATACCCATTTCCTTATCTGAACCCCTTTGTCAGAAGCCACACAGCATTGCCACCGCTGTGTGGCTTTCTGGCTGTTACAGGTTAGCCGCCTGTAGGGCGATTCGCCTTTAGATAAGTTTGTTTTAGAGATAACCGTCATAAACGGCGGGACGATAAATAATTAAAAGCCTGTTGAGATAGAAAATAATAAATTTATCCGCCGTTAATGTAAGTTTATTATTTATATAGCCTATGAAGGCGAAAAGTCTACCGTGGCTAACGACTAATCAAACTTCGGCACACTAAACTGTTTCACGTGAAACATTGTGGTGCAACATCCTAAAAAATTTCAGAAATTATGTATTTCCTCTTTAATTTTGCCTTTGGATATGATAAAATAATCTTTATTAAGACGAAAAAAAGAAAATTCAGGATTATTTTGGAAAGGTGATTAAAGAATTGGCAAAGGTAATTGCAGTATCCAATCAGAAAGGCGGAGTAGGAAAAACCACCTCTGCCGTTAACCTTGCCGCGGTTTTCGGTGCTTTAGGAAAGCGTGTTTTGCTTGTAGACACTGACCCTCAGGGCAATGCCACCAGCGGTGTTGGCATTGACAGACGTAAAACCGCAGGCTCTTCTTACAATATTATAGTAGACGGCAAAAGTGCCGCAGAATGCATTATTAAAACAGAGTTTCAGAATCTGCACATTATTCCCTCAAGCCTTGACCTTGCGGCGGCTGAGCTGGAAATTGTAGACAGAAACCACAGAGAAAGCCTTCTTAAGGCGGCTTTGGCTCCTGTTAAAGGTGAGTATGACTACATTTTAATCGACTGCCCTCCGTCATTAGGCCTTATTACAACCAACGCACTTTGTGCCGCAGATACGGTTTTACTTCCTATTCAGTGCGAGTATTATGCACTTGAGGGCCTTTCTCAGCTTATGAATTCCGTAAGGCGTATCAAGCGCATGTATAATCCCCGACTTGATATTGAGGGTGTTGTGCTTACAATGTATGACGGCAGGCTTAATCTTACTCAGCAGGTTGTGGCTGAGGTTAAAAAGTATTTCCCCAAGAAGGTTTACTCAACTCCTATTCCCCGAGGTGTAAGAATTTCAGAGGCACCAAGCTTTGGTATGCCTGTAATTTATTACGACAAGAGCTGTAAGGGTGCTGAGGCATACACCGCTTTGGGTAAGGAAATTCTTAAGAAGGAGAAGTAATATGGCGAAGAAAAAATCAGGTCTCGGCAAGGGTATCGATGCCATTTTTATGGAAAACGAAACCGAAAGCCGCGATTCGGTTATAGTTTTAGGAATTGATGAAATCAGCCCTAACCGCAGTCAGCCTCGAACAGAATTTGAGCCCGAGGCTTTAGCCGAGCTTACAGACAGTATTTCTAAACACGGAGTATTACAGCCTATTCTGGTTCGTCCTCTTTTTGCAGGGGGATATCAGATTGTAGCAGGCGAACGACGTTACAGAGCATCACTTCAGGCAGGGCTTTCTGAAATTCCTGCAATTGTCCGCGAGCTTGACGATAAGGAAACAATGGAGATTGCCCTTATCGAAAACCTGCAGAGAAAAGACCTGACCCCTGTTGAAGAAGCTTTAGGCTATGACGCCTTGATGAAAAATCACGGCTTTACTCAGGAGCAGGTGGCAGAATCCGTTGGCAAGTCACGTTCGGCTGTTGCAAACTCCTTAAGGCTTCTTTCGCTTCCTCAGGCTGTTATAGAGCTTATGAGCGAAGGCAAGCTTAGTGCAGGCCACGCCCGTGCATTGGTAAGCATTGAGGATGAAGAAACCGCAATTAAAATAGCAAACGAAATTGTTGATAATGGACTTTCAGTTCGTGCTGTTGAGTCTTTGGCTAAAAATGCCGCAAAGAAAAAGGCAGTTAAGCCTACTGACGGCAGAAAAGCCAAAAAGCCCACATATTTTGCAGAAGTTGAAATGGCACTTTCTGAAAACATGGGCAGACGAGTAGTGGTTACAGCCGCTAAAAACGGCTCAGGCGGTACAATTTCCATAGATTTTTATTCTGATGATGAGCTTAAAGCTATTGCAAACAGAATTGCAGAGTCAGATTGATTGTTTATAAAAATATAAGCGTTTACGCAGGAGGATATAAAGATGATTGATATTAAATTTTTAAGAGAAAATCCTGAGGCAGTTAAGGAAAATATCCGCAAAAAGTTTCAGGACAACAAGTTACCCCTTGTTGATGAAGTAATTGAGCTTGATAAAGAGAGCAGAGCTGCCAAAGGCGAAGCTGACGCATTAAGAGCCGAGCGTAACAAGTACTCAAAGCAGATTGGTGCTTTAATGGGTCAGGGCAAACGTGACGAAGCTGAAGCTATGAAAAAGCTTGTTACCGAAAAGGGAGATGAGCTTGCCGCTTTAGAGAAGAAGGAAGCAGAGCTTGCAGAGAGAGTTAAGACAATAATGATGACAATTCCCAATATTATTGACCCCTCTGTTCCCATTGGTAAGGATGACTCTGAAAACGTTGAGGTTCAGCGTTACGGCGAGCCTGTGACTCCTGATTTTGAGGTTCCCTATCACACAGAAATTATGGAGCGTTTCTGTGGTATTGACCTTGATGCCGCCAGAAAGGTAGCAGGTAACGGCTTCTACTACCTTATGGGCGATATTGCAAGACTTCACTCTGCAGTTATCTCTTACGCAAGAGATTTTATGATTGACCGCGGTTTTACCTACTGCGTTCCCCCTTATATGATTCGTGCCGAGGTTGTAACAGGTGTTATGAGCTTTGCCGAAATGGATGCTATGATGTACAAAATTGAGGGCGAAGACCTTTATCTTATCGGAACTTCCGAGCACTCTATGATTGGTAAGTTTATCGACACAATTACTCAGGAAAAGGAGCTTCCTTATACTTTAACAAGCTATTCACCCTGCTTCAGAAAAGAAAAGGGTGCTCACGGCATTGAGGAGCGCGGTGTTTACCGTATCCACCAGTTTGAAAAGCAGGAAATGATTGTTGTTTGTAAGCCTGAGGAAAGCCCCAAGTACTTTGACGTTCTCTGGCAGAACACAGTTGATTTGTTCCGTAGCCTTGATATCCCCGTTCGTACACTTGAGTGTTGCTCAGGTGATTTAGCAGACCTTAAGGTTAAGTCTATCGACGTTGAGGCTTGGTCTCCCAGACAGCAGAAATACTTTGAGGTTGGCTCTTGCTCTAACCTTGGCGATGCTCAGGCAAGAAGACTTAAGATTCGCGTAAATGGCGATGACGGCAATAAATACTTTGCCCACACTCTTAATAACACAGTAGTTGCTCCTCCCAGAATGCTTATCGCTTTCTTAGAGAACAACTTAAACGCAGATGGTTCTGTAAATATTCCTGTTGCACTCAGACCTTATATGGGCGGCAAGGAAGTTATGGTTCCTGTTAAATAATTTGGTAAATTTTAATTCACATAAATTAAGGAGGAAATTAACATGAAATCAATGAAGAAAATCCTTGCAGTAGTACTCTGCCTTTTAATGGTTCTTTCTATGGGTATTTTTGCTACATCTGCAGCAGACACAGAAACAGAAAGTCAGGTAATTTACTTTGAGGTTCCCACAGGCGACGGTGCACTTAACTGGGAGGGTACTAAGATTTACTGCCATATCTGGGCATATGGCGGCGATTCCTTTGCCGCTTGGCAGAGCAAAAAAGAAGCCTGCGTTAAGACCGACACAGAGGGCGTTTGGATGTATGATATTACAGCCAAAGGTTTTGAACTTGAAGATGGCGTAACCTACGCAGTAATCTTCTCTGAGACTAACAACCAGACCTACGACACACTTTTCGATACAACTTGCTTAGGCGATACACTTTACTGCAAGGGCGAAGAGTCTATTATCGAAAATCCTTCCGATAGCTCCAAGCAGGCTCTTGCAGCTTACTGGAAAAACGCAGACCCTGCTAAGTACGGTCCTCTCCGTCAGCTTACAAGCCTTGGTAACGTTGTAGGCGAGTGCTTTGCACCCGGTGCAGACGCAGAAAGCCTTTATGTTGAGTTTATTACAACTAAGCTTGAGACAACTTTACAGTATGTTACAATGACTCAGACAGAGCTTCTTGCACACGCTTCCTCAGAGCTTGGTATCTCTGCAGAGAGAGCTTACGAGCTTGAGCTTGAAGCAGGCCTTCACACTCCCTTTACAAACGACGAGCTTCCCCTTCCCTCTGACCCTGCAACAGACGACCAGGCTTCCGGTGATGAAGAAAACAAAGGTGAGGCTACAGGTGATGAGTTTGCTCTTGGCGATGTAAATGCAGACGGCAAATTAAACATCAAGGATGCTACAACAATCCAGAAGTTTATTGCAAAGATGACAGAGCTTGACGAAAAAGCTCTTAAGCGTGCAGACTATAACGCAGACGGCAAGGTTAACGTTAAAGATGCAACCATGATTCAGAAGAAAATTGCAAATTTAATTTAAACTAAGCTAAACAAAAAACCGAGGCTCTAATTTAGAGCCTCGGTTAATTTTTTAGTATTAAGTTTTAATTATTTTACCTTAGTAAGTGTCAGCACCTCATCGTCTGCGGTAAGAGTAAGAGTGTCGCCGTCGATTGCATAGCCAAAAACTTCAGCGTCATCGTCACCTGTTTTAACTGTAATGGTTTCGCCTTCTATGGTGTAGGTAAACTCTTCAGAGGCTAAACCGCCCAAAGCAGACATTACGCCTGTTCCGTCGTCTTCGAACGTCATTGTAACCGCAATACCCTCAGCAGTTCCTGACCAGGAGCCGATGATGCTGTTTCCTCCTCTGCCGCAAGCACAAAGAGAAACTGCAATGAGAAGTACTGCTAAAATAACACATAAAGTTTTTTTCATAAAATATCCGCCCTTTCCTCTTTTTCTTTATTATACTATGGGGAAATTTACAGTTCAATTCGAAATATATACAAAAAGCATAGGCGGTAATTATATATTATAGCCTTATATAAGCTATCCTTTTGCACATTTAAGCTCTACAAGGTGAGCGACAGAGGGAATGGTATTGCCCTGTGTGCCCGAGGTGGCACTCATTAAGGCTCCTGTTGCCATATAAAGCACCTTTTTGTATTCTCCTGTGGTAAGTTTCGGCAGAATATAAGCACTTAAGGTGCAGGCTCCGCATCCGCAGCCTGAGCCTCCTGAGTGAACATCCTGAGTATTCATATCGTAAATCATCAGTCCGCAGTCTTTATGATTTTCTCTGATGTTGTAGCCTTTTTCATTCATAAGCTCGTATAAAAGCTTACTGCCGACTTCCCCTAAATCTCCTGTAAAAATCATATCGTAATCTGTGGGAGACTTACCTGTATCGTCAAAAAAGGTTTTAAGTGTATCTGCCGCCGCAGGTGCCATTGCCGCTCCCATATTATTGGCGTCAGTTACGCCTAAGTCCACTATTTTGCCTATAGTTGCTGACGAAATCTTGGGGCAGAGTAAGGGGCTTTTTACGCTTTTGGTGGGGTTTTCGGCACTTTCCACCACAAAAGCCGCCGCACCTGTTACTGTGCGTTGTGCTGTTGGGGTTCGTACTCCGCCGTATTCCAAAGGAAAGCGAAACTGCCTTTCAGCCGAGCAAAAGTGGGAAGAAGTAACCGAAACTGCCACC
The DNA here is from genome assembly GCA_045635685.1 of Ruminococcus sp. Classification (GTDB taxonomy): domain Bacteria; phylum Bacillota; class Clostridia; order Oscillospirales; family Acutalibacteraceae; genus Ruminococcoides. The sequence continues at coordinate 21,545 of JAZTWD010000027.1, forward strand.
TTTGCCGCCTTGCTTTCAATAAAGGTTGCTGACATAATAAGGTTTTGTGCCGAGGTTGAACAGGCTCCGTACTGCCCAAGGAAGGGAATGTTAAAGCCCTTTAACCCAAAGGAGGAGGCAATGCATTGGTTTAAGAGGTCTCCTGCAAAAACAAAGTCTGCGTCCTCTGCTTTTCCGCCCCATTTGGTAAGTGCAAGTGTTACTGCCTCCTGCTGAAAGTAGCTTTCGGCTTCTTCAAAGGTGTTTTTTGAGGCGTGGCTATCGTAGATAATTTTGTCAAAACCTTCCTTTAACGGACCTTCGCTTTCAAGCTTGCCTGCTACGGAGGAAAAGCTTGAAATAAGGGGTTCATCTAAAAATTTAATGGTATATTTTCCTATCCTTTTAATCATATTAATCACCCTTTCTCCCCTATGTTTTGCATAAGCTGTTGTTTTTATGTCAAATATATTTACATAAACTTTTGGAGGAAATTATGATAAAAGGAATAAACCACAAGATTATAGAGGTTACAGACACCGAAAGCATTTATTATGAAAAGGCTTTTTTGCTGGTAAGGCCTGAGTATGAAGAGGTGGAAGAAGCCGTGCTTAGAAAAGAAGCCAAAAAGCTTTTGGCTGACGTGGGCACACCTTCAAGCATTAAGGGCAAGCGTACATTTTTTTACTGGTTTTTAAGGACTGTTCCTGCTGTGCTTGCAGGTGTTGGCACAGGTATGCTTATAGGCGTGTTGTTCTGATTATTAATCATTTATTTAATATCCTCCGAATATATTTGAAAAGAATATATCGGGGGTATTTTTTATGCGAAAAAAGCTTTTTTTAAGGTTAGAGGTAGCAGGCCCTGTTATTGTATTTATAATAGCAAGCCTGCTTCATTTTATTTACGGTTTAAATCCCAACTTGCTTACTTCCCTTTTCGGTGCGGTTAACGAAAGCGTGTGGGAGCATATAAAGATTTTTTCTATTGCTTATCTTTTTTACAGCTTTATTGAGCTCTTAACGGCGAAACCTTTGTTTAAGAGGTTTGTAGCGGCGAAGACTGCAGGTGTTATTATACAGGGGATTTTCATTCCTCTTGCTTACTATGCCTATACTCTTATAGTTAAAAAACCTTTGTTTATTGTGGATTTGCTCATTGGCTTCTTGGCGGCGGTTGTGGGGTTTTTGGTTTCCTACAAGCTTTACAATAGCGGCAGAGAAATCGAAAAATACTTCCTTACTTCCCTTATGCTTTTGTTCCTTATTTTAATGAGCCTGTTGTGTTTCACGTATTTTCCCCCTGAGGCCGAGCTATTCCGCGATGTAGTAACAAGCGAGTACGGAGTTGTGCCTAAAAACATTGATATGGGTGCTTTTGCTCTTAGCGGGATTAAGAATACAGATTTGCTTTGATAAAAATAAAAAAATTTAAAATTTCCTGTTTTCAAACGGCTTTTAATGTGGTATGATTATTATGTATAAGAATGTCGATTGGAAAGGGAATATATATGGAAAAGGTTAAAAATGACAGAGTAGAGCGTGACGATATAATCTTCGGCAGAAATCCTGTTTCAGAGGCAATCCGCTCAGGCAGAGCCATTGACTCTGTTCTTGTTGCAAAGGGTAACCAGAGCGGTGCAATTACAGGCATACTTGCAAAGGCAAGAGAAAAGAAAATCCGCATTAAAGAGGTTGACCCCAAAAAGCTTGATTTTATGTGTGCTCACGGTACTCATCAGGGTATTGCGGCAGTTGTTGCCGTATGTGAGTATAAAGAGCTTGACGATATTTTTGCACTTGCCGAGGAGCGAAATGAACCGCCTTTTATTATTGTTCTTGACGAAATCGAGGACCCTCATAACTTAGGTGCAATTATCCGTACTGCCGAGTGCAGTGGTGCTCACGGTGTAATTATTCCTTCCCGTCGCAGTGCATCCCTTACCTTTACAGTTGGCAAGGTAAGTGCAGGTGCGGTAGAATATGTACCTGTGGTTCGTGTTCCAAATATTCCCGCAGTACTTGACACATTAAAGGAAAAGGGCGTTTGGGTTTACGGTGCCGATATGAATGGCGAGGACTACAGAAAGTGTGATTTATCAGGCGCGGTTGCTCTTGTTATCGGTAACGAAGGCAAGGGTATTGGCAGATTAGTCCGTGAAAAATGCGACGTTATTGTTTCCTTGCCTATGAAAGGCAAGCTTAATTCCCTTAACGCCTCGGTTGCCGCAGGCGTGCTTATGTATGCCGTAGCAGGCAGCAGATAAAGTTTTGATTTTAACTTGAGGAAGTGAAAATATGGGCGACGAGTTAAAAGAGTTGCAGAAAAAAGATAATATGATAGATTCCATTATTGAGGAAACACGGTATCTTTCCGAAAAAGAAAAAATGGAAATGGAAGCCTTGAAGCTTAACAAGGTTAAACGTAACAGGGGTACTGCAGGTGCTGAGGAAATTTACTCAAACACCAGCAAGGAAGTAAGATACACAAACCAGAATCCCCTTGATATAGAAGACGACGAGGACGAGGCAGAACCTCAGGAAAAGCCTGAGGAAGAAGCAGTACAGGAGATAGAAGAGGAAAAAGAGCCTGAGGTTTCCGTTACCCTTACTCCCGAGTATGAGGAGGGTACAAAGATTTCCGAGGATATTGTAGAAAATGTTGATAACTTCAATGTTAAGCCTGTGCAGATTCAGGATATTGACACTATTGATATTGATATAGATTCAGAAGCAGAGCCTCAAAAGGCAGAAGTTCCTCAGGCCCCTGGGGCAGAAAAAAGCGAAGAGGCTCAGCAAGAGCAGGAGAAAGAAGAAAGCGAATTTGAAAAGCTTTTCGGTAAAGCAAAGCCGGTTTCCTCTGCTCAGACAATTGTTTCACGTGTGCCGGTTTATCAGCACGAAAGCAAGGTTGAGAAAGTTCACGTAAGGGCAGGTAAGTTTTCCGCAGTTGTTGAAAATGAGTATAAAAAATACATAGCCTCCCCTAATCCCGTAATTTCTCAGATGATAAAGCCTGAGGAAGAAAAAATCGAAGAAGAAGAGAAAACCCCTAAAAATGTTGCCGACAATTTTATGGGCAGGATTGCAGGATTTTTCAGCTCGGATGAAGACGACAACGACGATTTCCGTGAAAAAACCGTGCAGATAGAGGATTACAAAAGCCGTCAGGATACCTCCACAATTATGCAGGAGATTAACTCAAATATCCGCAAAATGTTTATAAACTCAATGTTTATAGGTGTTATTACTGTTTTTCTTCTTGCACTTTCCATTGTTAACCTTACAATCGGCAAGAATTTAACCGATGCAGTTGCAATTGTGATTTCCCTTGTAAGCACCTTGCTTCTTTTAAGCGGTTGCTTCTTCTGCAGAGTTACAATTCTAAACGGACTTGCTCCCCTTAAAAAGTTTAAAGGAAATTCTGACACAGGTGTAGCCATAGCGGCTATTGCAGGCGTTATTCAGGGCGGTATCGCTATTTTTACAGCTACTCAGTTTACTAAGGGCAATATGCACCTTTACGCTGTGATTACTGCACTTTTGCTTCTTGCAAACTGCCTTGGCAAGCTGTTTATGGTGCTCAGGGTTAAGGATAATTTCAAATTTATTACACAAAAAGCTCCTACATATTCGGGCAAGATATATGTAAATGAGGATATAGCCAAAAAGCTTATGAGCGGTACAATCGGCAAGCCCATTGTAGCCTATCAGGTTGAAAGCGACTTCCTTTCAGATTATCTTAAGATTTCCTATTCTCCCGACCCCTCTGAAGATATGTCAGGCAAGGTTGCACCTGTGGCAATTTTGTGCTCACTTTTTGTAAGCATTCTTTACGGCATACTTTCACGCGGAGATGTTTTCGGTGCGTTTTCAGCCTTGGCTGTTATGACAGCTGTGAGCGTACCTGTGGCAAACCTGCTTTCTGTAAATCTTCCTATGCGTAAGCTTTGCAGTGAGGTTCTGGCACGAAATGCTATGATTGCAGGTTATCCCTCTGTTCGTCAGTTCTGCGATACAAAGGCAGTTATGGTTGACGCTACAGACCTTTATCCTGCAGGAAGCATTACCCTAAACGGCGTAAAAGCCTTTGATAATTACAAAATCACCGAAAGCTTTATTTCCTGTGCCGCTGTGCTCAGGGAAGCAGGCTCTCCCCTTGCCTCTGTTTTCGACAATGTTGTAGATAATAACGGCGGTAAGCTTCCTAAGGTTGAAAGCGTTATGTATGAGGACAAGCTGGGCCTTGTAGGCTGGGTTAACGGCGAGCGTCTTTTGGTAGGTACTGCAGAGCTTCTGGAAAAATTCGGAGTAACTGCTCCTACTTTAAGCGGCGAAGAGCAGTACGTAAGAGAGGGCAGACAGAAAACCTACCTTGCAAAGGGCAGTAAGGCTGTGGCTATGTTTGTTACTACCTACAGCTCAACCTTAAGAATTGCCGAGGAGCTTCAGCGTGCCGAGGCAAATGGCATAAATATGCTGGTGCGTACCTCTGACCCCAATATAACAAGTGAGAAAATAGCCGAGGACTTTGGTATTTTCTTCAGAAGTGTAAAGGTGCTTTCCACAGGCCTTGGCAACGTTTGTCAGGAGGTTTCTTCTCAGAAGGAGGACTCTTCCCGTGCTTATCTTGCCACAAGAGGTTCTTTCCTGCCTTTCTTAAGGGCACTTTCAGGCTGTGTAAGAATGAAGAGCAACATCTCACTTTCCGTTGTTATTCAGCTTATCGGTCTAATTTTAGGTGTGCTTATTACTGCCGCAATTGTACTTTGTGCAGGAGTTCATTCTCTTGGTGCTATTAAAATTTTACTTTACGTTATTTTCTGGGGTGTTGCCGCTGTTGTGGCTCCCTTGATACAGAAATCCTAAGGAGGTTTAATTATGCTTATTGCTCCCTCACTTTTATCCTGTGATTTTTCACGCTTTGGCGAGGAAATTGCCCGAATGGACAAGGCTGGTGCTGATATGATGCACCTTGACATTATGGATGCTCATTTTGTGCCTAACCTTACCTTTGGTGCTCCTGTTATCAAGTTTGTTAGAAAATATACCGAAAAGCCTTTCGATGTTCACCTTATGATAAGTGAGCCTTTAAAGTATATCGAGGACTTTGCAAATGCAGGTGCCGATATTATTACCTTCCACGTTGAAAGCGACTCCCCTATTCAGGAAACTATTGATAAAATCAAGTCCTTTGGCATTAAGCCCGGCCTTGTAATTAAACCCAATACTCCTGTAGAGAGTGTTTTCCCCTATCTTGCTGACCTTTATATGGTTCTTGTTATGACAGTTGAGCCGGGCTTTGGCGGCCAGAGTTTTATGGCAGATATGATGCCTAAGGTTGAAGCGTTAAAGACAAAGCGTGAAGAGCTGGGACTTGACTTTTTAATTGAGGCTGACGGCGGTATTGCAGATAACACTATCGCAGTAGCTGCAAAGGCAGGCGTTGACGTTGCAGTTGCAGGTACAGCCGTATTTAAAGCCGAGAATGCAGAGGAGAAAATCAAGGAGCTTAAGGCTCTTTGTGAAGTTTAAATCCGCCTTAAAGGAGTTTTAAAAGTGAAAAAATTGTTTGCAAAGGCTGACCAGCACGTGCTTCATACCGTGACAGCCTTACACTCAAGAACCAACAATATAATAGTTCATCTTATTACCATGATGGGTAATGCAGGTGTTTTCTGGTGGATACTTTCGGTGCCCTTTTTTGTAAGCAAAAATTACCGCTACGTAGGCCTCAACATTCTTATGTCTATGTTTTTCGGACTTATGATTGGCGAGGTGCTTATTAAAAATATTGTGGGAAGAACCAGACCCTCGGAGCTTTTAAGTCAGGACGAGCTTATTATCCGCTCCCCCAGGCATTCCTCTTTCCCCTCAGGCCATACTTCCACAAGTATTTCTGTTGCAGTGGGACTTATGTTTAACTGCACAGTTTTAATCTGGTTGCCGGCCCTTATTATTGCAAGCCTTATTTCCTTTTCCAGAGTATACTTAAGAGTTCACTATTTCTCTGATGTATGCGGTGGCGTTGTGGTAGGCGTCTTTTGCGGTGTGCTTTCAAAGTTCGTTACTGATTTGATAAGAACTATCCCTGTGCTTCAGACTATTTTAGGATAAATAAAACTAAAAGCCTTGCCAAACGGCAAGGCTTTTGCTATATATTAAGATTAAAATTTAAATTCTTCGGCACTCTCTTCGTCTACAGAGTTTATGGTGTCTTCAATACGCTTTAAGATGTCGTCAACATTATCGAGAACCTGCTCACTGGCGTCTAAATCCTCAGCCACATCCTTGGGAGCGGATTTGGGGAGCTTTTCTTTAATATCGTTGGTTTTGTCTTTAGCTTTTTCCTTAAGCTCTGCACCCTTTTCCTTTGCTTTTATGGAAAGGTCAGCAGCCTTATCCTTGGCTTTAATGGTTAAGTCCTCAGCCTTTGCAGTTAAATCCTCAGTTGCATCCTTAAGCTTTTCCTTAAGGCTGTCGCCTTTAACCTTAGCTTTTTCTTTTAAGTCCTTTGTTTTTTCGGCTGTAGCCTTTTTAACACTCTGGGCAGTATCTAAAAGCTTTTCTTCAAAAGCACGTGTGCACTCATCAACAGAAGCGGCATTTTTAAGCATTTCAAGGCGAACCTCGGCTCTTAAAATTCTTGCTTCGATGTGTTTTGCCTCAGCAATAAGCTCCTCACGCTTGCTATTGTTTTTGCCTGAAACATCAATTCTGCCGATTTTGGCATATACTGACTCAAGCTCTTTTTCATCAACACGGATAATTTCACGGATGCGGTTCTGCTGAGCTTTGATGCGGGCTTTCTCAAGTCCTTCCTCAGCGGCTTCGCACATTAAAAAGAACATTTCTTTGCATGTATTAAGCATAGTTAAACTCCTTTTGGGAAAAGTTTTTATCTTACCTTTCTATTATCTCACTATTTTAACATAAAATCAATAAAAATTTTGTCAGCCTATTGGTTTAAAGATTTTTTTATGGTATAATTGTAGTATATTTTCTAAGGAGTATATGAATATGGCAAATGTAGTTGTCAAAAAAATAGCCTGCCCCAAGTGCAGCGAAACAACAGACGCAAAGCTTTTTATGAGCATTAACGCTACCAACGAGCCTACCCTGAGAGGCGATATTTTAGACGAAAAGCTTTTAAAGTGGAGGTGCTCTGCCTGCGGATACGAGGCAAGGCTTACCTATCCCCTTTTATATAACGATATGAAAAACCGCTTTATGGTGTACCTTATTCCTGAGGCTGACCGCTTTCAGCTTGAGGACGTGGAGCTTGAGCAGAAGTACGAAAAGCTTAAAGGTATCCGCAAGCGTTTAGCTCCTGACTTCAATGTACTTAAAGAAAAGGTTTTCATTTTTGAGTCGGGTTTAGATGATATGGCGGTGGAAATTACAAAGCTTGTTATAAGCGAAATCGTAGCCAAAAAGTACGGCCTTAAGCACGTTGAGGAAGGCTACCTTTCTATGTATGACCGCGAGCAGAATACAATGGGCTTTACCTTCTTTGTTGGCAAAGAACGTGAGCCTTATGTTCAGTCAGCCCGCCTTGAAATTTACGGCAAATCCGTAGGTATTGTAAGCGAGCTTGCAATCAAAGATAAGAAAATCAGCGGATTTATAAAGATTGACCGCGAATGGGCAGAAAATGTGCTTTACAGATATAAAAGAATGAAACAGTTGGGAAAATCAGCCGACGAGGAATAAGCTTTGCAATGTGCTCGGAGAAATCACAGAAGAAGATAAGCTTTTAAATGAAAACAACCGCTTCCTTTTGAGAAGCGGTTGTTGTTTATTCTTCGCTATTATGTTTTTCGATTGTGACGGAAAGGATGCGTCTTTCTTCGATTTTTTCAATCTTAAATGTGACATTTTCAAACTCAACCTCAGGGGTTTCGCCGTCGTCGGGGATTCTGCCTAAGTTCTCTAAAATAAAGCCTGCTACGGTGTCGCAGTCGGTTTCGGGAAGATTAAGCTCCAGTTCTTTGGCTATGTCTTCGATAGAGGCACTTCCCTCTACTGTAAAGCGGTTATCAGAAAGCTTCTTTACCTCGTCCTCTTCGTTGTCGTATTCATCACGGATGTTGCCCAGAATATCCTCAATGAGATCCTCCAGAGTTATAAGACCCTCGGTACCGCCGTATTCGTCCACAACAATTGCCATCTGAATTCTTTTTTTGGTCATTTCCGTAAAAAGCTCAGAGCAGTTTTTGGTTTTGGGAACAAACATAACGTCACGGATGATTTTGGAAAGCTTAAAGCCCTCTACCTTTGCACCAACAAATGGAAGTAAATCCTTAACGTAAAGCACGCCTGCTATTGTGTCGATATCCCCTTTGAAAACAGGGATTCTGGAATAACCGCTTTCGATAGCTGTGTCAACAACTTCAGTTAAAGAGGCGGTGTCTTCGATAGCTGTCATCTCTGTTCGGTGAGTCATAATTTCCGAAGCTACGGTATCATCAAAGTCAAAGACGTTTTCGATAATATTTTTTGTGGAGTCGCCGATAACACCCTTTTCCTGACCCTCTTCAACTAAAGAGAGGATTTCCTCCTCTGCTTCCTGCACGATTTCTTCATGGCTTTTTCCTTTAAAAAGCTTGAAGAGGATACCATCGCGTTTTTTATTTTCTTTAAGTTTATTACCTGAATCGTCAGGCATTTTGTTCAACCCTTTCGGTTTAAAATTGTGAGGGTGTAACATAAATTTTACCCTACCTCCATAAGTTTACATAAAAACCAATAAAAAGTCAATGGTAAAGGCTTTTTCCACTTTACAAAAGGCGAATAAAGTGGTATTATGTTAGTTGGTACAAAAGGGTGTACCCGAAAAAATTTTAAAGTATGTGATTTTTTTCACATTTATCTTAAAAAGGAGGACTATTCCAATGGCAAGAAAAAGAAAGACCATGGACGGTAACAACGCGGCGGCTCATGTTTCCTATGCGTTTACAGAAGTAGCAGGTATTTATCCTATTACTCCTTCCAGCCCCATGGCAGACTATGTTGACATGTGGTCAGCACAGGGACTCAAAAACATCTTCGGTACAACTGTAAAGGTTGAAGAGATGCAGTCCGAAGCAGGTGCAGCAGGTACAGTTCACGGCTCACTTAACGCAGGTGCTCTTACCACAACATTCACAGCATCTCAGGGACTTCTTTTGATGATTCCTAACATGTACAAAATCGCAGGTGAGCTTTTACCTGCAGTTTTCCATGTAAGTGCAAGAACAGTTGCTTCTCACGCACTTAACATTTTCGGTGACCATTCCGACGTTTACGCTTGCCGTCAGACAGGTTTCGCAATGCTCGCTGAAACAAATACACAGGAAGTTATGGACCTTGGTGCAGTTGCTCACCTTGCAGCTATCAAGTCAAGCGTTCCTTTCCTCAACTTCTTCGATGGTTTCAGAACATCTCACGAGCTT
>JAZTWD010000028.1:0-28135 GCA_045635685.1 Ruminococcus sp.
TGCCAGAAGCACATCATCAAGGGAGTTGCCGCCGGCGCAGTTAAGGGCTAAAGCTATAAAGTACGCTTTGCGTAAATAATTTCACCGCCTTGTTAATGCAGGGCGGTGATTTTTATGTATATTCTGAACCTAAAAAACAGATGCAAGCCAAATAAAAGGATTTTGCTTTGCAGGTCTTAATCTCAGGCTAAAAAAGACCAAAATAATAACTTTCTGCTCTTTACAGATTTAGGACTGCTGCCTATTGAATTAACAGCTAAAAGCTGATATTATTAAGGTATCAAATATGAGGTGATATGCGTGAGAAAGGTTAAAAGGTCTTTTGCCAAGGTTCTGGCTTGCGTTTTTCTTTTGTTCTGCGTTTTCTCTTATAATATAAATATCAGTGCATTCAGCTTAAGTAGCCTTGTGTCAAGCAAAGCCGAAAGCCGTGTTGTGTGCCTTGAAGCAAGTTTTTCTCACGGGGCTCCTATAGCAATGGAAAGTGCTGACGGCGTTAATTTTAGCACAACTGCTGAGCTTAACAAAGGTAGCTACCAGTTCAGAATTATCGACAACGGTAGTGAGCTTGGCCATCCCGGCACAATTAACGACACTACAGTTAAAATTTCAACCTCAGGTTGGAAATTAAGCGACACCATAAACGCCAAGTGCACCCTTGTTGCCACAGGCGGAAACTACACCTTTGCATATAATGTCCAAACTCACAAGCTTCATGTTCTGAAAGAGGGCATTACACCTCCCGACGAATCAGGCGAAAGCCTTAAGCTAAATGTGGAAAACTTAAGCCTTGACGTAAATGTAGGCGACAAAATATCTTACGGAATTTATCTTAAGGCAGAAAAAGCCTTTGAGGATGTTCAGAGTATCTTAAGCTTTAACGAAAACAAGCTTCAGCTTTCAAAAGTAACATCCGAGAATCCTGAAATTTCTGATGCCGAGGCAGAAGCACTTAACAACTGCCCCAATTTAGAGGATGTTGTGTATAATTCCCAGTATCCCGGTGTGGTTGCGGTTAACGCATCTGACCTTTCGGGTTATGATTTCAGGGAAGAAAAGCTGTTTCTCAGCCTTGACTTTACCGTCATCGGCACAGGCGAAACCAATATTGAGTTCACAGTTCAGGAGATGACTGTAGTAGGCGGCGAAGAGTCCTACTTCCTTTTCAGTACTATGCGTGCTCAGGGCGTAAGCCTCAGAGGAAATGTAGAGGTAACCCAAGATGTTAAGCCTACCGAGCCTGAAGCGACTACAGAAACCCAAGAGCCTACTGAAGAGCCAACCGAAGTAACCATACCTGTAGCAACCGAACCTCAGGAGACAACTGCTCCTGCTATTACAGAGGTTACTGAGCCAACAGAGTCCGTTCCTTCTGTAACTACAGAAGCTACAGAGCCAACTGAGTCTACAGCCCCTGACGAAACACAGGACACAGAGCCTATCAGAACCACAGCTCCTATAACCGAGGAAAAGTCTGAGCTTACCGAAACTGAAACTCAGCCTGACCACACAACTGAGTCAACAGCTCCTCAGCTTAAGTACCAGCTTGGTGACGTTAACTGCGACGGCAAGCTGAATATCCGCGACGCAACATTAATCCAGAAGTACATTGCAAAAATCTCAAGCCTTAGTGATGAGCAGACTATACTTGCGGATTTCAATACTGACGGCAAGGTTAACATAAAGGACGCAACCCTTATTCAGAAGAAAATTGCTAATTTATTATAAACAAACGCTTCCTTCGGGAGGCGTTTTTCCTTTGCAAAAAGAGAAATTATAGACAAACTGACCATATTAACCTCTTTGCATTTATTGAAACATACAATTGTATTTTTTATAAAAAAATGATATGATAAATTAAGAATATAATTGGGGAGGTATGGCTGTGAATTTAAAACGTGCCTTATCTTTTTTACTTGTGTTGATTATGATATTAAGCTGTCAGAGTTTTTCTGCCTTTGCTACAGAGCAAGAGGCAGAGGAAGTTATGCTTGTGGGTACCTTCAATGGCTTGAAGGGCGTAGCTATGAAGCTTTATGAGGGCTCAACCTATAATGCAACTCTTGACCTTGAAGAAGGAAGTTATCATTTTAGCGTAAAGTATGGCGATACCGAATACAGCTACCCGGGCACAATAAATGACACTACATCAAATGTAACCGACTCAGGTTTTATTTTCAGTAGTGATGTTCACGCTAAATGTACCTTTGTTGCCACAGGCGGAAGCTATACCTTCAGCTTTAATACCGAAACCCTCAGCCTTAAGGTTACAGACGGTACTGAGGCAGAGAATGGTGAAAGCACCGAACTTACGGTCAACTACGGAAACGGCGTAGCCGTTGCTCAGGTTGGCGATAAGCTTACCTACAGCGTTTACCTTTCCTCGGCTAAGCTTCTGGAGGATGTTCAGACAGCTTTAAACTACAACAGCGAAAAGTTGAGCCTTATTAATGCTTCCGCGGATACTTCTGCAGAAAGTTACCCCAATTTAACTGAGGCGGTCTATAACCCCGATTTACAGGGTGTTGTAACCCTTAACAGCTCATTTGTTGAGGGTTGCGATTTTACAGAGGAAAAGGTGCTTCTTACCCTTGATTTTCTTGTTGTGGCAGGCGGTAAAACCGCCATTGAGTTTACTGTTCAGGAAATGACAGCAACTGACAGCACAACTTACTTTACATTCAGCCAAAAGGCTTCTGAGGGTGCACTGCTGAGAGAATCGATTAAGGTAACACCTAAGCCTGTGAAGTTTACAGGCTGTACAATCACCCTTACAGGTCAGATTGCCGTAAACTTCCATATGGCACTTTCTGAGGATGTGCTCACAGATTCAGATGCAAAAATGGAGTTTACTCTTCCTAATGGCAGTAAAAAATATGTTGCCGTTCAGGATGCACCGGAAAAAGGCGGAAGCTATGTATTTACCTGTGAGGTAGCGGCTAAGGAAATGGCATCTGTTGTAAAGGCTCAGATTGTGACCTCAAAGGATAAGAGCGAAGTTTTCGAATATTCTGTTAAGGAGTATGCCGAGTATATTCTTGAAAAAGCAGAAGAAACCGCAAATCCCGGTGCAGGCGGAATTGTTGGTGGCGGTGCAGGGAATATAGGTAATTCCTCAAATCCAAATCCTATAGAAAATGAATACACAAAGGCGGCTCCTCTTGTAAAGGCTATGCTTAACTACGGTGCATCAGCTCAGGTTTTCTTTGCGTATAACACAGAAAACCTTGCAAACGCTTCCCTTACTGCTGAGGAAAAGGCACTTGCTGACGCAGAACTTTCAGCTTACAGCTATTTACTTGCAGGCAAGGAAGAGGGCGTATCATATTACGGTTCAAGGCTTTCTTTAGAAAGTGAAACCGCCCTCAAACATTACTTCTATATCGAGGATGAAGAGAACATCCCCGAAATTACCGTAAACGGCAAAGCTGCAACGGCAAGCAAGCTGAACGGCTACTATGAAGTTAAGATTTCCGATATTCTTGCCCAGAATCTTGAAAACGATATAGTGGTTACTGTAGGTTCGCTTACTCTTAATTACAATGCGTTCAGCTACGGTTACCTTGCAATGCAGACTAATGATACAAACCTTAAAAACGTAATCAATGCCCTTTATGCCTACAATGCAGAGGCAGAGCTTTACTGATATTTTTAATGATAGCAAAAACAGGTTCACAATTGTGAACCTGTTTTTTATAGTTTATTATTTGTTTTCGGTTTCTTTCTCAGGCTTTTCTGCAATTGCTGAAAAGCCTAATTTTGACTCTCTGTTTTCGGTGGCTTCACGTACAAGAACATAGGCAGTAGAAGCAATAGGAATACCTAAAAGTATGCCCAAGGGACCTGCCAATGCACCGCCAACGGTAATTGCCGCCAATACCCAGATAGCAGGCAGTTTTACCTGACTTCCAACCACTCTGGGATAAATCAGATTTCCCTCAAGCTGTTGTAAAATTATTAGGAAAATTATAAATATAAGAGCCTTTATGGGGGATTCGGTGCTAATCATAAAGGTACCTATGCCGCCTGCAATAAAAGCACCCACAACGGGAATAAGAGAGCAAACGCCAACCAGAGCACCTACCATAGGAGCATAGGGAATACGCAGAATAAACATTCCCAAGGCACACAAAGAGCCTAAGATAAAGGCCTCAATAGTCTGACCTGCCACAAAACTGCGGAAGTTTGAGTTTGCAACGGAGCTTGCGTGAATAAGATAGTTGCCGCCTTTTTCAGGGAGCCATGCACGCACAAGACGCTTTGCCTGAAATTTAAGGGTTTCTTTGCTAAAAAGAATGTAGATTGAGAAAATCACCGCAAATATAAAATCGATAATTCCGCCAACCAGAGCGATTACCGTGTCCATAGCACCGTTTACAATGGTACCGCTTTGCTGTTTAATCCATTTTTCCACACTATTGGCAATTTCGCTCCAATTGATTCTTGACAGAATGCTTCCGAAAGGCAAGCTTTCAAGGTTTTCTGCCTTTTTAAGCTGAGCAAGCTCGTTAACAATGCTCATTGTGCTTTTTATAAAAAGCTTTATGGCATCTACAATCTCAGGTACAACCAGCAGAACTACGCCTGTTGCAATACCAAGAATCAGCACAAGGCTCATAATAAAGGCCGTGGGCCGCCTGAGCTTTTGGGGAAGCTTCTTTTGGGCATTGGGCCACAGGTGAGATTCAAAAAACCTCATAGGCACATTGAGGATAAGCGCCATAAAAAATCCTACGGTAAGAGGAGTAAAAAGCCCCAGAAACCATTTCAGGGCATTTGCTACAGAGCTGAAGTTTGCAACTCCAAGAAAAACAAGTATCAGAATAGTTCCAATGCCGATAATCCATTTGGAGTACTGCCGCAAAATTAATTTCGCCTTTTCTTTTTTATTATTCATATACACTCTCCTTTAAGTATGCTCTTAAAAAATGAAAAACCTTTCTATGTGGTAATGTTACTGCATAGAAAGGTTAAAGTCAAGAAGAAATAAAGGTTATTGCTGATTTTGTTTAAGCATAATGTCTGCGTAAAAGGTTTTGGGGTCATTGTAAAAGCTTACAAAGCCATTGTAACGCTTAACGGTAGACTTTATTGACTCAATACCAATACCTGAGCCGTCCTTCTTGGTTGAAAGGTACTTATCCTGATCTTTCTTGATTTTGCCTGAAAAGCCGTTGGTGGTTACAATGTAGACATCGCCGTTATCTTCAATATCTGCCTTGAAATTTATGTAACGGTTTTCAGCAGGCTCAGTTTCTGAGGCGTGAATGGCATTTTCAAGAAGATTGCCCACAATACCGAAAAGGTCGATATCCTCAACACCGAGATTTTCAGGAAGTCTTACCTGCCAGTCGCAAAGAATGCTTTTGTTTAAGGCAATGTCATAGTAATGGCAGATAAGTGCGTTTAGCGTACTGTTTTTTGTGAAAACACTGCGTTTATCTGTGTTTGCGGTAGCAACGCCATAGTCGGTAAGAAGCTTGATAAGAGCTTCGTTGTTGCCTTCATATGCAAGAGAAACAGCGGTGCGTACTGTGTGCTTAAAGTCGTGTCTCAGCTTTGATGTAGCCTCAATATGCCTCTGCAGACCTTCGTACTGAGCTGCCTGAATAGAAAGCATCTGAGACTGTTTGTCAAGCTTTGATTTTTCAGTAATTGTTTTTGCTATGAAGTATATCATAAACATGAACAACAGGTGCATAACAAGCTGTATGATTGTAACTGTTATATATATGCCGGGAGTTCTTCCTTGGTTAAAATAACTGTACTGGTGGGGAACCATTATAACGTTTGCGGTTGCAAAAGCAAGGGGAACAAACCATAATACCTTCCAGGCTTTGCTAAGTTCAGGGCAATTAAGCAGCCATCTTACTTTAGTGAGAACAAATCCGAAAACAATAAATATAGCAGCAATAAAACCGAATCTCAGCAGTAATCCCCAGGTCTGAGGTTTGTCGAAGGTTTCATTATGGTTATAGTGCGCTTCCAGAATATAGCCGAACAGTGCACCTGATGAAACCAACGCACCTGATGTTACGGTTACAAAAAGGATTTTGAAGAGATTTTCCTTTACTACCGACAGGATGAATGCAAACATCAGAACTGTGGAAGCAAACAAAATAAAGGATATATTAAGACCATATTTAATTCTCAGTATTCCACCTATAGTTGCCAGAGCGGAAAACGAAGAAAGCAGAATAGTCATGGCGTAGGCAGGTTTGAATCTGAGCTTATCAAAAAAAGTGATAAGACATATAACGCCTACGGGGACTATAGCTGATGCTTCAAAAATGGAAAATATAATCTTGTTAAACTCCAAATTATGCTCCTACCTTTCGTCTTACCTGAAAGCGTCGGTCAACAAGTGCTTGCTCTGCTTCCAGTTTTTTCTTTTTACTGACAGGAAGTATGGTTTTGTCAGTAAGTTCGCAGTCCAGCTCTTTTATGTCGAGAACATTATCAAGGTTTACGGTTACTCCGCGGTTGATAACGTAAAACTGAGGAAATTCGCTGAGACCTTCCATGAATTTGCTGAACTGGGAACGGGTACGGTATTCGCCTTGCTTGGTATAAACAAGGCAGTAATTAAGGTCTGACATAATATACATAATGTCAGATACAATAATATTGATTTCCTGCTTTTCAACATTTATGGTTATGTAAGGCTGATTTTCGGGCAATACCTTTACGGCTTCGTCCAAAGCCTTGTAAAGCCTGGGAATATCTAAAGGCTTCATAATGTAGTCAAAGGCTCTGCAGGGAAAAGCCTCTGCCATATGGTCTACGCTGGTGGTTGCAAAAATAAGAATAGTGTCAAGGCTTATTTCGCGAAGCTTTGCGGCGGCTTCAATACCTGTAAGACCGTCCATATATATGTCCATCAATACAATGTCGAAGCTTTCGCCGTTAAGGGCGGCAAGAAAGCTTTCGCCGCTTTTGTATCCTTTTATGGATACAACCTCGTGCCTGTCTTTTGCCCATTCAAATACGGCTTTGCCTGCACTTTCGCGGTATTCCTTGATATCATCAACAATAGCTACTTTCATATAAAACATCCTTTATATAATCTGTTATATATAATATAACATAAAAGTTATCAATTGTTCAACACCAAGCTCGTATTTTATTATACAATGCTTTGCTGTTAAATCTACTCCTGTTTGTCCCAGAAAAGGTCTTTTTATCCCCGAAAGTAAGGTGTACTTGCTTTTTTTAATATAAATGCTATAATTAATCAAAGATTTTGTGTGTTAAAAACGGAGGGCTGAATATGGGAAAAATTGCTACTTTCTTCAGACGTGTTGCATCAGGAAGCTTTAGGCGTTTTTTCAGAAATCTAAATATAGTCCATAAGGAATCAGGCAAAAACCGCCTGTGGCTTTTCTTTAGTATGGTTTTTTCTATGTTCCGTTACGGCATAGGCTACCTTGATTATATGACCTTTGGCTTTGCTTATATAGGTAAGGACAAGCGTAGAACCTTTATGACAATGGACGATAACTTAAGCCTTGCCAGAAGGCTTAATAACCCCGACGCAAACCCTACATTTACCGATAAGCTTAACTTTAACCGAACCTTTAAGGAATACCTTAAAAGAGATTTTGCGGATTTAAACGACGGTTTTGAAGCTTTCGAAAGCTTTTGCAGGGGTAAGGAATGTTTCTTTGCAAAGGAGCCTGTGTCCTTTGGCGGTCTTGGTGTTATGAAGGTTGAGCTTAAAGATAAAAACCTTAAAGAGCTTTATAACGACCTTGTGGCAAAAAAGCTTTTCCTTGCAGAGGAGGCTATTGTTCAACATGAGGAAATGAACAAGCTCTGTGCACGTTCGGTTAACACAATTCGCATAGTTACTGTGCTCAGCGATAAAGGAAACGCCAACTTCGTTTACGCTCTTATCCGTGTAGGCAGCGGCAAAAACGACGTTGACAATGTTACCAGCGGCGGTATGTATACCCTGCTTTCCAAAAACGGCGAGATTACACATCCTATGTTCTGCGATAAAACTGTTTCTTACTACACCGAGCATCCGCATAACGGCTGTAAGTTCATAGGTTTTAAGGTACCTTTCTTTGCTGAGGCTCTCGAGCTTTGCAAAAACGCCGCAAAGGTAGAGCCTCGTATGCGTTATGTAGGCTGGGATGTTGCAATTACTCCCGCAGGCCCTGTGCTTGTAGAGGGCAATAATCTGCCGGGCTACGATATGTGCCAGAATCACCGCTTCCACGATTCAGGTGAAGGTATGAAGGCCGCCTTCGGATTTGCCGAGAAAAACTAATTTTAACTGCTGTTTGACCGATGTCAGACAGCAGTTTTTGTTGTAAATTTAGAGCAAATATGATATACTTATTAAGTTATTTAAAAAACAAAGGAAAATTAGTTATGGACTTTATCGCAAAATTATCATCGGAATTTAATATCAAGCCTGAGTACGCAGGCAATATCATCACTCTTCTTGACGAGGGCAACACTATCCCGTTTATCGCCCGTTACCGCAAGGAGCTTCACGGCTCTATGGATGACCAGCTTATTAGAGAAGTTTCCGAGCGTCTTGACTACCTGAGAAATTTCGAGGCAAGAGCCAAGGAAATAGAGGGACTTATTGATGCTCAGGGCAAGCTTACCGAGGAAATCACCGCCGCTATAGAAAAGGCAGAGACTATGGCGGATTTGGAAAATATTTACCGCCCCTACAGACCTAAGAGAAAAACAAGGGCTTCCATCGCAAAGGAAAAGGGATTGGAGCCTTTGGCAGAGGTTATTTTAAATCAGGAGGACGAAAAATCATTCCCCATAGATTTGGCAGAAGCTTATGTGGATGCCGAAAAGGGCGTGGAAACTGCAGAGGATGCTTTGCAGGGTGCTTTGGACATTATTGCCGAAATTTGCTCTGATAACGCAGACATAAGAAAACGCCTTTTCAACCTTATGTGGCTTAACGGCACGGTGACAAGCGTTGCCACTGACGAAGAGGCTGACTCTGTGTATACAGGATACTACAAATTTTCCGAGGCTGTTAAAAAAATCAGCGGTCATCGTGTTCTTGCCATTAACCGCGGCGAGCGTGAGAAGTTTTTAAAGGTTTCTGTGGAGATTTCTGAGGAAAAGCCTCTTAATATGATCAGAAAAGTTATGGTTAAGGGCGACTCTCCTTGCAGTGAAGCTGTAATGACTGCTTGCGAAGATGCCTACACAAGGCTTCTTCTGCCTTCAATCGAACGAGAGGTAAGAGCTACTCTTACAGAAAATGCTGACGTTGCGGCTATGAAGCTTTTCGGCACAAACCTGCATCAGCTTTTAATGCAGCCTCCCGTTAAGGATAGAGTTGTAATCGCTCTTGACCCCGGTTACAGAACAGGCTGTAAAGTGGCGGTTGTTGACGGCACAGGCAGAGTCCTTGATACAACCGTTATTTACCCCACCCACAGCGAAGCAAAAATTAAAGAAAGCAAAGAAAAGCTCAAGGCTCTTATCTTAAAGCACGATGCAACCGTGCTTTCTATCGGCAATGGTACAGCGAGTAAGGAAACTGAGATTTTCGCTGCCGAGGTTATCTCTGAGCTTAAAAAGAGTGACCTTGCATATATGATGGTAAGCGAGGCAGGTGCCTCTATTTACTCAGCTTCTAAATTAGCGGCTGATGAACTGCCTGAGTTTGACCTGACTTTAAGAAGTGCAGTTTCAATTGCCAGAAGACTTCAGGACCCCTTGGCAGAACTTGTTAAAATCGACCCCAAGTCCATTGGTATCGGTCAGTATCAGCACGATATGCCCCAGAAACGCCTTGGAGAAACCCTTGATGGCGTTGTTGAGGACTGCGTAAACTCTGTTGGTGCCGACCTTAACACGGCGTCCCCTGCACTTCTTTCTCGAATCGCAGGCTTAAACGGCACAGTTTCAAAGAATATTGTGGCTTATCGTGAAGAAAACGGAAAATTCAAGAGCAGAAGCGAGCTTAAAAAGGTGCCAAAGCTTGGCCCCAAAGCTTTTGAGCAGTGTGCAGGCTTTTTAAGAGTTGCCGACAGCAAAGAGGCACTTGATAACACAGCAGTTCACCCTGAGTCCTACAAAGCCGCCAAGGAGCTTTTAAAGCTTTTGGGCTTTACATCCAAGGATATTGAAAATGGCGGTATAAAGGGCATTAAGGAAAAGGCAACAAACAAAAAGGAGCTTGCCGAAACTTTGGGTATCGGTATGCCTACTTTAGAGGATATCTTAGACGAGCTTACCCAGCCCGGCCGTGACCCCCGTGAAAGCTTGCCTCAGCCTCAGCTTCGCACAGATGTAATGGGAATTGATGACCTTAAAGAGGGTATGGAGCTTACAGGCACAGTCAGAAACGTAATCGACTTCGGTGCTTTTGTAGACATCGGCGTGCATCAGGACGGACTTGTTCATATATCCCAGATTAGCGACAAGTTTATTAAGCACCCCTCTGAAGCACTTAAGGTAGGCGATATTGTTAAAGTAAAAGTAATTGCCGTTGATGCCAAAAAGCAGAGAATTTCCCTTACTATGAAAGGTTTTTAAGAAATTTTTTGTTGACAAAGAGCACCTGTTGTAGTAATATAAATTACAATAAATTATAAACCGTTGACGCGGAGATAACGGCAATTATGCCTTTACAGAGAGTTCGGGTAGCTGAAAGCCGAATAAGAAACAGGTTGTCAAATGGGCCGCTGAGGGTGCAGTCAAACGGGTTTTCCCGGAGTATTCTGCAACGTGTGACATACGTAAGTTGTCGGGAATATGATAGTATTCCTTAAAGTGTACGGCGAGCCGTAAATCAAGGTGGCACCGCGGATAATCAGTTTATTCGTCCTTGACAGATGATTTTTTCTGTCAAGGACTGATTTTTTTATGTTACTTACCAAACGATGGCGAAGCTTAAAATAAGAAATTTAATTTAACACATAACTTATTTTATATATTACGGAGGTTTTTTTTATGAATTTCAGCGGCGTAGATTTTGATACTTATTTCAGACATTACCCCAACAAAGACGGTTACTTCGGCAAATACGGCGGAGTTTATATTGAGGATAAATTAAAGGATGCAATGGCAGAGATTACCGAGGCTTACTTCTCTATCTGCCAGTCCAGAAAGTTTATTGCAGAGTTAAGAAGAATCCGCAAGGAGTTTCAGGGCAGACCCACTCCTGTTTCTCACCTTGAGCGTCTTTCAGATGCACTTGGCGGCAGGGTTCAATTGTATGCAAAGCGTGAAGACCTTAACCACTCAGGTGCGCATAAGCTTAACCATTGTATGGGCGAGGCACTCCTTGCAAAGTATATGGGCAAAAAGAAGGTTATTGCCGAAACAGGTGCAGGTCAGCACGGTGTAGCACTTGCTACTGCCGCTGCTTACTTTGGCCTTGAGTGCGACATTTACATGGGCTCTGTTGATATTAAAAAGCAGGCTCCCAATGTTGCCAGAATGAAGATTTTAGGCGCAAATGTTGTTGAGGTTACTCACGGACTTAAGACTCTTAAAGAGGCTGTGGATGCCGCATTTGACGCTTATTCAAAGGAATATAAGGACTCTATCTACTGCATCGGCTCGGTTTTAGGCCCTCATCCTTTCCCAATGATGGTAAGAGATTTTCAGAGTGTTATCGGTATCGAGGCAAGAGAGCAGTTTGTTGATATGACAGGCCACCTTCCCGATGCAATCGTTGCCTGTGTAGGCGGTGGTTCTAACGCCGCAGGTCTTTTCTCAGGATTTTTAAACGACCCTGTTGACATTTACGGCATTGAGCCTTTAGGAAAAGGCCCTGAGCTGGGAGACCACGCCGCTTCTCTTAAATACGGCACAGAGGGCATTATGCACGGCTTTAACTCCATTATGCTTAAGGACGAAAATGGCGAGCCTGCTCCCGTTTACTCGGTAGCAAGTGGTCTTGACTATCCTTCTTCAGGTCCTGAGCACGCCTTCCTGCAGGAAATAGGCAGAGTTAAGTATGATGTAATTGACGACGAAGAAACTATTGATGCTTTCTATAAGCTTTCACGTCTTGAGGGTATTATCCCCGCTATCGAGAGCTCCCACGCAGTTGCCTACGGTATGAAGCTTGCAAAGCGTATGGAGCACGGCTCTGTGCTTATTAACCTTTCAGGCAGAGGCGACAAGGATATGGACTACATTATTGAAAAGTACGGAATCAGATAAACCTATATAAATTATTAAAGCCCAAACGGTTATGCCGTTTGGGCTTTTGTTTATATTTAAATATCAGCTTTCCACAATCCGTGAAGGTTGCAGTATTCAAACACAGCTACGGGTACCTCGTCACAAAGTGCAAACTTAACCTCGGGTTTCATACCCGGCTTTAAGCACTTACGCTGACCGCCGCGGTCTGTCTGTAAATATACCCACTGAATAAAGTGCTCATCCACCATAGGGTGCTCAACCTCGCCAACCTTAACTGTTACGATGTTGCCATCAATTGATACTACAGGCACGTGCTTCTCTAAGCTTGCATCAACTGTGCCGGGGATAAGCTCCTGCATTTTTTCGCCGCAACACATCATAGGAACACCTGCGTTGTGAATAACACCGATGATGTTGCCGCAATGATTGCACTTGAAAAATCTGATTTCACACATAATTTTACCTCCAAAATTTATTTTATTTAATTTCTTCAAAATCTGATGCTCCGTGTTTGCACAGAGGGCAGATGTAGTCCTCAGGAAGGGTTTCGCCTTCGTAAATATATCCGCAGATTTTGCAAACGTAGCCTTTTTTGCCCTCGGTCTGGGGCTTGGGTTTAACGTTTTCGTGATAATAGTTGTAGGTCATAGTTTCACGGTCAGAAATTACTCGGGATTCGGTAATAGAGCAAATGAATATTCCGTGGGTGTCAAGGTCTACGTACTGCTCAACCTTTAAAGACATAAAGGAATTGATATATCTGGGCAGGAAGATAAGACCGTTGTCACTTCTCAAAGGCTCGCAGTCCTTGAACTTATCTTCGTGTCTGCCGCTTACAAAGCCTAATTTTTCAAACACTGAGAAAGGAGCGTCAACTGTAAGGCAGTTGATATTCATTACTCCTGTCTGCTTAATAATATGATGAGAGTAATTTTCTTTATTAATTGTTACTGCAATGCGGTTAGGTGTGTTTGTAACCTGAGTAACGGTGTTAACAATAAGTCCGTTGTCCTTTTTGCCGTCGTTGGAGGTTACAACATAAAGACCATAGCCGATGTTAAAAAGGGCGTTAAGGTCGTTTTTGTTGGCGGTGGAGTCCTGCTGAGCAAGATATTCCATACAAAGCTCATCTGATAAAGCTTCAAGTGCCGCTGTGCTTTCTTCGTTTAAGGCAGAGCGGATGCTAACTGAATTTTCGGCAAAGGTCAGGTTCTTGCTCTTTTCAAACATTTCCTTCATAACCTTATTAGCCATAGGTGCCCAGCTGCCGTTTTCAATGAAAGCTACTGTGCGGTTAGAGAAGTTACGCTCTGTCAGGTGGTTGATAAACTCCCTCATAAAGGGGAAAATCTCGGAATTATAGGTGGTAGTTGCAAGAACTATTTTGCTGTAGCGGAAGGCATCCTCCACAGCTTCTGCCATATCAACCCTTGCAAGGTCGTTAACCACAACCTTAGGTGCACCCTTTGCCTTAAGCTTTTCTTTAAGCTCCATTACTGCCTTTTTTGTGTTGCCGTATACAGAAGTATAGGCAATCATAATGCCTTCTTCCTCAGGCTGATAGCTTGACCAAGTGTTGTATAAATCAAGGTAGTAGCCTAAATTTTCAGTAAGAACAGGGCCGTGTAAGGGGCAGATGATTTCTATATCAAGACCTGCGGCTTTTTTAAGGAGGTTCTGCACCTGTACGCCGTATTTGCCAACAATACCGATGTAGTATCTTCTTGCCTCGCAAGCCCAGTCTTCCTCTACGTCAAGAGCACCGAATTTACCGAAGCCGTCAGCAGAGAAAAGCACCTTATCCACATCATCATAAGTAACGATAACCTCAGGCCAATGCACCATGGGAGCAGTAACAAAAGTAAGGGTGTGCTTGCCTAAATTAAGAGTGTCGCCCTCGCCAACAATAAGCTGTCTGTCGGCAAAATCTGTACCGAAGAAGTTCTGCATCATAACAAAGGCTTTCTGAGAAGCAACTATGGTTGCATCAGGGTACGCCTTCATAAAATTAAAGATATTTGCTGAATGGTCAGGCTCCATATGCTGAACTATAAGATAGTAAGGCTTTCTGCCGTCTAAAGCGTTCTGAAGATTATCAAGCCACTCGTGGGTAAAGCCTGCGTCAACAGTATCCATAACTGCGATTTTCTCATCCATAATTACGTATGAATTATAAGCCATACCGTTAGGCACAATATACTGACCCTCAAAGAGGTCTACCTTGTGGTCGTTTACGCCGATGTATTTAATGTCGTTTGTTATGTTCATTTTTATGCACCTCAATAATCCTTTTTATTTAATTATAGCACTGTTTTTTTGAAATTAAACAGATATCTGAATTTATTCCAATATTTTTCCATCAGTGGTAATGGTAACAACCTGCCAAGGGATAAACTTTCCGCTTGCCATAAGGGCACGCTTAACAGCATTTTCAATTCCCCCGCAACAGGGAACTTCCATTCTGACAATTTTAACGCTCTTTATATTGTTATTTGCAATAATCTGAGTAAGCTTTTCAGAGTAATCACCCTCGTCAAGCTTAGGGCAACCGATAAGAGTAATGTGATTTCTTATGAAATCCTGATGAAAGTTGCCGTAGGCGAAAGCCGTGCAGTCGGCGGCTATAAGCAGGTTTGCATTTTCAAAGTACGGAGCATTTACGGGCACCAGTTTAATCTGGCAGGGCCATTGTGAAAGCTGACTCTGAATATTTGCGGTTTTGGCAAATCCCGGGGTTTCTCTCTTAATTGCCTTTGCGTTTGTACCGGGGCAACCACAGGGGAGAGATTTTTTGCTCTTTTCTGTTTTTGCTTTTAAAACCGCCTCTTCGTTGTAGGCAGGAGCTTCTCTTTCCTCAAAGCTTATGGCACCTGTAGGGCAGGCGGGTAAGCAATCACCTAAGCCGTCACAGTAATCTTCGCGAGTAAGCTTTGCCTTGCCGTTTATCATTTCAATTGCACCTTCGTGGCAAGCTTTTGCACAAAGACTGCAACCATTACATTTTTCTTCATCTATTTTAATGATTTTTCTCAGCATAATCAGGCTCCCTTGATTTTATGGCTTTATTATAATATAATCAAAAAAGAAAGTATGTTGAAATTTCAACAAAAGGTGAGAAAATGAAAAAATATCTTGATGTTTTGCGTAAATGCCCTCTGTTTGAAGGTATAGCCGACGAAAATTTGCTGAGGATGCTCACTTGCCTTGGGGCAAGAGTGGAGTTTTTCGACAAAAAATTCACCGTAATTGCCGAGGGTAACCCTGCAAAATTTATAGGCATTGTGCTTTCGGGTGGTGTTCAGATGACAAACACCGATTTTTACGGCAACCGAAGCATTGTGGCAATATCTCAGCAGGGCGAAATGTTTGCCGAAGCCTTTGCTTGTGCCGAGGTTGAAAGTATGCCCATAAGCGTTATTGCCACCGAGCCCTCTCAGATTATGCTTATAAACTGCAGTCATATTCTTCATACCTGTGAGAATAACTGCGGATTTCATCAACAGCTTATTTTTAACCTTATGAAAAGCTTAGCGGTTAAAAATATTCGTTTTCATCAGAAAATTGAGGTTACCTCAAAGCGTAGCACCCGTGAAAAGCTGTTGGCTTACCTTATGATGTGCGAAAAGGAAGCAGGAAGTTCAGGCTTTGACATTCCCTTTGACCGTCAGGAGCTTGCCGACTACTTAGGTGTAGAGCGAAGCGGACTTTCTGCCGAAATAGGCAAGCTTAAAAAAGAAGGCATAATAGACACCGACAAAAAACATTTTGAATTGCTATAAAAATATGGCGTTGCAAATTAATTGCAACGCCATTGGTTATTTATTTAAGAAAAAATTCGGGGTCACAGCCGTTTACGGATAAAATGTCGATATGCTCCCATAATTCTTTTAAAGTTTTGCCATTGAAAACAGGTGCGGAAGTCATTTGGTCAAAATTAGTATAGTCATAGGCTTCTTTGCCGTCCTTTGTAAGTCCAAACCAATATTCTGACTTGCCGTTTTTGTTTATTACACCCATCCAACAGTGTTGATATTTTTCAGAGTTTTCTATGAAAAAAAGAATCTCTTGGCATTGGTTCTCAGACAAATGTGTAGTGAGCATTTTTTCAAAAGTATTAAAGGGTATTTTCATATTATCACTCCGCGATATCATTAAGCTCAAAGGGGATTACTTTGCTAAGTTCGGTTAAGGAGGTTTCTACCTGATAACCGATTTTGCCTGCGCTGAAATAAAAGGTGTCGAAATCCTGAGCGGTAAGGTGAATTACAGTTTTAAACCGCTTTTTCATACCCACAGGCGAGCATCCGCCGTGAACGTAGCCTGTAAGGGGCAGAAGCTCCATAGCTTTTATCATGGCAATGCTTTTTTCACTTACTGCCTTTGCCGCCTTTTTAAGGTCAAGCTCTTCCTTAACAGGCACCATAAAAACGTAGTAATTTTTGCTTGCCCCCTGAGTAACAAGGGTCTTGAAAACTCTGTCGGGGTTTTCGTTTAAAGCTTCGGCTACCTCCACTCCGCTTAAAGCATCGGTATGGGCATAACTGTGGCTTTTGTATTCTGCTTTCTTCTGGTCTAAAATCCGCATTACGTTGGTTTTGAAATCTTTTTTGCCCATAAGTAACAAATCTCCCTTATGAATAATATTATAAAACCATAGGTGATAAAAATCAATATTTGTCAAAATTTGCGTTATTGTAAAATTGTTTTAATAGTGTATAATGAGATTAGATTTTACGTGAGGTGCTTTATGAAAAAATTAAAGCTTTTTAATCTCGCTTGGCCTATATTTGTAGAGACATTGCTTTTTATGCTTTTAGGCTTTGTGGACGTTTTTGTGTTAAGTAAATACGACGACCTTGCGGCTTCGTCAGTAAATACTGCAAATCAGGCGATTTCCATTACAACCATTGTGTTTACGGTTATTTCTACCGCCAGTGCCGTGCTGATTTCCCAGTACTTAGGTGCAAAGAAAAGAGAAAACGCCTCCCGTATTGCGGCACTTTCCATAACCTTTCACCTTGTTTTCGGTGTAATCATAAGTGCCGTTTACGTGCTTTTTTCAAAGCCTATTCTTTCCTTTATCGGTGCAGAGGGTACTGTACTTGAGTTTGCCTCTCAGTATCTTTCCGTAGTTGGCGGATTTATATTCCTGCAGGCAATTCTTTCTTCTATGTCGGTTGTTGTCCGCAACCACGGTATGACCCAGATTTCTATGTATGTTACTCTGGGTATGAATATTATGAACACCGCCTTGGATATTATTTTTGTTCTTGGTCTTTTCGGTTTCCCAAAGCTTGGTGTGCTTGGCGTTGCAATTGCTACCACCTTCTCCCGAGTTGTGGGTACGGTAGTGCTTGCTATTGTGCTTTTCAAAAAGATAGAAAAGCCCTCAATTTTCAAGCTTTTAAAGCCATTCCCAAAGGAAGACGTACTAAACATCATAAAAATCGGTGTTCCCTCAGCCTTTGAGACCTTTCTCTACAATGTTTCTCAGGTTGTTATTACATCCATTGTTCTTAAGTGCCTCACAGATGCGGAGCTGATTACAAAAACTTATGTGCAGAACATTACAATGTTCTTCTATTTGTTTACCGTGGCAATTTCTCAGGCTTCTCAGATTATTACAGGCCACTTGGTGGGTGCCAAAAAGTTTGACGAAGTTAAGCGTAAGGCTTACAGGAATTATCTTTATGCCCTTTCCATAACTATTTCTATATGTATAGTTGGTGCAATTTTTGGTGAGCATCTTATGGGCATATTTACCGCAGATGAGGTGGTTATCGCCTTAGGTGCCCAGGTGCTTTTCATTAATATTTTCCTTGAGCTAGGCAGAACCACCAACCTTGTTATCATCGGTTGCCTCAGAGGTGCGGGAGACGTATATTTCCCCACAATCTGTGCGGTGTTCTCTATGATTCTGGTAAGTACTTTAGGTTCATACATACTGGCAGTTGTTTGCGGTTTAGGCATTCACGGCCTGTGGATAGCCATTGCGGCCGACGAAGTAATCAGAGGAATATTTATGCTTCTGCGTTGGCGAAGCGGCAAATGGCGTACAAAAGGCATTAATAAATAAAAACACCGCTCCGATATAAATCGGAGCGGATTTTGTTTAAATCTCAAAGGTTTTGTAAACTTCGCCCTCAAGGGTTTTCCAGAGGAAGGTTTTGCCGTCAAAGGTTATGTAGCTGTGGGGAGAATTTTCTTTAGGAATAGAAACCGAGCCGGGATTAATATAAGTGTGGGTATCGTATTCTTCGATTACAGGCACGTGGGTGTGGCCGTGAAGAAGAATGTCCTTACTTGTTAAAGAGGGGAGGTTTGCGTTGTTGAAGTTGTGGCCGTGGGTGGCGTAAATAAGTCTGTCGCCTGCACTAATTATTGCGTAGTCGGCTAAAATGGGGAAACTGAGCACCATCTGGTCAACTTCGGTGTCGCAGTTGCCACGCACAGCAAGGATTTTATCCTTAAGAGGATTAAGCATAGCGATAACTTCTTTAGGTGCATAGCCCTCTGGCAAATCGTTTCTGGGGCCGTGGTAAAGAATATCACCTAAAAGCAGAATTTTGTCGGCATTTTCTCTCTCGAAAGCTTCTAAAAGCTTTTCGCAGTAGTAAGCTGAGCCGTGTATGTCGGAAACTATAAAGAATTTCATAATATTTACCTCGATATTATATAAACGCGGAGCCAGATATTGCCTGACTCCGCGTCTGTTTTTACTTTTTGCTGAAGGGGTCGTTAGGCAAGGTAGTAGCCGGATCTTTAGGGAAAGTATCCTCCGGTGTGTCAACTTCAGGGCTCACAGGCTTGCTTGCTACAATACTTTCATCATCTGCGAAGAAGGAGAGTTTTAATGTGGGTGCAGTGTATATTTTCATTACATTTCACCTTCTGAATTAATATTTTCTTCTGGAGTGTTGTCAGATTCCAAAGGAGGATTTTCTTCCGAAAGTTCCTCTGAAACTGCCTCTTGATTTTCTTCGGCACCTTCCTCAGTAGCTTCTGAGATTACAGGTTTTTCCTTAACCTTTACGTCAGCCTTGAAGAAGGTTGTAGCCATTGCCTTTACTTTTGATTCCTTCATATATTTTGAAGTAACAAACCAAGCAGCGGCTAACATAATAAAGCCTATGGCAAAGGCGGTAACGCCGATAATAAAGCCGTCGGGGATAAACTTAAGGGTGATTTCGTGCTCGCCCTTGGTAATGGGGAAAGCAACCATAGCGTTGGCAATGGGGGTAACCTCAACCTCTTTACCGTCTACATAGGCTTTCCAGCCCTTTTCATAGGGGATAGAAGTGAAGAACAGGCCGTCCTTGTCAGCAGTAACTGTACCCTGAATCTTGGTGTCGCTGCTCTTTGTCGTGGTAAGACCGCTCTTGGCAAGGATTTCAAGACCCTTTTCGAAGACTTCGTCGTTAAGTTGGTAGCAGTAAACGGTGATAGATGTGCTCTTACCCTTTTCGTAGTCGGTGTAAAGAGAAACCTTGTCGCCGCCCTTAACTACACCTGCAACGCCGATATTGGGGCGGCTGAGTGTACGTGTGCCGTTGTCTTTATCGTTAATAAGAATTTTAATCTTACTGTCCTTGGTGTTGTCAGCCTTGAAGTAGAAAAGGATTGTGCCGTCTTCCTCGGGGTAATAGTTGAACTTTGTGTGGATGTCGGCGGTTAAGTCCACAGGCTTTGCAGAGTAGTGACAATCAGATGTTCTGCCAACCTCAAAGATAGAGTAAGCGGTATGGCCCTGGTCTTTTACCATAAGCTGATTGTAAAGGGGCTCTTCAATACCTGTTGCAAGCTTCCAGAATTCAATCTGCTCAAGGAAGGGGTTGTCGTTAAGGCCATTGGAGCCTGATGCACTGAAATCCTCATCGCCCCAATTGCTGAGCTCTGCATTGGCAACGTAGCCCATAGGAAGGTAGGCAGTATTTTCAAGTAAAGTTGTGTTGCCTGCCTTATTTAAAACTTCGGTGTAATCTGTGTTGTAGAATTTTCCGTCACGGGAAATAAGGTACTTAAGGTTAAGCATTACGTTGGTAACAGGAGAGCTTTCATAGTAGGTGTAGCGGTTACCTGCCTGCCAGGCGCCAACACCGATACGCTCAAGGTACTTTGTAATGTTAACGTTTGCCATAGAGTTAAACATTGAAACACCATTGTAGGTGTTAAGTGCACTGTCGTTAAGTGTCTGGGTTGAGAGCACCTCTGTGCGGTAAATATCGGGCTCGCCTGTGGATTCAATAGCCGCGATATGTTCAAGTACAGCATCCATATTCGCTTCATCTCTGGGATAGCCTGACATTGATGTGGTGGTAACAGTTTTAACGCCAATAACGGAAGTAGCCACCATTTCGCCAAATACAAACAAGCACAACAGTAAGGTAAGGGTGCGTAAATTAAGAAGCTTGAAGCTGTAAAGGAACAGCAGAATAATATAAATGCCTGCCACAATACAGGAAGCAATAAGAGGAGCGTTGCTCTCGGCACCTCTTGTAAAATAAGTGAGCACCAGAAGTATAAAAGCAAGAACAGCAACCACAACGTCAAGGTAATGGGAGTGCTCAATAAAGGTGTACGCCCTGAACGCCATATAAATCAGCAGGAAGCTGAAAAGGAAGCTGAATCGTACAGGCAACATATTGGGATAGTGGAAGCCGTGCCATATAAAGTCGAGATGACGGATAAACATACTTGCCACAAGGAAAAGAAGTGTTGCAGAGCAGAAAATCTTTTCGCCTAACTTAATTTTCTTGGAGCAAAGGAAAACAACTGCAAGAATAACGCAAAGCATACCGCAGGCAATGTTGGGAAGTCCTTCTTTGTCAGAGGGGTTGATAAAGGAGAACATATTGGAGAAAATCTGGGTAATTGCGTTGGTAACCTCGTTGATGTCAGGGTTTGTAATGGTGGTGTTACCGCCTGTTTCGGAAACAACGTTGATTACAAAGCTCTTGGGCATACCCATTGTCTGCTTATATGTGTTCTGCAGGCCTAAATAGGTAGGAATGGTAACGGGAGCTGTCATAAGCAGAGCCGATACCGTAAAGAAAGCGGTGCGGGCAAGGTCTTTAAACGCTTTCTTAAATCCGCCCCAGCGTGAGCATTCGTAGCCGATGCAGGTGAAAAGCACACCAACGCAGATAAAGAGGCCGATAAAGTAGTTGCAAACAACTGCAAGTGCCAGAGAAATTGTAAAGAGTCTGAACTTGCCGTCTCTGAGAAGTGCTACTGTACCTGCAACGCAAAGGGGAAGCATTGCCACAGAGTCAAGCCAGATAACGCACCAGTAGTAGCCCATATTAAAGGCACAGAATGAGAACATCATTGAGAAAACAACCAAGGAAAGGTCGTTTCTCTTTGTAATAATCCTGAAGGCAATTGCCGTAAAACCGCCCATACAGGCAATTTTAATAACGGTGATAAGGGCAAGGTACTCTACAAGCCAAGCCTCGGGAACCAGTACAGAAAGGAAGTTAAGGGGACTTAAAAGGTAGTAGGACATAACTAAAATAAAGTTAGAGCCCATACCGATTACCCAAGAATGGAGCAAAGAACCGCCTGACTGAAGCTTTTCGTGAAGCTCTACAAGGAAGGGGTAATACTGATGCCAAAGGTCAATAACCAGCATCTGCTTGTCTCCCCAAGGATTAGACCAGTCGGGCTTTGCTACGTCAATTCCCCAGGATGGGAAAATCTGCGAAAGTCCGTGGGCAACTGAGTCCACCATAGTCTTAAAAATTCCGAATGGTGCAATGTCGTAGCAGGCAAAGCCTACCGCCATAATTACAAAGGGAACTATAAATGACAGAAGAATAAATCTGTTTTCATAGAAAAATCCCTTTTTCTCTGCTTTGGGTGCACCTAACTTTTTACCCGAAGCAGGTTTTGAGAATTTTTTTGCTTTAGTCATAATATCTCCTTTATGCTGAGATTTTTACATACATATTAATAATATCACTTTTCGCATTTAGAGTAAATATGTTTTTAAAAAATATATCACACAAAAAACATAGACTTTTTGTGTAGACTTTGATATAATACCCTTTATAGAGGTGATGAAAAATGAAAACTGTTGATTTGGTTGTTCCATGTTTCAACGAGGAAGAGGTGCTTCCTACCTTTGTGGAAGAAACCAATAAGGTTATTGCAACCCTGCCCGATTATAAATTCAGATATATTTTAGTAAACGACGGTAGCAGAGATAACACTCTGCTTGTTATGATGAATCTTGCCAAAAAGTTCGATAATGTTAAGTACATATCTTTTTCACGTAATTTCGGCAAGGAAAGTGCAATGTATGCAGGTCTTGAGCATACCGATGCTGATTTGGTAATTGTTATGGATGCAGATTTACAGCACCCTCCTGCAATGTTCCCCAAAATGCTTGCTGAGATTGAAAACGGCCATGATTGCTGTGCTCTTTACAGAGAAAAGCAGAAGGGCGAAAGCTTCATAAGGCAGGCAGTTTCAAAGATGTTTTTTGCAATGCAGAACGCTACCTCCAAGGTTAAAATGCCAAATGGTGCCGTTGATTTCAGAGTTATGAAGCGAGAAATGGTAGATTCTATCCTCAGAATGGGTGAGGTTCAGCGTTTTTCCAAGGGTATTTTTTGCTGGGTAGGTTTTGACACCAAGTGGCTTCCTTACGAAAATGTTGAGCGTACAATCGGTACATCAAGTTGGAGCTTCTGGGGCCTTTTCAAATACGCTTTCGACGGCTTCACAGCCTTTTCCGTTGCACCCTTAAAGCTTCTTTATATTTTAGGTATCCTTATGCTTTTAGGCGGTGTAGGTACATCTGTTGCTATGATTGTTCTGGCAATTGTTCAGGGCTTTGTGGGTTATTTCCTTCCTGTGCTTACTGCTATACTTTTCGCCACAGGTATTGTTGAGGTTTCCCTTGGCATTATCGGCGAGTATTTAGGCAGAGTTTACTTTGAGGTAAAGGGCAGACCCATTTACATAGCCAAAGTAAAGAACATCGAAAAACCGGAGAGAAAAAATGGCTAAGAATAAAAAAGACGTAAAGCCTGAGGAACGTGAGGGCTTTATTAAAAGAATGTTTTTTAAGTACAAGGAAATCATAATGTATCTGATTTTCGGCGTGCTTACAACTGTTGTAAGCTGGGGCAGTTACGCACTTTTCGAAAGTATCTTTAAAAAGGCGATTGTAGACGTAAACGTTTTGGTTGCAGTTGCAAATGTGCTTTCCTGGGTGGCGGCTGTGCTCTTTGCCTACATTACCAACAAGCTTTTTGTTTTCGAAAGCAAAAGCTTCAAGCCCACCACCGTGTTTAAAGAAATGGGACTTTTCGTAGGCTCACGCCTTATTTCAGGTGCGGTTGAGTGGGTTGGTGTGCCTTTGCTTGTGTGGATTGGTCTTAATCAGACCATTTTCGGTGTAGAGGGAATGCTCTCGAAGGTGATTGTAAGCGTGATTGTGGTTATCTTAAACTACATCCTAAGCAAGCTTATTGTATTTAAAAAAGAAAAATCAAAGAAATAATTTAATTTATATATGACAAAAGCTCCTTCGTTTAACGAGGGAGCTTTCGCCGTTTACAAGGGGTTTTCTATTCACACATCTCTTAAGAGGGGATAAAGCAATTATAAATTAATAGTCATTAGGTGAATTGCGGTAGGTGTTTACTTCTACCGCAAGCTTTTCTACACCTTCGATTAAATCTTTGTCAATTTCAAGGGCAACATGATAAGAGCCCACATCGTCGGTAACACCTGAACCGAAATACGGGTGAGTTTCGCCATATCTTACATAAAGGGTGTCGCCCTCACGGTAAGTTCCCAGAACAAAACCCTTTACCATACCTGTGTGGTAATTGCGGTAAATGTGAACCAAGGCGTTTTCTTCAAAGAATTCCTCGGTATACTCTTTGTCTGAGTTTATGGGGTAGGATTTATA
This sequence comes from Ruminococcus sp., assembly GCA_045635685.1. Classification (GTDB taxonomy): domain Bacteria; phylum Bacillota; class Clostridia; order Oscillospirales; family Acutalibacteraceae; genus Ruminococcoides. The sequence continues at coordinate 24,071 of JAZTWD010000028.1, forward strand.
CTGCTCTATATTAGTAATCAGGCGGTCAGAATTGCCGAAATCTGAGCAGTAGCCTAAATTAACCTCTTTGTATTTTACACTATCTGCTGAGGAGGGGATAGCATTATAAACAGTGGGAACAACAATCCTTGCAATCTGCTTTTGCAGTAAGGTAGCATCCTTTACGTTAATCTTGTGGTCGCGGTTAACGTCAGCACTGCGTTCAAAAAGCTCAAGGCTGTAAATCTTATTAACACTTTCAAGCTTTGCAGTGTACTTTTGCAGGAAGGTGGCATCCTTTACGTTTACCTCAAAGTCGCCGTTTGCATCGCCATTTTTAAGCACAGCTTCACCGTATAACGGGGCTAAGGCACTATTGATACCCTCGATATTGTTTTTGTATGCCTCAGGAATAGTATAAACTAAGTCCTGATTATAAAGGTGAACCAGATATTCACGGCCTGTATTACGCAGAGGGTTGTAGTAGGTGTATTCACCGATGTCTGTGCGATAAGAGAAGACTTCATTGGTGGAACCGTAGGTGGCAAGTACGAGGTGAAAATTCTTGCTCTCATCATCAGAGGAATATCCATTGATTTCACGGTAGCTGATGTCGCCTTCTATAGTCGGAGCAGAGCCTGTAAGCTCTTTGCAATCCTGAGCATACTCACTCCAGAGGTTGAATATAAACTCTGAATAGGGGTCACGCAGAGCTTCTGCCGAAGCGGGCAAGATTGCCGAAGCAAGAAGAATACAAAGAAGTATAACAGATAAAACCGCTGTGAATGCTCTTTTCATAAATGGCACCTCCGATTTGATTATATATTTGGTTTGTTATTTTTTGTTACAGGTTAAAACAATGTAGTTATAACTGCCTGAGAAATTGGTGGTTAAACCTGAAATGGTGTAACCGCTTGGCACAGAAGTAATTACTACATATTGTCCTGAGCCGAAATCGTTGGACGAAGGTTTACTAAAACCTGAAATAAAGTAGTAACCGTTGCTACCTGTTGTATAGGAGCCTGCGATTTTTCCGCAGTATACTGTTACAACCGCACCCTTAACAGGGTTGCCGTACTGGTCTACCACCACGCCTTCAACTATGTTTTCTAAAGACTCAGTAGCTGCAGGCACAGTAACCACCACAGGCGACTCAGTAGGCTCGGTAGGCTCTACACAGGGGTCAGATACTTCGGGTGTTACGGGTGCTTGAGTGCAGGGTTCTGTAGAAGGTGCGTCGGGAGCCTCATCAGAGCCTGCGTAGTCTGAGTCTTCTGTGGCAGGAGCGGTGGGTACTGTAACATTAGGTACAGGTGGGCTTGGTTTATTGGGTTTGGTGGGGTTGTTTGTAGCAGGTCTGTCATGAGGGACATCCGGCACATCGGCACCGTCTGTTGCCGACGTAGCATCGGGAACCTCTACAGGGTCTGTAGGTAATACTACAGGGGGCTTGGGTTTGGAGGTGTCTCCGCTTGTGGGAGGCACTTCAGGATAAATAGGCGGATTAGGCCCTATAGGTAATGTAGGTAAAAGGGGCAATGGAGGTCTGACTGCAGGCACTGTGGGTCTGAGCACAGGTTTGGTTACCTTTTCCGAAGGGTCGGTTGCCTGAGGTTTTGTCTGAGGCTTGCCTCCATCGGTTGGGGCAACATTGCTGCCTGTAGTTCCTTGGGGTTTTGTATTGCCCGAAATATGCTCTGTAATAGCCGAGTATTCACCCTCAGAGGTTGCATTACCGCTTAAGCTGTGTAAAGTTTCCTTGGTAGGCTCGGTGTAGCCTTGGGGTTTTGTGCCTATCACATTGGGGTCAGGTGTAAGCACGCCTGTTTTCCATATACCAAATGCACCTAAAACTGCCAAACAAATTGCGCATAGGGAAAGACTTGCGTTAAGTGCAATCTTCTTTTTCCTCTTAACTGACGCTACGTATTCGTCACGCCTGCGGAATACAGCGTCTGCCATATCCTTATAATTTTTCATAAATAAAGCCTTCCTTGTTAAGTTCTGATTTTAACGACTGTTTTGCTCGATATAAAAGTGTTTCTACGTTTCGGACTGATTTTTTAAGAACCGTTGCAGTTTCCTGATTACTGAAATTTTCAAAGTATACAAGCCATAGTACCTGCTTGTACTGAAGGCTTAGCTTGCCCATTGCTTTGCGGAGTGTAATTTGGTCTTCTTTTTTTATGTACTGTGCCTCTAAAGTTTCGGTTTCCTCTTTAATTTCAGGCAGTTCATCATAAGAAATCTCAGGTGCACTGTTTTTTCTTAAATGGTCAAGGGCAATGTTTCTGCCAATGGCATAAAGCCATGTTTTAAATGAGGATTTTCCCGAAAAACGGGGCTTTTTGGTAACGATTTTAACAAAGGTGTCCTCTGCCAAATCCTCCGCAGTAAAGATGTTTTCAGTAAAATTGTTCAGATAAAGAATTAGTCCGTCCTTATAGTCTTTTATTATTTCGATAAAGCCGTTGTCATCACCATCAAGGAAACGGCGGTAGCTACAAGCACCGTTATCCATTGATATGCTCCTTTCCCCTTGTTTGGCTCTTTCACTTATTAGACGTAAGTTTTTGAAAAAACTCACACCTCAAATTATAACTTTTTTAAACTTTGTTTACTATATGCAAAAACCAACAAAGTTTTTAGGTAAAATTATATAATTAGAGCATTTGAATCCCTCCGTGTCGCTTTTTTAAAAAATGTGATAACGCTTATTATTTGCTTTGGTGTGATAGTGTTGTTTTTTGTGGTATGTTGTATTGACAAAAGCAGTTACAAATGAGATAATATACTGAATAATTATTGCGAAAGGGCGGTTTTTGCTATGGCAAAAGAGCTTGCTAAGTCTTACAACCCTAAAGAGGTTGAAGACAAAATATATGACTTCTGGCTCAAGGGCAGATATTTCCACGCAGAGGTAGACAAGGACAAGAAACCTTATACTATTGTTATGCCTCCTCCAAACATTACAGGTCAGCTTCACATCGGTCACGCACTTGATAATACTCTTCAGGATATTCTTATCCGCTGGAGACGTATGCAGGGCTACTCTGCACTCTGGCTTCCCGGAACGGATCACGCTTCAATTGCTACTGAGGCTAAGATTGTTGAGGCTATGAAGGCTGAGGGCCTTACTAAGGAAGGTATCGGCAGAGAGGCTTTCTTAGAGCGTGCATGGGACTGGAGACGTGAATACGGCGGTCGTATCTGTAACCAGCTTAAAAAGCTTGGTACAAGCTGTGACTGGGAGCGTGAGCGTTTTACAATGGACGAAGGCTGCTCTGAGGCTGTTAAAGAAGTTTTCGTTCGTCTTTATGAAAAGGGCTTAATCTACAGAGGCGAGCGTATCATCAACTGGTGCCCTCATTGCTGTACATCTATCTCTGACGCAGAGGTTGAGTTTGAGGAGCAGGACGGCTTCTTCTGGCATCTTCGCTATCCTCTTACAGACGGCTCCGGCTTTGTTGAGCTTGCTACAACTCGTCCCGAAACCTTACTTGGCGATACTGCTATTGCAGTTAATCCTGATGACGAAAGATATAAGGCAATCGTTGGCAAGACAGTTACTCTTCCCATTGTAGGCAGAGAAATCCCCGTTGTTGCTGACAGCTATGTTGATATGGAGTTTGGTACAGGTGTTGTTAAGATTACTCCTGCCCACGACCCCAACGACTTTGAGGTAGGTCTTCGCCACAATCTTCCCATTATCAATGTAATGGACGATACTGCTCATATGAATGAGTTTGCTGGTGAAAAATATGTAGGCATGGACCGCTACGAGTGCCGTAAAGCAATCGTAAAAGACCTTGAAGAGGGCGGGTTCCTTGTTAAAATTGAGCCTCACTCCCACAACGTTGGTACTTGCTACCGTTGCGGTACAACAGTTGAGCCTCGTGTTTCTATGCAGTGGTTCGTTAAAATGGAGCCCCTTGCAGGCCCTGCAATTGATTGTGTAAAGAGCGGTAAGACAAAGTTTGTTCCCGAAAGATTTGAGAAGGTTTACTTCCATTGGATGGAGAACATCCGCGACTGGTGTATTTCCCGTCAGCTCTGGTGGGGTCATAGAATCCCCGCTTACTACTG
>JAZTWD010000029.1:0-20761 GCA_045635685.1 Ruminococcus sp.
CACAGACAGGTCAGCTTAATTGGCCTGTTCCGCTGATGGCAGTTCTGGGTCTTGCCATATTCGGCATAGGCTGGATTTTGTTCTTCGGCTCAAAACGGAGGGGTGTATGAGAAAAATATTAGGCGCAGTGTGTATGACACTTGGCACTGTGTTGCTTATCAGCGCTTTGACTTTGTTTCTTTGGAACCGAGTAGAATCCAATCGGGCTGAGCAATCCAGCATGGAAGTAATTCCTCTGATAAAAGATACTATTGCTGATAACGAAGAGCAAGCTACAATCGACCCGTCGGATTTTGTATCCTCAGAAAAAAAACAGATGACAGAAGCAGAGGTCAATGGTTACGACTACATAGGTTACCTCTCAATTCCTTCACAAGGGCTGGAGCTTCCTGTAATGTCCCAATGGGACTATGACAGACTGAAGCTTGCACCTTGCCGTTACAGCGGCACCACAGCAGAGGAAAACCTGGTTATTATAGCCCACAACTACCCCAGTCATTTCGGGAACCTTGACCAACTTAAGTTTACAGACAGTGTACGGTTTACTGATATGAACGGAGCAATCACCGCCTATAAGGTAGTTTCCGTCGATGTGGTACCGCCCACATCTGCAGAAGAGGTTGTCGCAGGTGACTTTGACCTCGCCCTTGTGACCTGTACCTACAGCGGAAAAACCCGATTGGTTGTGTACTGCGATATGGAATAACTTTGAGCAAACTCAAAGAATCTGATTATGCAATCAGAACATATATCAATCCCCGCAGTTTACTTTTATATAAAAATCAACTCCCTGAGGGTGAGCGTATAAGATGCTCAGTTTCCTCAGGGAGCTTTTTTATGACCACCTTTAATCCACAACAGGATTTTTAGGGTATGCAAACAATGGACTTCACATAGGCAAAAACCAAATAATGATGTTTGTTTAAAAATTTAATATTGACCAAAAGGACTGACACCCTCTTGGCAAAGACTAACCCCTCTGCATTTACGCAGAGGGGTTACTGTTTATATAGCTGGTTTTTATGCAACAGGTGTGCCTATGGGCAAGCCTGTTTCCATTTTTGCGACAAACTTCTGAATTGCTGTTGCATCCTTGATGTTGATTTTGCTGTCTGCATTTACATCTGCACGCAGTTTTTCTCCATCGGTTAACTCAATAAGTTTTGCCGCAGATTTCTGAATAAGAGTGGCGTCTTTAATGTTGACCTTACCGTCACCGTTTACGTCACCTAAAATATCTTTATCGAATTCATCTTCGGTAGCAGGCGGATTTGTGGGTTCGGCATCTTTTGTTAATTCGCCGTAATAATATTCAATAGTATCGATTAAACTAAATATTTCTGCTGCAAGGAAAATGTCAGGGCGTTCGCAAACCTGCTCAGCATAACTGCACATCTGAGCCATAAAGACATACTCTATCTCACCCTCAAGCTCGGTGTTCTCTAAAACAGGACGGCATTTTTCCAAATCAGCCTCAAGAATTGAGAGTAATTCTTCTCTTGTTTTTCCTTCGGCATTTGTATAATAATCAGTTAATTCAACGGCTTCTTCGTCGCTGTTGGTAAATGCCTTTATTCGCATATTACCATCGCCAACATCACATACATCTATCCAGCTCTCACCGTCAACACTGAAAAAGCTTTCGCCGTTATCCATAATTTTCATATCTTTCCGCGAAACTGCACCGTCTACAGCAACCATCACCTTGGTCGTGGGATTTTGATTTTCTTTTATGTTAATAACTACAGAAAACTTTTCACCCTTATCCAAAGCAACAGGTTTATCGAGCTTAACCGTGTGATAACCCTGAGGTAAATCCTCACCGCTTAACGCCACTTTAAATTCACCTTTGGTGGGGTCTGAAGCACCCTGAACACCAGTGTAAATTTCTGCTGTATAATCAAGATTGTCATCCAAGGTATAAAAGCTTACAGCCTCTAAGGTTTCGTTATCCTTTTGAGCGGTGAATACATTTGCCATATAGGCACCGCCTTCAAAGAACATACCGTTTTCTTCGTCCCAGTAACAGGAAGCGCCTCTTAAATCGTCGTACTGATATGTGTTTGTATATGTGCCGCTTTCAGAAAGCTTATAGAAAACAGCAGGATACATTGCAATGGAAACATCTTCATAAGAAACCCAGTTATAGCCATCGTTGCCGTATTCTGTACCAAAGCTGTTTTTAATAAGCCATGCACCGTCATTTTCAGGGGTTTGACCGTCTGTTGTACAGTTTTCTTTGGGATAGTTATCGTCCCAACCAACAACAGCAACAACATGGGAAGGCCAACGATTGTCGTAGCAATAGTAAGCTCCTGTTTCTTCGTTATAATATAAACCTACATAAGAAGCAATCTCTGCTGTACCTGCACCGAATTTGATAATATACTCCTTTACCAAATCGCGATTTGAAAAATCAATCTTGTAAGCGTCGGTAACGTAAGCTTCATTATAAACATACATTGTCTCAGGGACTTCAACATTGAATGTATTGGCATTATCAAATAAAAGCTTTTCTGTAGAAAACTGACCGTGGTTGGCAGATTCTTTCACAACACCCTGCTGGTTGGCAAGAGCAAATATAGTATACTCTGAACGATTACCTTCCATAACAAAGTTGCTGTTATACTGCAAGCTGTCAAACATACCCATTTTATCTGCATTTGTGTTATAGCCTGCATAAGCTGTAAGAAGCTCTGACAAATCCAGACTTGTATCATAGCCGTTATGGATAATCATACTTGACTCACAGGCAGCCATAGCAGCATACGCCCAGCAACAATTTGTTTCTCCCTGGTCTTTAATTGATGTAACATAACCCTTCTCCACCGAACTGTAAGAAGCAGGCAAAGAGTCACCAGCCGCAACAGGCAACACAAAGGTTGCAAGCATTGCTGCAGCTAAAATAATACTTAAACCTTTTTTTGAAAGTTTCACAATATAACCTCCCTAAAATTATTTAAAACCAAATCTTCACTCCACATTATATATATTTGGTCTGAATTTAGCAAGCATTGCACAAACAAATTTAAATTGTTGAACTTTCCCACAACCTGATTGCACCTATTGATTTCCATATGGCGGTAAATGTTTACGGATATATCAAGGCTCAGGGCATTCGCCTGATTCTAAAAAATGGTGTCGCCTCTATAAAAGAACCCAAAAGCAACCTTGCATTTGATTTACAAGGTCGCCTTTAGGTTTTATTTGTTATTATAAATTTTCGATATAGTTATTCAAGTCTTTTACGGACTTGAAAATGATTATGTATTTATCCTTGTAGGTTTCCAATAGCGAGTAGATTTTTGGCAGTTGATTTTCACGGAAAGTTTCTATAAATTCTCTGAATTCATCATCAAGATCTTTCTCAAACCAAGGCATATCTTCACGCTTTTTGCCAACCCTTTCTCTTGCACCCTGAAGGCAGACCTCCTTTGGAAAATCAAGGAAGAAAACCGTGTCGCATTCCTTTAGCCTTGTCTCCAAAGTCCTTTGGTAATTGCCGTCAATTATCCAACTGTCCTCGGTTAAAATCCCGCTGAGTTTTTGGTCGAACTCCTCACGGCTTATATTGGTTCTATCGGCTTTGTGCCAAATCATATCAAGGTAATAAAGAGGCAACCCTGTTTTATCCCTCAATGCTCTTGCAAAGGTGCTTTTGCCCGCTCCGGGACACCCGATAACAATAATCTTTTTCATGACTTTTCTTTTTTGTTTTTAAGCACTTGCTTAATAACCCAAAACTGTAAACCTTTAGGCAAGGTGTCCAGCATAAGGAGTAATGGGTTACGGTTAATTTTGTATGCAAATTTCGGAGATTTCTTTTGGAGGATACTCAAAGTCTTTTTGGCAATCATCTCAGGGGCTATGCTTCTTGCCTCGACGCTTTCTACTATCCGCTTGAACCTATGAGCATTGCAGGTGTAAAGCTTTGTATTTTCGCAGAATTTATCGAGGGCGGTGGTGGAAGCTCCCAACATATTTGTAGTAACCGCACCTGCTCTGAGAACACTTACCTTTATGCCTTTGAGCTGAAGCTCCATTCTTAAGGAATAGGCGTACTTATCCAGAGCAGCTTTTGTCACGGCATAGATACCCGTAAAGGGTAGCGGATCAAGGGGTGCAAGCTCGCTGGTGGTAATAATGATGCGAGAACCGTTTTTTAAAAGCGGAAGGAATATCTTGTTCACAAGGAATGCACCCTCCACGTTGATTTTGAAAATCCGTTCAAAGTCGGCACATCCCATTTCCACCAAAGAATCAAGCATATAAATACCCGCAAAGTGGATAATGCCAAAGAGGTTATCGGTCTCTTTCCTGACCCTGACAAATGCGTTTATAATGCTCTGCTCGTCGGTGATGTCTGCTTGAATGGGGATGATGTTTTCCTCTTTATCACCCACAGTTTTATCCAGAGCGAAAACGCGAAAGCCGTTATCTCTCAGCATCTTTGCCGTAGCCCTGCCCATACCTCCGTATGCGCCCGTTACAAGTATTGACGGTGTCATTTTATGTCAGTCCTTTGTGTAAATCTTTATGGCTTCGGATATAAACTCAGCAGTACCAGAACCGTTTTTGTCGATGTTTTCTTTAAATCTCCGGTCAGCTGTGTACATTACACCCAAACCTTTCAGAATTTCATCGGTACAAGTGTAGAAATTACTTGATATAAAGTTTTGCAACTCCTGAACTGTCGCCTGAGCTTCTGCTGAATCGGGTGTGAACCCTTTAGCTTTGCAGTCTGCAAACTTTGCTAAAACCTTGTCTAAGCCCTCGGCAGAATACTTGAAACCTGTTTTCTCTGCTCTCTGCTCATACTCTTTGTAAGCTTCTGTATCGCCGAAGCGTTCTACTACTTCTGCGTTGTATTTATCCATTCCAAAACTCCTGTTTTACTCCGAAAAGCTCACAAGCTCGCCCATATCCTTGCGTTTTTTGGTGCGGAGTTTGTCGTCGTCTTTGGCATAGCCGAGGGTAATCACTAAACGCACTGCTTCATCAATGCCACAGATTTCGCGGATTTTGGCATCATCAAGCCAGCCGAGGATACAAGTGGAAAGTCCCTGTGCGGTAGCTTCTGCGGTGATATAAGCAGAAAGAATTCCGATGTCGATAGAGCGATAATCGTTATGTTTAACCTTTGCACCAAAAGCAGCGGTTTTAACGTATGGTTTTTCTGAGATTACAAGCATCACAGGAGCCTGAGGCGCAAACTTATTAAGCCCCATACCCTGAGTAGCCTTTGCCACCTTTTGTGCAACCTCGCCTTTGCAAACCGTGATGTGGTAAGGCTGACCGTTGCAGGCAGAGGGCGAAAGCCTTGCTGATTCTAAAATCGCCTGAAGCTTCTCCTGCTCCACCGCCTTGTCGGGATTATATGCTCTGCAGGACTGTCTGTTCTTTGCAATTTCTGTAAAGTTCATAGTAGTACCACCTTTTTGCTATATATAATTTATATTTTTATTATAACACTATAAGCTTCACTTCTCAATCCTTTATTAATGGTTTACTGCGATGCAGATTTTAGTCTTAAACAAATAAAAACTCCCGAGGGTGAGCGATTGAGAGCTCTATCCTCAGGGAGTTTTATTATACGTTATTTTAAGCTGATGTTGTGTGCCTTGGTGATATTATTTTCTATTGTCAATAATAACCTTCAGCTTGCCTGTTCTGGGGTTATATTCAAGCTCACTTGCCTTGCACCAGATAACCTTGGACTCATTAATTGTACCGTCCTCTAAGGCATCCTTTAAAAGGGGACGCTCCTGATACAGATTTTCCATAAACTTTTGGGTATCGGCAGACTGCACATCCGAAACCGCAATCTTAAAAGTAAAGCTGTCTTTTGTGGTGCGGTCAACAATAATCTGATAAGCGTCATAATCAATGAGGCTCTTTTTCAGCACATTGCCGATATCCTGCGGATACAGGGTTACATACCCTGCTCTTGCGGCAACGTCGCTTCTGCCCAGAAGCCTGAACTTACGGTCAGGCACACCTTCGGGCTCGGTGTATTCGCCCATATCTCCTGCAGGATAGCGGATAAGAGGAATCAGGGTTTTAAACAGAGAGGTAATATAAATCTTGCCGGGCTTGCCTGCTTCGGTAATAACCTCGCCTGTGTCGGGGTCAATAAGCTCTATTATCGTCAAATCCGACATTGTGCGATGCTCGTTATAACCGCAATCCTTTGTAAAATATCCTATGGGGCCACCGTCGTTTGAAGCATAGAACACAGAGCGGAAGTCTATCTCTCTGCCAAAAGCCTTGCTTATTCTTTCTCTTTGGTCAGGATACAAAGTTTCACCTGCAAAATAGATTGTGTCAACATTAAAGCCTGTAAGCTTTTTATCGTTAATATAAGAGATAATCTGAGTTATCATTGAGGGCAAACCTGCTATGCAGTTAATCTTATGGTCCAGAATAGTTGTTACCATTTCCTCAATTGAGCCGTTGCCCGAAATGTTGTAGACGATTGTTTTTACAGGTGAAAAACAAAGCATACTGTAGGTATACAAAAAGCTTGCATACATTCCGCCTGCGTAAAAAAGGTTTGCAACCTTATCGCCGTTTTTAAGTCCGCCTCGGTGAAGCACAGCACCGCTGCACTCGCACATAGTCTGCCATTCTTCGGCAGAATAAAGGGAGTACTTAGGGTCGCCTGTGGTGCCACCGCTTTTGAAAATCTGTCCGTCGCTCTGCTTGCGTGTTGCAACTGTGCCGCCTGACTTGTCGCAATGCTTCCAGAAATCACTCTGGTCTATAAGAGGCAGCATTTCAAGGGTGGCATCTTCGGGGATGTCCTTATACAAATCGGCATAGTATTTTGAGTTTTTTCTTGCGATACTGATGATTTCATTCAAAGTATATGTTTTGAAGTTCATTTCAGCACCTCCTTAGCTTTGATTATTCAGAGTCATTACGTCGTTCTTAAGCTCTTCAAATTCTCCTACCATTACAAGCTTTTCGTAGCTCTGCTCAATATCAGGAAACAACTGCATAACAAGGTAGTCTGCCGTTGCTCCTGCAGGGATAATACCTGAAAAGGTAAAGCCGTTTTTCTTTGCGGCTTCGTATCCTTTTTCACAGCTTGGCAGATTAAGCGGAATAATAAGCTCTATCATTTCGCTCTTTTGCTTTATGGTGCTTTTTACTGCAGTTTTAACTGCTTCGTTTATGTCGGCTCCTGCCGCAGACACCGTTATTCTTGCCATATGCAGGGGGTTGTTGGTATCCATCTTAATCTCTGTAGCTTCACTATAGTCTGTGCTTTCACAGAGGTTATACCTAAGCCCCAGCTTATCGTAGGTATTCTTTATAAAGCCCCAAAGCTCTTTAGGCGGATATATTGTGCTGTGGGCGGTTTTATCAATAAGTTTAACAGCCACACAAAGGCTGAGCCTTTCGCCATTTTTATTATATTCACTTTCTACTTCTGAACCGAGGTATGACATCAGAAGAGAAGTTGCGGTGTAGCCTGCCCTTAAGAATGCTTTCTGGGACATAGGATGAAATGCTACAGGCTGACCCATTAAGGCACGCAGGCCTTTTTCTTTTGCAAGCTCTTCGCTGTAGACCATAAATTTGGAGAAAAGCCCTAAGCCTCTGAACTCTTTTCTGATAACAACTGTTGAAATTTCGGGCATATCCTTATACATATCGGAAAAAACCAATGCAAAATGACCTGCCGTCTGGTTATGTTCGTTAACAGCAAGGAAAGACATAAGCTCCCCTGACTTTATCATTTTCATAAAGGTATCTACATAATAAAGCCGCTCATAAGAATAGGTGTAACCGTACTCGCTGTAAATACAACGGATTGCTTCTATAATATCCTCTTGTGTTTCAACGGGACGTATGGTGATGTTGGTATCAAGGGCTTCGGTTTCGGGATATGGGTCGGGAGCTTTAAACTCAATGGGATTTACTATGCTCTTTCGCACAAACACCCTCTGCCCCTCTGAGCCTAACTTTTCTATACCCGCCTCATCAACGTACATATCAATAATAAAATTGCGGAGATTGGCTTTATCGGTAAGGGCGGCGGTATCATCATAAGAAAAATCATACCAATCGGGTACGCCTTTTTCTCTTATAGAAACCTCAACATAGCAGTCGGATAAAAACAAATCGATGTAAAGAGGGCCTGTCGAGCCGGGGTAGGCATTGTCAATCCTTGATTTAAGGAGTTCTCCCACCACAAACCTGAGCTGATGATATCTGCTCAGCTCCATTGCTTTGTGCTGGCTTGCTATTGCATCAATGAAGCTCAGCACAGGAATGATATAACTTCTGCTGTTGGTTATTTCAATTGATGCAAGTTTTTTTTTGAGCATAATATTTCACCTCGTTAAAAACAAATTCTGTTAAAGCCAAGAACAAGTCCGTACTCGGTTTTTTCTGCATTTTTCATAACTGCTTCGATTTCTTCCCTTACACTGTCGTGGCAAAGATTATCTCTGATTATAACGCTTTCTGTGGCACTGTTTATCTCAGCGGTTATGTACTTGCCTTTCGCTTTGCCGTTGCAAAGCTTCTTAAGCAAAAGAAGATAAGACTCTGCACAGCTCACAACAGAAGCGTTATTTTGCTCTTTTTTAATAACCTCACAAACACTTTCTATGTATGTGTCAGGATTGTCGGTTTCACAGTTAAACACAAAGCACACTCCTGCTGACTTTATTTCTTCTTCAAGCAAGAGCATATCCGTTTTTGTGCCGTTTTTGCTGTGCTTTCTTTGCTTTGCACGAAGCATAAAAATGCAGATTATGAAAGTCAGCACCTCTGCCACCACATAGGCTGCCCATACGCCGTTCATTGAGAACATAATGCCTAAAAGAACTGTAGCACCAAGGAAAAGCACAAAGCTTCTGAGGCTTATGAGAACTGCCGCCACGGCACTTTGCTCGGTGGACTGAAGATAATAGCCGAGCACTACATTTACGGTTGTGATTATCATACTTGTTGCGTAAATACGCACCGCCTGTGCTGCCCTAATAATAAGCCCGGCATCGTCAATGCCAAACACCATGGGTACAACTTGAGGCACTACCTCAAAAATTACAGTCGCTAATCCGCAGATTACAAAAACGGTAATAAATGCATACCGCATAGTTTGTCTGATATGATTGTAGCTTTTTTCTCCGTAATAAGTGCTGACCATAGGCTGTATGGTCTGGCTTATGCCCTCGAAAACCGACAGCGAAACTGTAGAAAGGTTGAAAACCACAGTATAAATAACCACGCCGTCTATTCCTGCAAGGTTTGAAAGGAAGTGGTTGATTATAAGAATTGTTAAAAACTGATAAACAAAGTTAAGTGCAGAGCTTCCGCCGTTTTTAACAATTCTGAAAACAGAAGCATCAAAAGAGGGTCTGAATTTGAGGGTGTTCTTTTTAGAAAAGAAGTGACCGCCTATTATGGCTATGCTGACCAACTGACCTGCAACGGTAGAATATGCCGCACCTGCAACACCCATACCAAGCAAGCCTACAAACACAACGTTGAGAATAATATCAACTGCAATTGAGACGAACATTCCCACCATTGAAAGTGTAGGTCTGCCGTCGTTTCTCACAAAAAATGCAAGTCCGATGTTAAGAATAAACACAGGCGCACCAAGGAGGATAATCCGCGCGTAGGTTCTTACCTGTGCAAATATGCTTTCTTCAGCACCTAACAGGTGGGTAACTGTGTCGATAAAAAACACGCCTGCCAAAAGCAAAAGCACACCCACAAAAAGGAGTAATTCCATAGAAATACTGAAGGCTTTGTTTGCCTGTGTTTTGTCGCCTTTGCCTGCTTCTATGCTCATAACGATACATCCGCCTACAGTAAAAAGAGCCGCAAGCATATTGATTATCATATACACAGGAGTAGCAAATGTAACAACCGACAATGACGCATCGTCAAGATAATGACCGATAATCACCGTGTCAGCCATAGAGCCGATTGCTGTTGTAAGGTTCATCAGAATTGTAGGGGCAAGCATTGCAAGAAAAATTTTCTTCACAACAGGGTCGTGCTTATAAAGATATTTATCTTTCATTTGGATAAGCCTTCCTCCTTATGCTTTGGTTCTGGAGTCGATTACGCTTCTTACCTTGCCACCGCCTGAGCTGATAACAAACTTATCTTTTTCCTGTTTTATAACCTTAACGATTCCTGTTTTGTCGGTAACACACTCGTCAATCTCAGCATAGTTTTGCCTGAGAATGCTAAGAGCTTCCTCATCAGAGCAGGCAAGGTCATTTTCGGTATAAATGGTCATAACGCTCATACCGTCGTAGCTGAGCACCACCTGCAACCATCCGGTATAATTCATTTTTTCTGTAAATATATGCCTGATATTCTTGTAGTTTACATAATTGGTAGCAAACTTGAAAATATCGCCGAATCTGCCTAAAAGCTCAAAGCGGGGTGCTGTTCTTCCACACTTGCAAGGCTCTTTTATAAATCTGCCAAGATCTCCTATTTCGTATCTTTTGATACTGATGTTTTCCTGGTCAACAGGAGTCCACACAAGGCGGCCGATTTCGCCGTCTTCTGCAGGCTCATCCTTGTCCAGCTTTAAAATTTCAAGGTACTTGCTTGCAACCACGTGATGCACACTGCCCTCACAGTATTCGCAGGCATAACCCATTGAGCCTATCTCATTACATCCGTAAGCCAAAGAGCCAACACGCTTTATGCCGAAGTTCTCCTTGAGATATTCAATCTGCACAGGGTCAAAATGCTCTCCGCCGTAAAGCACGGTTTCAATACCGCCGTAGGCTTTAAGAGCCTCCTCCTGCTCTCTGAAAAGTCTGAGCAGATATGTAGGCATACCCATAAGCACATTAACCTTGTTAAGAATAATTTCGTCAACAACCTGCTTCATATCCATTTCTGCAGTCATAGGAAGCTGTGCAACATCCGCAGATTTAAGTGCCTCATAAATACTTATAAATCCGCCGTACAAACCGCCGCTGTAGAAAAGGTTCATGCACACATCTTTTTTAGGGTCAATACCTGCCGCAATAATAAAGCGACCTGTCTCGTCGTAGGTAACCTGTGCGTCCTCATAGGTATGGGGAGCGTACTTTGCCGCACCTGAGCTGCCGCCGCTTTTAAGAAGCAGATATCCTGTATCCTTGATTTCTCTTTTTGCAGGGAAATCGTCTTTTTTGAGTATTGGTGTTCCTTCCTCAAAGGGAGCTTTAAAAACCGGTGCCATTTCGCTTAAAGACATAGTTCCCTTAGGAAGGGAGCCGTTTATAAGGCTGACTCTCTTAAGGTATCTTGTCATTGCATATACTCCGTCGTGAGGCTCACCTGTGTAACCGCTCATCATAAGGCCCGGCTCTGTAATTCTGTTAACACCGCCTGCAAGCAATAACCTGCTGAGAGGTACAATTTCTTCTTTACCACAGCAAAGACCTACACTCTGCAGGTAAGAACGGAAGGGTCTGAGCACGGAAATTAAATCTTCTCTTTTTATTGCCTTTACAATAAGGGTGCGATACAAAGGAGAGGCACAAAGCTGGTTATCAAACCTTACGAAAATACGGCAGCCTTCGCCTTCAAAGAGCTTTGCGTCCCCCATAATTTCTTCAAGGTAGCACATTTTAGTCTGTGCGGTAAGCTCTGCCTGCTCTGCCTGTGACATAGGATGAAGGGGATAAGTGTCAGACACCGCCTGAAGCTGAGCCATTAACTCCTGAGAAAACTTAAGAAGCTCTTCTTTGCAGTCGGTTTCGTAGTAAACAAGCTGAGGTGCACTGCACGCCTGCTGGTCGTTAACACAAACATCCGCCGCAAGGCCTTTTAACTTCTCTTTCGTTGTGCCTGCTTTTGTAAAATAGGCAAAGCTGATGCGGTTGCCCCATTCAACAATATTAACGCCACTTGGGGCGAGGCTTCGAACGCCTTTTACTGCACCGTCAGAACCCCATACCGCCACAGTATTGCAAAGGCTGAAGAGTGCTGTGAGCAAATCCTTGTCTTTTGAAGATAAGGGAAAAACATAGAAATAAGGGCAAAGAGTTTCGTCAATTTCGCAAAGCTTTTCAACCAGCTTCATTGCAACCTTGTGAGCCCCGGTTGCAGTTTTTATAACGTTGATATTTCCAGTGAGAATACCTTCAACTGAGCTGAAAAAAGGAAGCATAGCGTCATTTGAGCTTGTAACGTGGCCCAACACGCCAACAGGCATATAGCCCTCAAACTCTTCTTCGCGGCTGCTGAGCCTGTTTATTTCAAAAGGAAATCCGCCAAGCTCACGCTTAACCTTCTTAAAAAGCTCCTCAGCAGACAAAACATAAATGGACTCTTCTTTAATACCAAGAGCCTCTTCTTTTGAAAAACCAAGCTCCATAAGCTCAGGTACTAAAAAGTCTTTTTCGCTTACTATATATTTTCCCAGCCTGTCAAGACTTGCGATAACTCTTCTGATATCGGGAGTACCCAATGAAAGGTCAGCAGTTATAAGCTCATGTACCCCCTGAAAGCAAGCTTCTTTTTCTAAATCTGCTCTTTTACCTCTGATGATAAATTCCATGATAATTCTCCTTTCATCGCTTAAGAAGTTCGCTGGCAGTAATAGCACAGCTCTTAGCCGCACTTGTGCCTGCTCTTCCGAGAATTTCCATAAAAGGTGTTTCTATTCCGCAACCGCATTCCTCAGGGCTGTGGAGCATCGCCATATCTCCCATTAAAACAGAAACGCCAGGTACACTCATAAGGTGAGGTGTAATAAAATTAGCAAAGCCCGGTTTGCCGTAAGGCAAAGGCTCAAGGGTCTTTACGTCACGGATTAACATTCTGCTGTAAACAGGAATATGAAAATGATGATTGGGACATTCAAAATAAGGCACCGAATGCTCTGTAGAGCCGTAACCGTCTCTGCAGTTTTCGGCAGGGATACCAAGCATTTCTTCAACCATTGCGTAAAGCTCGCTTTTCTGAATCTGCTTGTCGGCATAGCCCTTCCAACCGCCGCCCAGCATGGTCATTGAATTTTTATTAAGCTTAAGAGGACGGTGACCTGTTTCTTTCATCTGTCTTACGGTAAAGTAAAGGAATGAGGGGAAGCCGAAAATTCTTACAGGAAGTCCCTGCTTTTCGTACTCTTCCAAAGCCTTGATAGTGCCGTAAACATCAAAGTCATGTCCCTGACCATTGAACCTGAGGGCAAAGAAGGTCTCGTTTACAGGAGCATAGCTGAGAAGTCCTAAGTCTGTTTTTGCTGTGCCCAGATTTTTGCTTGTTTCTGCAGGCTCATAGGTAAAAAGCAGGTAATTTGTAGGCTCCTCGGAAAGAAAGCCGAAATAGCGGAACTCGTTTTCTATCATTGCGTTGCCAAAATCATAAGTGTCTTTGTCAAAGAACATCTGACTTTTCTGACCGCTTGTGCCGGAGCTTGTGGCGTGAAAGACAATATCATCTTCAGGCACGCTTAAAACCACATATTGCTTAAAAAAGTTTGCGTGAACAGGAGGAATTTTTATAAGGTCCTCTTCACACTTTATATCCTCAACCTTAACACCTGAAGCTTCCATAAGGTTTCTGAAAAACTCGTTGTTTTCTATATGTTGTTGTAAACATTCACGCATTGCTTCCATAAAAACTTCCGAAGAACCCTTATGGTCGTATACGTTTTCAAGTGCTAATAAATCTTTTCTGGCTGACATATAAATCACCTCTTTTAGTATATATTTTAATTATACTAACATAACCGCAATAAATCAATCAAAAATGCAAAAAACCATCCATTGTGTACGGATGGTTTTAGCTTAGTATGAAAGAGTTTTGATGTTTTCTTCTATCTGCTTTATGATTTTTATGAATTCCTCGTCGCTTTTGCCTGTGGGGTCAGTGAGCCCCCAGTTAGCATCAAAAGCTCTGCCAATAAAGGGACATCCCACATCGCAACCCATTGAAATTGCCACGTCGGGAGTTGGAATTTTATCAAAGGTTTTGCTGTACTGAGACTTTTCCATATCAATGCTGTAAAGCTCTTTTACAAGACGAACCGCATCCTGATTTATCTGCGGTTTAGTTTCTGTTCCTGCAGAGTAAAAGTCGTATTTGTCGCTTAAAAGGTGCTTGCCCAAAGCCTCGGCAATCTGACTTCGGCAGGAGTTATGTATGCAAATAAATGCTATTTTCTTTTTCATCTGAAAGGGCACCTCTCTCCTATGCACTGATTATTTTCATTAAAATGAGTACACCTGATTTTCTCAAGCTCCATTTCTACCGAAAGGTGCTCTTTTGCAAAGTCTACCGCCTGAGTTATAGCAATGTAAGAGTTGCGCTTACAGCATCTCGGCCCGCCAACCTCACCAATAGCACCCAGAGATTTTGATGTCATCAGATTTGAAAGTCCCCAAGATTTTTCTGCCAGAGGAGTTGAACCTGTAACGATTGACACAAACATTCCGCTTGAAATTCCTGCTCCGCAAGCTCCCCAGAAACCGCAGGCACCCCCCGGCACCTTGCTGCCGCGGGACTGCATTTCTAAAAGTGCTTTTTCAAGGTCGATTTTACCGCCTGCGTTTTTAAAGGCAACAAGCAAAGCCGAGCCCACCATAATATGGTGCTCAGGTCCGTGCATATGGCAAAAAGGCAGTGTCATAAGCTTTCTGAGAACTTCCACAGGATTTTTTGAAGCCTCAGCAAGACACACGCCGATTATGGTATCAACGCCTTTTGTGTGGCAATCGTTGCAAACGTAGTGGCCTTTCTCGCACAGAGTTTTTGTGTTCTCTTTTTTGTGGCAAAGGGCACACT
Source organism: Ruminococcus sp. (assembly GCA_045635685.1). Taxonomy (GTDB): domain Bacteria; phylum Bacillota; class Clostridia; order Oscillospirales; family Acutalibacteraceae; genus Ruminococcoides. The sequence goes on from JAZTWD010000029.1 coordinate 14,770, forward strand.
CAGCCACTATACCAACATCCGAATATTTAAGCGGTGCTGAGCAAATAAGACATTCGTCTTTCATAAGCTCTCTCCTTTTTTCAATTACTTCTTAATGGGCAGCAGCATTCTGGTCTGCTTTTTGTACTCTGCAAAGCCGTCTTTTTGTGACTGTCTGCCGTCTGCCATAGGCACACTTACTGCAAAAAACAGAACTGTGTTTGCCAGTGCTCCTGCTAAAAGGAACCACATATGGGGAGCTGTGCAGACTACTGCCAAAGCCACACCCCACCACATTAAAATCTCGCCCAGATAATTGGGATGACGGGAATACTCCCAAAGTCCTACTCTGATAAAGGTACTGTTTCTGTTCTTGCGGAATTTGTGCATCTGAAAATCAGCTGTGCCCTGCATAATTGCCGCACCTAAAGACAAGCAAAGGAAAAGAGCACTTCCAATATTGGCACTTAGCCCTTCTCTTATGGCATAAACGCCAGGCAAAACGCAACCATATACCACAAGGGTAGGCACCATATGTATTCCCACAAAATTTATTATGGGGTAAAAAACGCCTGTTTTTTCTCTTAGCATTGTGTACCGCCAATCCTGATGATTAAGGTTCGGGAAGGTATACGCCCAGTTTGCGGTAAGACGTAATCCCCAGAAGCTCACAACAAATAAAAGCATAACGCCCAAAGCTGTAAGGTTTTTGCCAAGTGCAAAGGCTACAATAATCACAGGCGGCTGAACGCTCCAGTAAGGGTCGTAGACCGATGCGTTTTTAAATATTACGCTGAAAATAAATGTAACCACGGTTGCCGCCGTATCCGCAATAAGAAGTGAAAGCCACCAATCAAAATTAAGCACCTGATAGGTTGCAACACCAACAATAGTTGCAATAATATATACCACCGCAACCAAGGCAAAGCTTAAGGCTCTGCTTTGTTTTAATTTACTCATACTCCACCCCTGATTTGTTTCCTTAAAAATATACTATGATTATAGTACTCAAATGCAAATTTTACAATATAATTTGTTTTTATATTTATCACAAAAGCTCCCATTTCGGGAGCTTTTTGTATTTATCAACGCTTTTTAGTTTCAATGAGGGAGTAAAACAGCACTCCGCCTATTACAAGCACCGCACCGGCTACTTGCAGAAGGGTGGGGATTTCGGCAAAGATAAACATAGCAATTAGTGCCGATACTACAGGCTCGCAAAGCTTTGAGGCTGACACAAAGGACGGCGAAAAATATTTTAAGCACCAGCTGAAAATGCTGTGGCCTAAAATTGTGGAGAATAAGGAAAGCAAAAGTCCTACCACAGGGGCACTAAAGCCGAAGCCGAAAATATTATGCCCCTGGAAAGCACAGGTACCAAGAAGCACCACCATACAGGAAACATAAACAATATAGGTGTAAACGGTTGTGCTTACCTTTTCTCTGACCACACCGCCGATAAGGGTGTAAACCGCCACGGCAACAGCCGCCAGAAGTGCCAGAATATCACCGTAAAGCCCTGTTTCACCGCCTGAGTCGGAGTAAGCTATAAGCACACTGCCCACTAAGGTAATGGCAATTGCCATTATGGCTTTTATGTTAAGCTTACCTTTTAGCACAAGGCAAAATCCCAACGCCACCCAGATAACCTCGGTGCACACAATGGTAGTGGAGCTTGCCACAGAGGTATGGCTTAAAGACTCAAACCACAATACAAAATGAAGTGCCAGAAAAGCACCGCTTATAATGCTTAAAATAACGCTTTTTTTAGAAAGGCTTCTCAGCTCTTTGCGGGTTTCTTTTTTCGAAAAAACTATGGGAGTCAGAATTAAAACCGTCCACATCAACCTGTAGGCGGCAGTTACCGCCGAGGGAGCTGATGAAAACTTAACAAAGATTGAGGAAAGTGAAATTCCCAAAACACCAACCACAATCATAATCATGGGGTTTTTCTCGATAAATTTCATTTTAGTTAAACTCTTTTTCTACTTCTTTTAAAAGTTTTATTATCTCAAGATGCTGAGGGCAGGCACTTTCGCAATTACCGCATTCTATACAGTCGGAGGGCTTGCCTTTGTCCCTTATAATTTTGTCGTAATCCCAATTTGAAAAGTAACCCTTCAGCTGTTTTTTGTTATTATAAATTCCAAAAAGTGCAGGGATATTAATGTTCATAGGGCAACCCTCTACGCAGTATTTGCAATCTGTGCAGGGGATGGTATCTTGGGTTTTAAGGATTTCGCAAACTTTATTTATTGCCTCGAGCTCGGTTTCGTTTAAGGGTTTAAAGTCGGTCATAAAACTTAAGTTGTCCTGCATCATAGCCATATTACCCATACCCGAAAGCACCATAAATATGCCCTCGAAGCCTGCTGTAAAACGGATAGCGAAGCTGGCATTGCTTCCGCCATTAAGGTTCTTTAAAACCTTGTCAGCTTCTTCGGGAAGATTAACCAACGCACCGCCCTTAACAGGCTCCATAACAATTACAGGCTTATTAAACTCACGGCAGATTTCGTAGCACTTACGGCTCTCGATGTTTTCATCCTCCATATCCACATAGTTAAACTGAATCTGTACCGCTTCAATCTGAGGATACTCGGAGAGGATTTGCCTTAAAACCTCAGCCTTGTCGTGAAAAGAAATGCCAAGATGCTTTATTTTGCCCTCGGCTTTAAGCTCTAAGGCGGTTTCAAAGGCACGGCATGATTTGTACTTTTCAAAAAGGTCACGATTCAATGCGTGCATAAGCCAGAAGTCGAAATACTCAACTCCGCAGGCGTCAAGCTGTAAATCCAGAAGAGGTCGGATTTCCTCGTTAGAGTTAAAGTTGCCGGAGCTGAGCTTATTGGTAAGCACATAGCTTTCTCTGGGGTAACGTGAGGTAAGGCAGGCTTTTAAAGCGGTTTCACTTTTGCCTCCGATGTAAACGTGGGCTGTGTCAAAATAATTAAAGCCTGCATCCATAAAGGCATCTATCATTTTAGCAAACTCTTTAAGGTCTACATCTTCCCCGTTCATCTGCATACGCATACAGCCAAAGCCGAAATTCTTTTTTGCACCGAACATAATTATCGCTCCTTATTTTTAAACCGATGTATAAGCACTGTAAAGCTCTTTGTAAATGCCGTTTTTCACAAGTAACTCTGAGTGAGTACCTTCTTCGGCAATGCCGTTTTTGTTGATTACAAAAATGCGGTCGGCATTCTTAATAGTAGTAAGCCTGTGGGCAACTGTGATTGTGGTTCTACCCTTTGAAAGCTTTTCCAAAGACTTCTGCACCACAAGCTCTGACTCGTTATCTAAAGCAGAGGTTGCCTCGTCAAGTAAAAGCACAGGGGGATTTTTGAGGAAAACTCTTGCTATGGAAATCCTCTGCTTCTGTCCGCCCGAAAGCTTAACTCCACGCTCACCTACGTAGGTATCATAGCCCTGAGGCAGATTCATAATAAAGTCGTGGGCACCTGCCATTTTAGCCGCCTCCACAATTTCCTCATCAGTAGCATCCATTTTGCCGTAGGCAATGTTGCTTTTTACAGAGCCTGAAAACAGGTAAACGTCCTGCTGAACAATGCCGATTTTGTCTCTAAGGCTCTTGAGAGTAACATCCTTGATGCTTTTATCATCAATATAAATACCGCCTTCGTCCACCTCATAAAAACGAGGAATAAGTGAGCATATTGTGGTTTTGCCGCCGCCTGAGGGGCCAACAAGAGCCACCTTTTCGCCGCTTTTAATCTTAAAGGACATATTCTCCAGAACGTCTTCGTTTTCTTCAGAGTAACGGAAAGTAACGTTTTTAAACTCGATTTCACCTTTAATATCGCCTAAAACTTCGGCGTTTTCTTTGTCGGTTATTTTGGGGATAGTATCGATAACCTCGTAAAATCTCTCGATACCCGTCATACCACGCTGAAACTGCTCGGCAAACTCTACAATTCGCCTTACAGAGGTTAAAAGTGTAGAAACAAACAGCAGATATGCCACAAAATCAGCAGGGTCAATATGACCCTTCATCATAAACAATGTGCCTGCAACCACAACGATAATGTACATAAAGCCTTCGAAAAACCGTGTTGTAGAGGCATAAAGTCCCATATACTTATAGTTCTTTGCTTTTATGTCAAAAAATCTTTTGTTGCCTTTGTCAAACTTTTGGTTTTCTACATCTTCATTGGCAAAAGATTTTACCACACGAATGCCCAGTAAGCTATCCTCTACCTGAGAGTTAAGCTCGCCGATTTCTACCCTCTGCTGACGAAAGCCTTTTTTGATTTTACGATTAAAGAGGGTAAGGGCAACAATCATTGGCGGAATCACAATGAACACCAGAAGAGTTAAGGGCACATTGAAAGTGCAAAGGATAATAAACGCAGCAATAATCTTGATGCCTGCAATAAAGAACTCTTCGGGGCAATGGTGGGCAAACTCTGTAACGTCAAAAAGGTCGCCTGCAATACGGCTCATAAGAGTACCGACTTTTGCATTGTCGTAGTAGCCCATATGAAGCTTCTGCAAATGTGAGAAAAGCTCTTTTCTCATATCGGTTTCGATTTTTGTACCCATTATATGGCCCACGCTTGCCATATAATAATAGGCAAGTCCGTCAACAATACGCATTGCAAGGTAAGCCGCACCAATGGTGATTACAAAACCCACAGTTAAGCTTAGTGGGTCGTCGGATATTCTGCCTGTAATCTCACGCACCAGCAAAGGCAGCATAATCTCGCATATAGTAGTAAGGGCGGCACACAGCAAATCCTTCGCCATGGTGACTCTGTACTTTTTATAGTAGGGCAAAAACCGCCTTAAAGACGATTTTTTAGCTTTGCTTTTATTCTTCATTTTCTTCACCAAAACTTATAATATATATACGTATATATGTTACTACAAATCTAAAATAGTTTCAACCAAAATTTAACCCCCTGAAAGCATATCCCCCTCCGTTAATAGAAGGTTACCTTTAAAACCGACCTATCCACAGGCGAAATGCCCACCGTAGCTAACGGAAAACGGCGACGGAATTTATCCGTCGCCGTTAATATTAAAAGTATTAGATTACTTTACGTGCCAGAGCTCAGTTGCGTACTGGAGGATTGTTCTGTCAGAGCTGAACTTGCCTGCGTTGGCAACGTTCTTTAAGCACTTTGTACCAAATGCGATTCTGTCAGCATACTCTCTGTTGCAACGAATCTTTGTCTCGATATAATCGGGAAGATCTCTGAGGATAAAGTAATGGTCAGGTGCATGCCAGGACTTGCCGTCGAGTAAGCCCTCCCAGAGCTCTCTGAAGCTGCCTTCGCCCTGAGCACCGTCGTCAGAGAACATACCGTTAACGAGGCAATCGATAACTCTTCTTACCTCAGCGTTTGTATCATAGATACCTCTGGGCCAGTAGCCGCCAGCCTTGAGGGAGTCGATCTCTTCAACTCTTGCACCGAAGATATACTCGTTCTCTTCGCCTGCCTGCTGAGCAATCTCAACGTTAGCACCGTCGTAAGTACCGAGAGTAACAGCACCGTTAAGCATGAACTTCATGTTACCTGTACCTGAAGCCTCTGTACCTGCTGTAGATGTCTGCTCAGAAACATCAGCAGCAACAACGATCTTCTCTGCGTAAGAAACGTTGTAGTTGGAAACGAATACAACCTGGAGCTTGTCCTTTGTATCGGGGTCATTGTTTACGAGATTTGCAATCTCACCGATGAACTTGATAATAGCCTTAGCACGTCTGTAACCGGGAGCAGCCTTAGCACCGAAGATGAATGCTGTGGGGTTCCAGTCTGTGAGTGTGCCGTCCTTAATGCGGAAGTAGATAGCAAGAATAGAGAAAGCATTTAAAAGCTGTCTCTTATACTCGTGAAGACGCTTAACCTGAATATCAAAGATAAAGTCGGGGTTAAGGTCGAAGTTGTCCATCTTCTTAACGTACTGAGCAAGCTGCTTCTTCTTCTTAGCCTTAATCTTGTTAAATTCCTTAACAGTCTTTGTATCAATCTTATCGTTAAGAGCT